>JANYAZ010000114.1 GCA_025361045.1 Geothrix sp. | reverse complement strand
CTGCCATTCGAGCTTCCAGCCACCCAGCAGTGCACTTCGCTTGGCGAACGAACGCGGTGGCGAACGGAATGCATCCGGCCTTTGGATCCGATCGATCCTGCTACCGGGCTTCCGACTTGGCATATTGCCGGATGGGATTGTCTGCGCCTGCAGCACCTGCCGCTCCATGAGAACGGGAACCGCATCTTGCATGAGCGCGCCTTGGTTCTTTGCCAGACGGACCGGTCCCCCGATCTTCAGTCCGCCGGTGAGGCTACCCTGAAGCAGGTCGAGGTGGCGTTGCAGGCCATCCTCGGATTCAAGGGTCTCGCATGGCCAAAAGTGGGTCAGGAATTTGGATCGGCGAGCCGGACCTCACAGATTTGACACCGTGAATGCAAGTCCATTCTTTCCATGCATGTCGTCATACTACGAATCTGAGGGTCGGGCGTTCAAGTCGCTCCGGGACCACCAACAACAGCAACACTTACGGCCATTCTTCGGGATGGCCGTTCTTGTTTTTGACTCTAGGGTGACTCTACGGGGTCAGTTTCTTCGAGAATCCAATACCAGCCTTGATTCGGTCGATCCTCTTGGCTCGCTTCCACGACCTGCATCGATCTGGAAGCGTCCCTTTCGGGGCGGCCTCGCTGACCTGCTAGCTGTGGGTAAGCCCTGGAGTCAGAAGGCCGAGAAGGGACACCTTGGACTCTCAGGTGTGATCGGTTCGCCGTTGATCGAGATCACGAAGTTTCCTCGCCTTGCCTCGCCAAGTAGCGCCAGAAAAGTAGGCTCTTGCTTCGACTGGTGCGCGCCTCAAACCTGCGGGAGTGCTGGTGAAGAGGAGGCGAACGTGTTCGACCCGGAGGGTGGCAAGTTCCGCGTGGCGCATGACTGTGGGGCCTCCGGCCTATCGCGCAGAGCTGACCTGATTTGGGCCGCGCCAAAGAAGGGCACACGCTCAGGACATGCGCCAAAAGCTGCAACACCCAGCGGGGTAAAGCCATGACCCAACAGAGGCAAGGACGTGCCCAAAACGTGGTGCATGCCCGCGTGGGCAGCGAGGCCTACGAATCTTTGCAGGCCTGGGCTGATCGCCAGGGTTGCTCACTCACCCAGGCTCTCCGCATCCTCCTGGCTGATTTGCGTCAGCGGGAGTTAGAAGAGGGCTCGGCCACTCGGCTGGAGTCGATCTCGCGTTCGTTGGTCGTGATCCAGGAGCAGCAGGCTCGGCAGATAGCTCGGATTGAGGCGCTGGTGGGTATCTTACGATCCGTCGAGAACGGCCAGGCTGAGCGGGAGGCACAAATCCTCCAGGCACAGGCCGGGAGTGTGGGCCTCTCTCAACTCATCTACGCCCACCTGCTGGGGATCGTGGAGTCGAGCCCAAGGGCCACTGAGATCGCGGCATCGGCCAAGGCGAAGATTCAGGCCTTGCGGGGGGAGGGGTAATGGTCCCCATCATTAAACCTGGATTTTCCCCCGGCTCCCGTGGGCGTTGGACCCCTGCCAAATGGGACCGTCGCTCGCACTATCTGGCTTCCGAGCACGATCGGGTTGCGGTCGTGCTTGTTGGGGCTGCCGAGCAAGAATTGACGATCCAGCAAGCCATCGAGGCGCTGGGACGGGACTGTGAATACCACGAAATCATCATTGCCCCGAGCCGTGTGGAGTGCGACGCCATCCGTGCCCGTAACCCGGAAAACCCAAAAGCAGAGGCACTGGCAACCGGGCACCGGCTGGCGAGGGCTCATTCCCATGGACGCCCGTATGTTCTGACCATGCATGAGCAGGACGGGAGATTCCATTTCCACCTGAATGTTCAAGGCCCCATGCCTACTCATGCATTGGGGAAGCATGGAGAAGTCCAGCAGGTCTGGGACAGGGAATTCTTTCGGGGTGAGGAACGCATCGTGGATTGGGCGGCGCACCAGCGTTTCCAATCGGAAAGAGCGCGGCTCCAGGAATTAATCAGGCGGCAGCAGGAGCACGAGCGTAGGCGCCGGGAAGCTGTTCGGGCAGCAGCCCCAGGAAAAAAGGCCGAGGTGGGCCGCTCGCTTGAACGCACCAGCCGTGACCTGATCGAACAAAGGTATTTGCTGGAACTCTCCGCCCTGGGGGCTCGGTACGAATCGCGTGGGACTCATGGCAGCCTCCACCATCAGGCGGAGCAGGACCGGGCCGAGTTTCGCCGAACCGCCGCGCTTCGGCGCGTGGAGCGGCGCGAGCACCACCGCCAGATGTTGGCGGTGAAGGGACGGGTCCCCGAAGATGGCTACTGTATCTCCAGGGAGGACCTCCAGTCCTTCCTGGGGCGAGCCAATACGGCGGTGGCTCATTGCCATGGCCCCTTCTTCGAAGCGCTCCCTGACCGCCTCATGCTCTCGGAGCTCAAGGCCAAGGCCGCCATGGTCGGGGACCCCGACCTGGCTCGCCTCATCAATGAGTACCTGCCTCTCACCTTCAGCCGACGGCACGGCGACCCCAGCCGGCCCTGGAACATTTTCTCCATCCGCGTGAAGGAGTCGTCTGGATACAAGCTTCTCGACTACCAGGGCAATTGGCGGGACATCTTCCAGAACTGGGAGGCGCTTGGCCACTCCTACCCAGGATTCATCGAGAGCATGATCTCCAAGTTCCTCGACTGCTCCACCGCCGATGGATACAACCCCTATCGGATCATGCGGGAAGGGTTCGAGTGGGAAACCATTGATCCCCACGATGCTTGGTCCTTCATCGGTTATTGGGGGGATCACCAGGTCATCTACCTGCTGAAACTGCTGGAAGCCTCCAACCGTTTCCACCCGGGAGAACTGGTCAAGCTGCTTGGGAGGAGGGTCTTCAGCTACGCCGACGTCCCGTACCGCATCAAGCCCTACGCGGAACTGATCGCCAATCCCCGCAACACCATCCACTTCGACCATGCCGCCCACCGGGAGGCCATGGAACGCGCCGAACGCTTGGGCGCAGACGGGAAGGTCCTGATGGGTGCCGATGGGCCCTTCCGGACGAACCTGACCGAGAAGCTGTTGCTGGTCGCACTGACCAAGTTGACCAATTTCATCCCTGAAGCCGGCGTGTGGATGAACACTCAGCGGCCGGAATGGAACGATGCCAACAATGCCCTGGTGGGGTTTGGCGTGTCCATGGTGACCCTCTGCTATCTCCGTCGGTACATGGCCTTCTGCCGGGATCTCTTCCGGACCCCGGAGGCAGGATCCTGCGAGGTGTCGGTCGAGATGGGCCAGTTGCTCCAGGTGGTCGAGGCCGTGCTACAGCGGCACGAGGGTTCCCTGGGAGGCTCCGTGGCAGCGCCCGAGCGCAAGCGCATCCTGGATGCTTTAGGCAGGGCGGGTTCTGAGTACCGCACGACAATTTACTCTCGTGGTTTCTCGGGGGAGATAACGACTTTAGGTATGGAGCGGCTGCAGGTCTTCTGCGATCTGGCCTTGCGCCATATCGACCACTCGATCCAGGCGAACCGGCGAAGCGACGGCCTCTACCACTCGTACAACCTCATGAAGGTGGCTGGGGACGGGATCGACCTTCGGAACCTCCACCTGATGCTGGAAGGGCAGGTGGCCGTCCTCAGTTCGGGAGCCCTCAGCAGTGGCCAGGCTCTGGTCCTGCTCGATGCGCTGCGCAGCAGCCCGCTTTACCGCCCGGATCAGGGCAGCTACATGCTCTATCCGGACCGTATGCTTCCTGGGTTCCTGAACAAGAACAATGGTAATCGTTCAGGCCATCCGATGAAGTTCGCTTGATTTTCGCTTGTAGTGCGCCAGGCAAAGCTTGGGCAGGGAGGACGGAATGACATAGTCAACCTGAAACCTCGCAATGGGACCCGGTGGGCAATCAAACCCACCTGG
>JANYAZ010000108.1 GCA_025361045.1 Geothrix sp. | reverse complement strand
TCCATCTTGACTGGAATGTCCTCCCACCGGAACGCTGCGTTGACCCGTGGTAGGTGATCTATGACCCACGGTAGGGGCTTACGCCCGTCTCAGCGGATGCTAGGCTCCTCGGAAACCCAGACAATCCCTTCCCCATCGGAGGACCCATGCGATCTGCAGTCATCGTTGAAGCCAAGCGCACCCCCATCGGTCGGGGCGTCAAGGGCAGCTACGCTGCCACCCGCCCCGAGCACCTGGGTGCGGCGGTCCTCGAGGCCATCAAGCCCCTGCTGAAGGACTGGTCGGGTCTTGAGGATGTGCTGGTGGGCTGCGCCATGCCCGAGGGCGAGCAGGGCATGAACATGGCCCGGCTCATCAGCTTCCGGGCCGGGTTGCCCATCACCGCCGGGGCCGCCACCATCAACCGCTTCTGCGGCAGCAGCCAGGAGACCATGCTCATGGCCGCCCGGGCCATCATGACGAACCAGGGCGATCTCTTCCTGGCCGGCGGCGTGGAGAGCATGTCCAAGGTGCCGATGATGGGCTTCAATCCCAGCGTGGATCCCTTTATTGCCGAGACCTACCCCGAGGCCTACTGTTCCATGGGCATCACCGCCGAAAAACTGGCCAAGGAATACAAGATCAGCCGCCGGGACCAGGACGAGTTCGCCTATCAGAGCCATCAGAAGGCCGCCGCCGCCTGGAAGGCCGGAAAATTCGAGAAAGAGGTCGTCCGCTTCGAGACCAAGGGCCTGGATGGCAAGCCTGTGACCCTGCAGCAGGACGAGTGCGTTCGGGCCGATACCAGCGTAGAGAAGCTGGGCGAGTTGAAGGCCGCCTTCCTGGTGGACGGTTGTGTGACCGCCGGCAACAGCTCCCCCATCACCGATGGGGCGGCGTTCCTGCTCGTCATGGAAGAAGGTTTGGCCAGGTCCCTGGGACTGAAGGCCCGCGCCCGCATCATCGGCGGGGCCGTGGCCGGTGTGGAACCGGATCGTATGGGCATCGGCCCCGTGCCCGCCGTGAAGAAGGTGCTGGACCGCTTCGGCCTCAAGCTCGACCAGATCGACGCCATGGAGCTCAACGAGGCCTTCGCCGCCCAGAGCCTGGCGGTGATCCGCGAAGGCGGCTACGACCCGGCCAAGGTGAATGCTTGGGGTGGCGCCATCGCCGTGGGCCATCCCCTCGGTGCCAGCGGCGCCCGCATCCTCACCACCCTGCTCAACCGGCTCGAGACGGACGGCGGGAAGTACGGCATCGCCACCATGTGCATCGGTGGCGGCCAGGGCATCGCGTCGATTATTGAAAAACTTTGATTTTTAACCGCAGATGACGCAGATGACGCAGATGGATTCTGGAGATCCGCGCACCTACGCGATTCTTGGTGCGGCGATGGAGGTCCACCGCACGCTCGGGCCAGGTTTCTTGGAGGCGGTCTACCAGGAGGCATTGTCGGTCGAGTTCGAAACCCGCGGAATCCCATTCCGCCGAGAGGTTGAACTTCCAGTGATTTACAAAGGACGCACGCTGAAAACCACT
This sequence comes from Geothrix sp., assembly GCA_025361045.1. GTDB lineage: Bacteria > Acidobacteriota > Holophagae > Holophagales > Holophagaceae > Geothrix. Next base: position 5,060 of record JANYAZ010000108.1, on the reverse strand, counting down.
TACCGTACAGACTTCATCTGTTTCGAAACTGTTGTCTTGGAACTGAAATCCATTGCGAAGCTGGGTGCCATCGAAGAGGCCCAGATTCTCAATTACCTCAAAGCGACTGGATTTGAAATTGGGCTGCTTGTCAACTTCGCTGAATCCAGATTGACCTATAAACGATTTGCGAACTCCCTATCTGCGTCATCTGCGACATCTGCGGTTTTAAATTAGGAGTTTTTTATGGTTATCAAGAAAATTGGCGTACTCGGTTCGGGCGTGATGGGCTCAGGGATTGCGGCCCATGTGGCGTCGGTGGGCTGTTCGGTGGAACTGCTGGACATCGTCATCGACGAGGCGGCGCCCGACAAATTGGCGGAAGGGGCCCTGGCCGCCCTGGCGAAATCCAAACCCGCCTTGGCTATGCACCCCTCATTCCTAAAAAAGATCCGGCCCGGCAACCTGCGGGATCACCTGGATCGCCTGGCGGATTGCGATTGGGTGGTGGAAGTGGTGAAGGAGGACCTGGCCATCAAGCGTGAGCTGTACGGCCGTCTGGAACCCCACCTCAAGGCCGGGGCTTGGATCAGCTCGAACACCTCGGGCATCCCGCTCAAGCTATTGGTCGAAGGCCGCACGGACGCTTTCCGTCAGCACTTCGTTATCACCCACTTCTTCAACCCCGTGCGCTACCTGCGCCTCCTCGAGTTTGTGACCGGCCCCGAGGTCGAGGCCTCCGAGGCCATGGCCTTCCGCACCTGGCTCGAGGAAGCCCTCGGCAAGGAGGTGGTGCCGGCCTACGACAGCCCCACCTTTATCGGCAACCGCATCGGCATTCACGGCATCATGGCCACCCTGCACATGGCCCTGGCCGAAAAGATCCCCTTCGAAGTGCTGGACATGGTGCTCGGCGACGCCGCGGCCCGGGCCAAGAGCGCCGCCTTCCGCACCGCGGACCTGGCGGGCGTGGACATCCTTGCGGCCACGGCGAAGAACGTCTACGAGCTCTGCCCGAACGACGAAGAACGTGACACCTTCAAGTTCCCGGAGTTTCTCCAGTGGATGCTGGACAACAAGCTCTTCGGCAACAAGGTGAAGCAAGGCTTCTTCAAGAAGGGGCCCAAGGATGCCAAGGGCAAAAAGACCTTCCTGGCCATCGATCCCGCCACCCGCGAGTACATCCCGCAGGTGAAGAAGGACTGGCCCATCCTGAAGGAACTGAAGGGCATCGATGACCCCGCGGAAAAGGTGAAGACGCTGCTCACCAGCGACACCGAGGCCGGGCGTCTGGCCTGGCGCTGCATCGCACCCAACCTTACCTACGCCGTGAATCGTCTAGGCGAGGTGACCGACGGCCCCCTGAACGTGGATCGCGCCATCAAGAACGGGTTTGCTTTTGAAGTGGGACCCTTCGAGCTGTGGGACATCCTCGGCGTCGAGCGGGTCGTGGCTCGCATGAAGTTCGAGGAGCAGCCCATCGCCCCGCTGGTGGAGCAGATGCTCGCCAAGGGCATCACCAGCTTCTACCGCTGGGAGCATGGTGTACCGGTCTCCCAGCTGAATCCGGAGACGCTGGCCTACGATCCGATTCTGGAAGATCGGCGCGTCATCATCCTCAAGCGCGAAGAGGGCAAGGGTAAGGTGGTGGCCGAAAACGGCAGCTGCCAGCTCATCGACCTGGGCGATGATGTCGCCTGCCTCAGCTTCCGCAGCAAGATGAATGCGCTCGACGACGGCATCATCATGCTGATGGAGGACACGGTCCAGAAGCACGTGCCCGGTCGCTTCAAGGGCCTCGTGGTGGGCAACCAGGGCCAGCACTTCAGCGCCGGCGCCAACCTGGTGATGGTGCTGAACGCCGCCAAGGACAAGCAGTTCGACCTGATCGAAGAGGTCGCCCGGCGGCTGCAATACGCCGCCCGCATGCTGACCTATGCGCCGTTCCCCACGGTGGGTGCGCCGTTCAATCTGGCCCTGGGCGGGGGCTGCGAGCTCACCATGGCCTGCCAGCGGGTGGTGGGTCATGCCGAGCTTTACATCGGCCTGGTGGAAGTGGGCGTGGGCGTCATCCCCGCCGGCGGCGGCTGTCTCCAGATGCTCCTCCGCATGGAGGACGCCATGGCGGCCAAGGGCGAGCTGGGCCCCATGCCCAAAGTGAAGGCCGCCTTCCAAGGCATCGGCACGGCCACCGTCCACACCAGCTTCGACGAGGCCCAGCGCAACGGCTACCTCCGCCGCACGGACCGCCGCGTCATGAACAAGGCCTTCCTGCTCCACGAGGCCAAGCAGGAGGTCCTGAAGATGACCGCCGACTTCCAGCCCGTGAAGGAGCGCACCCTCCGCCTGCCAGGCCGGGGTGGCAGCGAAGCCCTCAAGATGGCCGTGCGCGACTTCCAGTTGCAGGGATTGGCCAGCGAGCACGATGCCATCATCATGGGCGAGCTGGCCAACATCCTGTGCGGCGGAGACGTGAGCCTAGTCCAGGAGGTTACCGAGGAGCGGATCCTCGAACTGGAACGCCAGGCCTTCGCCCGGCTCTGCAGCTACGAGAAGACCCAGGCCCGCATGGAGTCGATCCTCAAGTCAGGCAAGCCCCTCCGCAACTGAATCCTTTTCCTGCCCCGGAACCGCAGGTTCCGAGCCTCTCCTCCCCGCATGTCGGAACCTCTAACATCTTGTGACTTAAGCCGCCTTTTCCCGGGCGGCTTTTTTTCGGTGTTGCCAGTCCGTAACAAGCTCGGAACACTTGGAGCGATCTTCAGCTGGATCACACAATCAGGAGGCACTGTGAGCGGGAATTCCCAGTCAACTCCACGCGTAGCGGCCATCGTGGGTCCCTACCTCTCTGGAAAGACCTCCTTGATGGAGAGTCTTCTCTACGTGGCAGGTGCCCTGCCACGCAAGGGCTCCGTCAAGGAGGGGAACACCGTCGGCGACGCCTCCCTTGAGGCCAAAGCCCGCCAGATGAGCGTGGAGGCCAGCCTCGCAGCCTGCACCTACCAGGGTGAAGCCTGGACCCTCGTCGACTGCCCCGGTTCCGTCGAGTTCAGCCAGGAAACGGCCCATGCCCTCATGGTTGCCGACATCGCCGTGGTGGTCTGCGATCCCGATCCGGGCCGCGCCCTCATGGTGGCCCCCACGCTCAAATTCCTGGACGACCACAAGGTGCCCCATCTGGTCTTCATCAACAAGATGGAGACTCCGGGCAGTGCAGGAAAGCTCAAGGGTGTTCTGAACGCGTTGCAGATCGTGTCGGAACGACCCCTGGTGCTGGTGGAAGTCCCCATCCGGGAGGGCGACCAGATCACGGGCTACGTGGACCTGATCAGTGAGCACGCCTACAAGTACGAGGCCGACAAGGACGCCGACCTGATGCAATTGCCCGAATCGGTGCTGCCCGAGGAACAGGAAGCCCGGCAACTCCTGCTGGAGAAGCTCGCGGACTTCGACGACCACCTCATGGAGGAACTGCTCAGTGACATGGTACCTCCCCTGGAGGAGGTGTCCGAGGACCTGGCCAAGGACGTGCGCGATGACCTGCTGGTGCCGGTGTTCTTCGGCTCAGCGGACAAGGATGCCGGCGTGCGTCGCCTCTTCCAGGCCCTCTGTGATGAGGCACCCCGCGTGGAGGCCACCGCATCGCGCCTGGGCATCCCCGAAGGCAAAGATGCGCTGGCGCAGGTGTTCAAGACCGTCCATGCCCAGCATGTAGGCAAGCTGAGCATCTCTCGCGTGTGGCGCGGCGAGGTGATCGATGGCACTTCCATGGGCGGGAATCGCGTCAGCGGCATCAACAAGCTGTTCGGCGCCCAGCAGGTCAAGCAGCAGAAGGCCACGGCGGGTGAGGTCGTGGCCCTGGGCCGCATGGATGAGGTCCACACCAGCGAGGGTTTGACCCCCACCGCCAAGGTGGAGCTGGCCTGGCCGGAACCCCTCCAGCCCATGCTGGCCCTCAGTCTGCACACCACCAAGAGCGGGGACGACGTGAAGCTCTCGCTCGCGCTCCAGCGCCTCTGCGAAGAAGACGCTTCTCTGAAAGTCGAGCAGAACGCCGAGACCCAGGAGCGCATCCTCTGGGGCCAGGGGGAGGTTCATCTCAAGTGCGCCCTGGACCGCCTCAAGAGCCGCTTCGGCCTGGACGTCATGCATCACCCGCCCATGGTCCCCTATCGGGAGACCTTCACCAAGGCGGCCAAAGTCCACGGCCGGCACAAACACCAAACCGGTGGTCACGGCCAGTTCGGTGACGTATGGCTGGAGATCAAGCCCCGGGGTCGGGGCGAAGGCTTCGAGTTCGAGGAAAAGATCGTAGGTGGTGTGGTGCCCAGGAATTTCTTCGGCGCCGTTGAGCATGGTGTCGTGGACTGGATGAAGCGTGGCCCCCTGGGCTTCCCCGTCGTGGACATCTACGTGGCCCTGGTGGACGGCAGCTACCACACCGTGGACAGCTCGGACATGGCCTTCAAGACGGCCGCCCGCATTGGCATGAACGAGGCAGCACCCGTCTGCCACCCTGTGCTGCTGGAACCCATCTGCGAAGTGCACATCTGTGTGCCTAGTGAGTTCACGCCCAAGGCCCAGCGCCTCGTCACAGGCCGTCGCGGCGGCCAGGTGCTCGGCTTTGACGCCCGACCCGGCTGGATCGGTTGGGACATCGTCTCGGCCTACATCCCCCAGGCTGAGATGAGCGATGTGGTCATCGAGCTCCGCAGCCTCACCATGGGCGTCGGCTCCTTCACCTGGGCCTTCCACCACCTGCAGGAACTGGTCGGTCGCGATGCCGACAAGGTGGTCGAAGCGCGGAAGCAGACGAAGGCGCCGGCCTGATCGTGGGTTGAGAGTCCGGTATTCGGCTCGTCAGAGCTCCGGCCCTGGCGGGCCGGAGATAGGAAAAGCCATTCTTCCTGCTCAATGAGACAATCTACCTCCTGATTCCCGCAGGGAATCCGGAGCAGGAGCGGCATTTGGCACAAGTCGGAGTGCAAGTGATAGCGGTCGAACCCGGCAGCCTCGCCGAGGAGGCGGGGATTCGCCCCGGGGACACGCTGCTGAAGATCCACGGCGAGGCCGTGCTGGAC
>JANYAZ010000094.1 GCA_025361045.1 Geothrix sp. | reverse complement strand
AGGGTTTCACCGGGGTTGAGCACGGGATCAGACAGTCCTTGTCCAATTCTGCGGGTGTAGAAAAGATCTGGTCCGGCCACACGGAAGATATCCATGCCCTCCAGGAAGAAGGGCCGCTTCTCTGGGAAGAAAGTCTCCACGGTACTGAGGTTCAGCACCGTCTGATCCACCTCAACCTGCCCAAAGTCCGGCCGAAGGGTCAGGTCCACCTGGGAGTAGGAATTGAGCCCCCACATGGCATCCAGGCCGACCCGGTTATCCCAGCGACGGTCATCGAAGCTGCGGGTCGTCTCGAATTTTCGGGCAGCGCTGAAGTAGGGCACGTATTCCTGCCGGAGCTGAGGATGCAGTCCCTCCAGGCCCTTGAGTTCGGGGAAGCGGCTGACGAAGCCGCTCTCGCCCCGAGGCACCACCATCCAGCGGCTGGATTCGCGGATGACGCCCTGATCGGTCCGACTGAAGTTGATGCCCCAGGTCTGGGGTCCTTCGCCGGCCTTGAAGCGAAGGAGGGACAGGGGAATTTTCAGCTCGGCGGTCCAACCATCCTGGTCGATGCTGACAGCGCTTTCCCACACGCCATCCCAGCTGGGGTCATAGGTGCTGTCGTTGTAGATGACCTGATCCTTCTGGACGCCCGCCGCATTCACCTCGAAGACCAGTGCCGTCCGGCGATCGTGGTTGGAGTCGATGGCCACGCCGAACCAATCGCTCATGCTGTCCTGGTCCCGGCGGTGGAGGCGACGCACCACCCGGGCGGGACCGCCATCCAAGATGGGGTCATGGTGCATCCGCGCCCCGACGTACAGAAAGTGGTCGTCATAAAGCACCCGTACCTCGGTTCGCTGCCGGGCGGCCTGGCCGCGCAGAGGCCACTCCTGTGTGAATCCGGAGGCGGGGGTGGCCCGCATCCAATCGGCTTCATCCAGACGACCATCCACTCGGATGACCGCCGAGGTCCGCACAGCCAGGATCCCCGTGTCCGGTCCCGGCGCGGCCAGGGCCGACAAGGCAAACAAAGGAATCACGAACACAGAGGTGGCCCGCATGGCTCTCCTGGCGACGCAACGGCCACCCGTATCATGGTGCCACGGCATGCGAGGTATCATTGAATCGGGATCCATCCTGGGCCCGCGGACACTTCATCGGATAATTGTGTCCGAGGAGCGTGTCCAAGTAATCGATAGGGGCTGCATTGATGGCAAAGGGTTTCCAGGCGAGGAGGGGCGCGCAGGGCGGTGCGGGTTCACCGTTCAAGCGCCCTGACGCTGCATGGGAGCCCTTTGCCATCAACCCTTCGGGCTGGGGCGGCAGCCGTCGGGATGCTACGTCAGACTCCTCGTCCTTGGAACCACCAAGGCCTTCGTCGCCTTCCTTACCTCCCTCGGCTGGCGCACCAGTGCAGCCCCCACCCATTACTTGGACACGCTCCTAGGAGTTGACATGCGCATGCTGCTTACCGCCCTGCTCACCCTGCCTTTGCTGGGGGGGGGAGGCGGCACCGTCCATTTTCGCAACCAGACCTTTCTGGCGGAGGTCGCCTCGGAACCGAGGGAACAGGAACTGGGACTCATGCGTCGGAACCATCTGGCCAAGGATCGCTGCATGATCTTTCTGTACGGCCGGGATGGCTACCACGGCATCTGGATGCGGAACTGCCTGATCAGTCTGGATGTGGCCTGGGTCGATGCCCAGGGCGTCGTGGTGGAGACGGTCGAGAATGTTCCGCCCTGCTCGAAGGAGCAGTCCAAGCTGGAGCCTTCGCCCTGTCCCACCTATGGGGGATCGGTGCCCGCCCGCAACTTCATCGAATTCCCGGCGGGCACGTTCAAGCGCCTGAAGCTGAAGAAGGGGGATGCCCTGCGCTGGGACCTCACCTTGGACGACGGCACCCGCCTGAAGGGCGGCGCCTGGGCCATGCTGGTTCAGCGTTAACCCTCGATTCGTCTATTCCTCTGCCTTCCCCGAGTCCTTCCCCTTTCGTGGGGGCCGGGTGAGGGTGCGGAGGTGTTCCGGGGTGGGTGGGAGGCCGCCCAGATCCAGGGGACTCAGCCGATCGGCCAGCAGCTTCCAGGCCCGGGCCTGGCGGGGCAGGCGCTCCGGCTGGATGACCTCGAAGCCCTGGGCGTAGCTGACGAAGGGCGGCATCACCAGGGCGAAGCCGGTGTAGAGAAATGCTGGCAGCCTGAGCCAATCCGGCTCGGCCATCGGGCCCGGGGCGGGGACGGCAAATAATGGATGCACGCCCCCGTTGATCCAGAAGCCGTGGGAGGGATCGTGGCGGGGATAGACGAAGATGCGTCGCCGGTGCATGAGGGTATGGGGACCCACCCGGTGTTGCTCGACGGGCAGGATGCCGGTGCCTTCCAAAGCGGGGCCAATGCTCCGCTCGGGGTGGCCGACCACCTGGACCACCTGACGCCCACCGGCTTTCAGCTTGCGGAAAATGGTGCGCAATTCCTCGGCTTCATCACCTTCCACGGTGCCCTGACTGGGCTTCAAGTCGCCGAGCAGGGCGATTTGTTCCGGGGCGTAGTCATCGATGAGGCTGAAGACCCGTTCCCAGATTTCCATCTGGGGCGTGGCCGGCATGGGATCTGGCCGGCGTCGCCGGGCGGCACCCAGGCCAAAGAACAGGTCCGAAAGTACCAGCGTCTTCTGCCGGGGCAGCCACACGGCCCTCCGACTGTCGAGTACCACATCCTCGCTGAGCTGCACCTGCACCAGAACCTCCGACCTCCATTGGACCACAAGGGCTCTGAAACCATGACTGAGCCCCTCAATGGTGATTGCGAATTGCGTGAAACGGCCGAAGTGGGCTATTGTCGCCACACCCTAACAACCGATATTCGGCATGCCTGGTTTCGCCTGGAGGCGCCCATGTTCTTTGCCCGCTGTTCGATTTTCGGCCTGCTGGTTGCAGCCCTGGCCACCGGACCTGTCGCCGCTGCCGACCCGCCTCGGTCGAAGATCAGTGTGGGGGCGACGCTCCCGCTTACGGGCAGCGAGGCTCGCATCGGTGGCTTCGTCAAGGAGGGATACGAGCTCGCCTTCGAGGAGGTCAACAAAGCCGGTGGCCTCCAGGTCGGGAAACAGAGGCTGCCGGTCGCCCTCACCCTCCTCGACGACACCACCAACCAAGCCACGGCGGTAAGCCTGGCCGATCGGCTGATCAACTCGGACAAGGTGGATTTCCTGCTCGGAACCTACAGCAGCCATCTGGTCGAGGCCCAAAGCACCGTGGCGGAGCAGTACAAGGTGCCTTACATCCAGGGAGGCGGCGGAGCCACCAAGATCTTCAAGCGCGGCTTCAAGTACCTGTTCGGCACCATCTCGCCGGTCGAACTGCTCGGAACGACCCTGATGACCTGGATCAACCTGCAACAGAAGGCTGGGAAACTGCCCCGCCCCGCGAAGATTGCCCTCCTCTGGGAGAACACGGCCCACGGGAAGGACTTTCGCAAGGGCGTCTCGGATTACGTGGCCCAGAGCGGTGGAGCCTACTCCATCTCGGTTGATGAGTCCTTCGCCCTGGACGGGAAGGACTTCAGTGCCCTGCTTGGGAAGGTGAAGGCCGCGAAGGTGGATCTCTTCCTTGCGGACGCCCACCTCCCCGACTACATCACCATGCACCGCCAGTATGTGGCGAGCGGGATGTGCCATAAGGTGGTGAGCTACGGAGCTCGAGGCAGCGAGAAGGGGGCCATCGATGCCCTGGGGCCGGAGAATGTGAAGTACGTCCTCTCCGGCGTCTGGTGGAGTGCCCAGCTGGCGGCGAAGCCTGGACCCTCCCGCGACTTCGTCGAGGCCTTCAAGGCCCGTTTCGGCGGGCGAGCGCCCGAGTGGTTCCAGGCCCTCGCGTACCAGTCGGCCAAGACGCTCTTCCTGGCCATCCAGCAGGCCGGTTCCGTGGACCGCGAGGCGGTGCGCCAGAGGCTTGCGGCGATGAAACAGCCCTCGCTTCTCCCGGGCGGTCCCCTGGAGTTCCCTGCGGCCCTGGGACAGCAGGCCCAGAATCCGTTCGTGGTGCAACAGAATCTGCCGGACGGGAAGGCACCCATCATCTACCCCTTTGACGTGGCCACCGGAACAGGCGTGGCCCCGAATCCCAAGTGCGGTAACTAGGTACCGGCCGTGGAGCGCTTCATCGACTTGGCCGTTTCGGCGGTATTGCTGGCGGGTCTCTACGCGACCATGGCCTACGGGCTGGGGCTCATCTACGGGGTCCTGCGCGTGGTGAATCTCGCCCACGGGGGCGTGATCATGCTGGGGGCGTACATGGGCTGGGTGCTTCACCGGCAGCTCGGCCTGGACCCCTACCTGTCGATCCCCCTGGTGGTGGCCGCCACCTACCTGTTGGGGGTCTTGATCTACCGGGTCCTGGTCCGCCATCTTCCCCGGGGACCTGCAGGGGGGCCTGCCTCGCTGCTGCTGCTCTTCGGCTTCTGGCTGGTGCTGCGGAATGTGGCCTACCTGCTCTTCACGGGAGACGATCAGTCCATCACCACGCCCTGGTCCACCCGCTCGATCGTGTTTCTGGGCACACACTTGTCCGTAAGCCGCCTCGCCGTGCTGGCCGTGGGGGCAATGGTTCCCGTGGGACTCCACCTGTTCCTGCACCGGACCTACCTGGGTCGGGCCATCCGAGCGGTGGCCCAGAATCCTGACAGCTGCACGCTGGCGGGGGTGGACGTCGAGCGGATCTACACCATCACCTTTGGTATCGGCACAGCCCTGGCGGGACTGGCTGGGCTGCTCTCCGCCACCCTCTTCGCCTTCAATCCGGGTTCCGGTTCCAGCGAGCTGCTGAAGTCCTTCGTGGTGGTGGTGCTGGGCGGCATGGGCAGCGTCCTGGGCACGGGCACCGCGGCCCTGATCCTGGCGGTGGTGGAGGTCTTCGCCATCCTGATCCTGCCGTCCTACCTCACCTCGGCCGTGGGCTTCGTCATGCTCGTCCTGGTGCTGGTGCTCCGGCCCGGAGGGCTGTTCGGGCAGCGTGTGCTGGGATGA
>JANYAZ010000085.1 GCA_025361045.1 Geothrix sp. | reverse complement strand
CCGAGTGATTCGTGCGGCCGGAGCGTCATGCGAAGCGTGACGCGGAGGGAATCCCCCTAATGGTTCATGCCATACCTCGCCAGGGGGACTTTCATCTGAAGGCGGAGGGTGAGGGATTCGAAGTCACTGAATCACCGGCTTTCGTTTTGGCTCGGGGAGACAGCCCGGGGGGCTGTCGGACCCGAGACAGAAAGCCGAGTGATTCGTGCGGCCGGAAGGGACGCCGCAAAGCGGTGGCCCTGGAAGGAGTCCCCTTCCTGCTCACTCCCCGCGCAGCACATCCATGGGTTTGACGTTGAGAACCCGGAGGCTGCCGGCGACGCCGACCACCAGCGTCAGCCCTGCGGACGCCACCATCAGCAGAAGGCCCAGGCCAACACCCGGGTGCGTCGGCAGGTCCAGCACCCGGCTGGTGTAGACCCTCGCCAGGATCCAGGCCAGGGTGGTCGCCAGCACGGCCGAGCTGCCGCCCAGAAGGAGAAATTCCCAGGTCAGGCTGCGCAGCAGGGTGCCATGGGAGGCACCGATGGTGCGCAGCAACGCCAGATCCTTTTGGCGGCCCAGGCGCCCTGCGATCAGGCTGGCGATGAGCACCAGCATGGCCGAGGTCAGCATCAAGGTTGCCAGGGCCCGCGTGATGAGCGCGATGATGTCCAGCACCCGGCCCACCTTCGCCACCACGTCCGTCACGTCGATGAGCGTGATGTTCGGATGGTCCTTGGCCATGGCCACCTGGATGCGGGCCTTGGCCAGCGGATCGGCCTCGGTCGCCAGCAGGTGGACAGCCGGGGCACCCTGCAACAGCGACGGGTGCATCACGATGAAGAAGTTGGGCTGGAAGCTCTGCCACATCACCTTGCGCAGGCTCGTGACCCGGCCCTTCACCTCATTGCCGGAGACATCGAACGTCAGTTCATCACCGAGCTTGGCGCCGATGGATTCGGCAAAGCCCAGCTCCAGGGAGATCTCGTCGACGTTGGGGAGTCCCGGCCTCCAGAAGGTGCCTGCGGTCACGGTCTCGGAGGCGCCCATGCGATCCCGCCAGGTGAGGTTCTGCTCCCGGTTCCGGAAGCCATCGCCATGCTGTTCGCCCTGAGCCTCGTCCTGGTTTCTGGCCTGGGCCCCTCGCACGGGCCGACCACCAATGGCGCTGAGCCTGGCCCGGACGATGGGGGCTTCCATGGGATCCCGTCCGGTCTCTTCCTTCAGCCGTTGGACCACCTGCTCCCGCTGGGCAGACTGCACGTCCAGGAAGAACAGGTTGGGCCGATTCCCCGCGCCCTGCTGGAAGGCGATGGGAGCCACGATATCGTCCTTGATGAACTGGGTGGCCGTGGTCAGAAAGACCGCCAGCCCCATCACCGCCATCATCAGTGCCGTCAGTCCCCGTCGCGCCCCGAGCTGACCGAAGGCCAACCGCAGGGAAAGCGGCATGGCCGTCGCGGTGCTGCGATAGATGCGCAACAGCAGACGGGCCGCCCCATAGAGCAGCAAGGACAGCAGCGCCATGCCCAGGGCCGTGCCCAGGCCCACCATCAGGCTGGGTGCGTTGCGGATGATCAGCAGCACGGCCAGTGCGAAGGCCAGGCCCGCGCAGACTCGGCCAACCCAGGTCCGCTCCCCCTGAAGCTCAGCGCCCTCCCTCAGCAGGGTGAGCGGTTTCACCTCCCCCAGTCGCACCAGGGGCGGCAACGTGAGCAGCGCAATCATGGCCACAGCCAAGACGGTCTCAAGCAAGGGCGGCGGAGCCGTGGTGCCTTCGCGGAGGACGGCAGGCAGCAGGTCCCCGAGCCAGCGCGGAATCAGCGCGGAGGCGGCCAACCCCGCCGCCAAGCCCAGGGCCAAGGCGGCGCCCAGGAGGAGCATGGTCAGCAGGCCGTAGATCCGGGCGGGTGCCATGGGCTCCGCCCCCAGGCAGCGCAGGATGGCCGCATCCCGGGACCGGGCTTCCAGGAAGGCCGTGAGGATGGCCCAGGCCCCCAGCATGGCGAGCAGCAGGGTGGCAAGGCCCAGCTGTTGGACAAAGCGGTTGAGGTTCCGGATGGGCCTGGCCAGGGCGGTGGCCGCTTCCTCGTGGCCCTGCAACCGAAGCCTTTGGGGGCTGGTGCGCACAAGTTCGCCAAGCGCCGCGCGAACCTGGATGGCATCCGCACCAGGGGCGAGGGTCAGGAGCAGGCGGCCGGTGAAGCGTGACTGTTTGGTGAGAAGGCCCAGCCGCTCGGCATCCGCGCGATCAACCAGGATTCTTGGCCCCAGGGTGAAGGCACTGGCCTGGCGGCTTTCATCCAAGGTGATCACGCCTCCCACAGGCAACGAGCCATCCCCGATGGAGAGGGCCGAACGCTTGGCCACGGTTCCGTTGGCCTTGGCCTGGAGCCCCCAGGGATCGGCCAGTCCCCGCTCCACAAAGACAGCCCCTGAGCCGCCGACCCTTGGTCCAGCAGGTTTCCCACCCGCCTGCAGCTCCAACCTTCCCACCAGCGGATAGGTCGCATCCACCGCCCGCACTTCCACCAGGCGGCTGAGGATGCCACCACCCTCTCCGGTGTGGGCCATGCTCACCAGGTCGTAGACGAGGCTGTGCCCCTGGATGCCGGGCACGGCGGAGGCCCGCTGGAGCAGGTCTTCCGGGAAGGTGCCGGTGGAGGAGATGGAGAAATCCGCCCCCAGCAGGGATCTCGATTCGGCCCGGATGCCGCTGAGGACCCGGGCACTGAACCCGTAGGTGGCGAAGAACGCTGCGAAGCCCACGGCGAGACAGAGCGCAATGACCAGGAGACGACCCTTCTGCCGGGAGCCCTCCCGCAGGGCCATGCGCAGGGCGAACCTCATGCCACGCCTGCCACGACCCGGCCTCGCTCCAACGCAATATGCAGCCCCATTCGGCTGGCGAGATGCGCGTCATGGGTCACCAGCACCAGAGTGGCTCCCAGGTCCCGCTGCAGGTCCAGCAACAGCTCGAAGACCCGGTCTGCATTCACGGGATCCAGCGAACCGGTTGGTTCGTCGCAAAGAAGGATGGGGGGCCGCGCCACGATGGCCCGCGCCAGGGCCACGCGTTGGCATTCCCCCCCACTCAGCTGGGCGGGCAGGTGCTCAGCCCGATCCTCCAGACCCACCCGCGCCAAGGCCTCCAGGGCTTTGGCTTCGACCTCAACGAGGCCAGCAATCTCCGCTGCGATCACCACGTTCTGCAGGGCCGAGAAATGGGGCAGAAGATGATAGGCCTGGAAGACAAAGCCCAGGTTCTGGGCACGGAAACGGGAGAGGGCCCGTTCACTGAGGCCCGTGAGGATCTGGTCATTCACCGTCACGTCGCCACTGCTGGGCTGGTCCAAGCCGGCCATCAGGCCGAGCAGCGTACTCTTGCCACTGCCGCTGGGGCCCTGGATGGCCACGGAGGCACCCGCCGGAATGTCAAGACTGACGTCCTGCAGCACCCGCAGCAGTTCTCCGGACGGGGACAGGAAGGTCTTCGATACGGAGCGGATGGAGATCATGCGGCACCCTCGCCATCAGACTAGTGCACCTCGCCTGAAACACCTGGA
>JANYAZ010000059.1 GCA_025361045.1 Geothrix sp. | reverse complement strand
CCATAAAGGCCACCAGGGTTTCCACATCCTGCACGCTCACGGCGTTATAGGTGGAAGCACGGATGCCACCCACATCGCGGTAGCCCTTGAGACCTACCATTCCGGCCTTTTTGGCTTCGCTCACGAAGGCCGCGGTGAGTTCTTCCGTGGGCAGAAAGAAATCCACGTTCATGGTGGAACGGTCGGCCACTTCGGTAACGAAGGGCTTGAAGAAGCCCGCGTGCTTATCCACGCAGCCGTAGAGCAGTTCAGCCTTTTTGAGGTTGTTCTGCTCGATGGCCTTGAGGCCGCCGATGGACTTGTTGTAGGCCAGGACGTTGCGCAGCAGGTAGATGCCGAAGGTGGGCGGGGTGTTGTACAGGCTGTTCTTCTCGGCGTGGAGCTTGAAGCGCAGGTAGCTGGGCAGGTCCTGGGCCTCGCACATCTCGAGGAACTCGTCGCTGATGATGGTGAGCGTGACGCCGCTGGGGCCGAGGTTCTTCTGGGCGCCGCCGTAGATGAGGCCGAAGGGGGTCACGTCGAAGGGACGCCACATGAAGTCGGAGCTCATGTCGCAGACGTAGGGCACCTTGCCCACCTTGGGGAACTCATGCCACTGGGTGCCTTCGACGGTGTTGTTCGAGGTGAAATGGACGAAGGAGCTGTCGGCGCCGACCTTGATCTCGCTCTCGAAGGGCAGGCGGCTGAACTTCAGGTCCTTGGTGCTGCCGGCCACGCGCACGTTGTCGCCGCCCACGAGCTTGGCCTCCTTGGTGGCCTTCTCGGCCCAGTTGCCGGTGACGAGGTAGTCGGCTTTGCGGCCGCCGCGCAGCAGGTTGAGGGGGATCATGCCGAAGCTCAGGTGCGCGCCGCCCTGGAGCAGGAGCACCTTGTAGTTGGCGGGCAGGCCCATCAACTCCTTGGTGAGGCTGATGGCTTCCTCGTGCACCGCGTCGTACTCCTTAGACCGGTGGCTGACCTCCATGACGGACATGCCCGTGCCGGCGAAGTCCAACAGCTCTTCCTTGGCGCGTTCGAGGGCGGGCAGGGGCAGGCCGGCGGGGCCGGCGTAGAAGTTGATCGCGCGATGGGTCATGGAGGCTCCTTTTGGGAAAGAAACGGATTCACCACCAAGACGGGAAGACCACGAAAATTGAAAAAAGCATGTGTTTTTCTTCGTGGTCTTCCTGTCTTCGTGGTTGAGATTTTACGCTTTAAAATCCTGCAGGATCAGAACGACCTCGTCGCCGATGCGACCGAGGTTCTCCTTGGAGCTGGCGCCCAGGTGGGGCGCCATGAAGACATTGGGGGCCGTGAGCAGCGGGCAGTCCGCCGGGGGCGGGTCGCTTGGCCACACGTCGGTGCCGTAGGCGCGCAGCTTGCCAGTGGCCAGGGCGGCGGCCACATCCGCATCGACGATGCACTTGCCGCGGCCGGTGTTGATGAGGATGAGGCCGTCCTTGGCCTTGGCCAGGAAGTCGGCGTTGATCATGCCCCTTGTCTCATCCGTGAGCGGCAGGTGCAGGCTGATGACATCGGCTTTGGCGGCCAGCTCGTCGAGGCTGACGAGCCGGGCGATGGGGTGCTCCTTCAGGTAGGGATCGTAGGCGATCACCTCCATGCCGAAGGCCTGGGCGCGCTTGGCGACCTCCGTGGCGATGTTGCCGGCGCCGATGAGGCCCAGGGTCTTCTTGAAGAGTTCCGTGCGCTTCAGCTCGCTCTTGAGGAACTTGCCCTCTTTCATGGAAGTGTGGGCCTCGATGAGCCGCGCGGGGATGGCCACCATGAAGGCCATGGCCATCTCGGCCACGGCCACGCTGCTGGCGCGGGGTGTGTTCACGGCCTTGATGCCCTTCTCGGCGCACAGCTTCTTGTCCACGTTGTCCATGCCCACGCCGCCCCGGATGACGAGCTTCAGGTGCGGGGCCTTGGCCAAGAGCTCAGCATCGACCTTGGTTTTCGAGCGGACGAGGAGGACCTGGGTCTCGCCCAGGGTGGCCATGTCACTGCTGGTGGTGCCGAAGGGTGCCAGGCGCTCGGGCAGCTTGGTGTCGAACGCATCGGCAATGAGGATGTGCATGGGAACTCCGATGGGTGGTTCGTCAGTCGGTCAAAAAGAAAAATAACTGAATTTGAAACCGCAGATGTCGCAGATAGGCGCAGATAAATGATTTGATCCGGTTTTCATCTGCGCAATCTGCGACATCTGCGGTTAAAAAACAAAGCCTTCTTTCACGTTCCTCAGCCTTCGTACATCCGCACCAGTAGACCGGAGCGCAGCTTGGGTTCGAACCAGGTGGATTTCGGCGGCATGACTTCGCCGGCATCGGCCACGGACATGAGCTGCGTCAGCGAGGTGGGATAGACCGAGAAGGCCACGGCGCAGCCATCCTTCACCCGGCGCTCCAGCTCGTCCATGCCACGGATGCCGCCCACGAAGTCGATGCGGGTGTTGGTGCGGGGATCGTCGATGCCGAGGATCGGGTTCAGCAGGTTGTCCTGCAGGATGCTCACATCCAGGCCGCGCACGGGATCGCTGGCGGGGAAGCTGCCGGGCCTGGCCTTCAGCTCGTACCAGGTGCCGCCGAGATACATGCCGAAGGTGGTGGGCGCCTGGGCGGCGCGGTGGGCGGAGACGGCCACATCGAACGTCTCGCGCACCTTGGTCAGGAAGGCGTCCTGGCTGAGGCCGTTGAGGTCCTTCACCACGCGGTTGTAGTCCATGATCTTCAGCTGGTCATGGGGGAACACGACGGCCATGAAGCTTTCGAAGGGTTCGTCACCGTCCAGGGGGATGCCCTGGGCTTTCGCCTTGGCGCGGCAGGCCTGGCCGAAGCGGATGGCGGCGGCGGTGCGGTGGTGGCCATCGGCGATGTAGAGGGCGTCCACGCCATTGAAGAGGTGCACCAGCTCGTAGACCACGGTCTCGCCGGACACGACCCACACGGTGTGACCGATGCCATCGGGCGTGACCACGTCGTAGACGGGGATCTGCTTGCGGATGTCGTTCACGATGTGGTCGATGTAGGGCACGGCCTTGTAGGTGAGGAAGACGGGTTCGGCGTTGGCGGCCTGCTCGGTGACGTGGCGGGTGCGGTCGTCATCCTTATCCTTGCGGGTGAACTCGTGGCGCTTGATGGCGCCCGTTTCGTATTCCTCGACGGAGCAGAGGCCCACCAGGCCCGCCTGCACGTGATCGCCCATGCGCTGTTGGTAGACGTAGAGGCAGGGCGTGTTCTCGTGGAACAAGGCCCCGCGCTCGATGAGGCCGCGCAGGTTGGCCACGCCCTTGGCGTAGACTTCGTCCGCATGCACGTCGATGCCCGTCGGCAGGTCGATCTCGGGGCGCCCCACATGCAAGAACGAGTGGGGGTTGCCCTTGGCCAGCTCGGCGGCTTCCTGGGTGTTCACCACATCGTAGGGGACGGCGGCGACCTGGGCGGCGAGTTCGGGCCGGGGGCGGTAGGCGCGGAAGGGCTTCAGCTGGGACATGGACACCTGCCTGGGAAGGGGCCCCCGCGGGGCCGCACAGGCGTCATTATTCCCCGGGTGGTGCCCTTTCGGTGGACCTCGGGTGGGGTTTTGACGAAAGTCCCAATCTCGGCCTGTTTTCGGGGCGAAGCGTCAAGGCGTGGGGTCCCCTTCTACGGGTTTGGCTGGTCGCGGAAGGCACGGAAATCCTCGGAAGCCACGGAAGGGGAAAAGCCCCCCCGGCCCCCTTTTCGTGTTTTCCGTGACGCTTCCGCGCCTTCCGCGACCAGCAACTGCCCGGGAAAGCTCAGACCTCCCCGAACTCCGGGTTCCGGTGATCGGTGATCATGGCCGCGTTCATCAGCAGCTCCGTGAGGGGCAGGTCGATGGTTTGTTCGACCCGGCAGGTCTCCACGAACTCGATGTCGGGTTTGTCCCAGACCAGGATCACGTAGGCGGCGGGCAGGCCCTCGTCGGCGTGGTAGGCGGCGTGCACCACCTCGCCATTCTTCAGGTAGAGCAGGCCCATGCCGGCTTCGGATTTCACCGTGAGGGTGCAGGACTTCTTCTCCCAGTTCAGCAGCTGCAGGATGCTGTTCAAGCCGATGCCCCGGACTATGCCGGCCGGCTCGAACTGCGCGGCGGTGCGGATGGCGTCCATGAGCAGGGTGAGGCGCGGCGGCTTGGTGAGGATGCGGATGGCGCCCAGCTGCAGGGGGGTGTTGAGGTGCTGGCTCTCATCCAGGCCCGTCATCACGATGATGGGCACTTGGGGATAGAAGCGGCTCACCTTGGCGATGAGGTTGAAGCCATCCATGACGGGCATGTTGAGGTCGGTCACCAGGACATGGACCGGCTCCTGGCGCAGCATCTCCAGGGCCTGACCTCCGTTCTCGGCCAGGATGACCTTGAAGCCCTGCAGTCCCTTCAGCCCCGCCCGGTAGAGGCTCAGGGTGGCGCGGTCATCCTCTACCACCAACAGGGTCTTGGTGGGGACTTCCGGCATGGGCAGCGGGCGGGGGCGGGTGGGTAGGCTCATAAGACGAGGTCTAGCATAACCCTGGGTGGGGCTTTGCCGGGCACCCTTAGCGCGCCTCGCCCTTGGGAATCTTGTGGGCTGGGGTCGGCTCCAGGGCCAGGATGGTCCGGGCCTCCGCGCCATCCTGGGGGTTCCGGGCCTCCCAGTCCAGCACCCAGGGGGGCAGCTCGGCGTCCTCATAGTCCCGCAGCTTCCGGTGCCAGCTCACCAGGGCCTGCACCACGGCTTCGTGGGCGTTCTCGGCCTTGGGGGGAATGTGGCCTTCCCAGATGGGCTCGCGGAAGTACTTCCGCAGGGTGGCCTCGGCGGGCTTGCCCCACACGGCGTAGGTGCGGTCGGTGGGGCCGCCCACGGGCTTCTGGTTGAGGTTTTCGCCGTAGAGGTAGTAGAACACCGCGTCGCCATCACTCCAGTGGCGCAGCACGCCGAAGGCGCCCTTGAGCAGCAGGTCCTGCAGGGCCAGATCCAGGGGCTTCTCGGTGCGGAAGTCCCAGGGGCCGACATGGGCGTGGGCCACGGAGGGGTAGCCCACTTCGGTGATCATGACGGGCCGCTGGAACCGGGCGGTGAGGGTGCGGGCCTTGTAGACGATCCACCACCAGGCATCCCGGATCTGCCCGGGGCTGGGGTAGTCGTCGTACTTGGCGATGGGATCGTAGGTGTTGATGCCGATGACATCGACGCAGTCCCCGAACGTGAAGCTGTCGTGGCTGTCGAAGTTCACGCTGTAGACCAGCTTGCCCTTGAAGACTTGGCGCACCGCCGCGGCCAGGCGACGCCATTGATCGGGGAAGGGATGGGTGGAGGCCATCTCGGTGCCCAGGCTGTACCATTCCACGCCGCCTTCCTGGGCCAGTGCCGCCAGCCGCACATTGAAGGCCGTGTAGTTCTGCCACCAGAGGTTCCAGTCGTCCGGGGCGATGTTGCCCCGCCACCAGTCCGCGTTTTCCGCCTCATCCCGCATGTTGATCGTGGGGAAGAACATCATGCGCAGGCCACGCACCTTCGCCTGGTGGAAGGTCCGGCGCAAGCTTGCTTCAGTGGGGCTGGAGGTGGGGTGGCGGCGGATCTCGGTGCTGTGGCCCGTGTCCATGCGGTAGATGGCCTGCAGGCTCACGCAGGTGGCCCCGATGCTGGCGATGCGGTCGAGTTCCTCGGCGTAATCGTAGTCCGGCACCCCGGCGTAGAGCCCCAGCACCATGCCCCGCGGCTGGGGCACCAGGGCCTTCCGCTGTGTCCGCCGCACGATGAGCAGCGTGACCGGCAGGGTGAGGAGGGCGAGCAGGATGAGGAGGCGACGGATCATGCGGTGGGTGCTCCAATCTCCAGCCTAGCGGCTGAAGATTGGAGTTAGGAAATGCTTTGCCTCCCTCGCGGATCGCAGATCCGCGAGCCCGCCGGAACCTATACCCGCTCCACCCTGACCTGCACGATGCGCGTGCCCTCCATGCGGAGTACGGTCAGGCGGGCGCCTTCGACCTCGACGGACTCCTGGGGCTTGGGGACGCGCCCCAGGCTGGCCATGACCAGTCCGGCCAGCGTGTCGAAGCCGTTGCGCTCCCAGGCGAAACCGAGCGCTTCGGCCACGTCCTCCACGTGGGAGTGGCCCGACACCAGCCACACGCCCGGGGCCTGTTCCACCATTCCGGTGGAGGCCTCGTGCTCATCCTGGATCTCACCGAAGACCTCTTCGAGCAGGTCCTCCATCGTCACCAGGCCGGACAGGCCGCCGAACTCATCCACCACGAGGGCCAGCTGGGTGCGGGCCCGCTGGAGGTCCCGCAGCAGGTCGGCCACGGGCTTGCTCTCGGGGACGAAGTGGGCCGTTTTCAGCAGGGTGGCCAGGGGAGGGTGGGCCCCATCCGGCAGCTGCATGAGGTCCTTGAGCAGCAGGACCCCGGTCACCAGCTCGATGGTGCCGTCGTAGACGGGCAGGCGGGAGTGGCGGCTTTCCGCAAAGGCCTCCCAGGCTTCGGGGACGGTCGCCGTCAACGGCAGCGCCACGATGCGGGTGCGGGGGGTCATGACCTCGCGGACCACCGTGTCCCCGAAGGTGACCACGTTCCGGATGAGCTCGCGGTCCTCGGCCTCGAGGATGCCTTCGGCCTCACCTTCTTCCAGCAGTGCGGTGACGGCCTCTTCGGTGGTCACTTCGGTGTCATCGTCCTTGGTCCGCTCATCCGCGTGACGGCGGTCGATCATGCGTGCCAGGGGATTGACGAGGGGACCGAGGATGGCCTGGGCCGGTGCGTACAGAGGGTAGAGCTGGACCAGCCAGAGGGCTGGATTGCGGGAGGCGAGCAGCGCCGGCAGGAGCAGGTCGAGCAGCCAGAGGCCCACCAGGACCAGGGCCCCCAGGGTCCAGGCACCGCCGGGCAGGGCGAGACGGAAAGGCCACAGCAGGGTCACCAGCACCAGCAGCAGCAACTGGTTCCAGAATTCCAGCCCCATGCCGAGGGCCCGGGGTCGTTCCAGGAGTTCCGCCAACTGGGGGTCGGTGATGGTCTCCTCTTCCAGGATGCGCCGCCGCTGCAGGGAGGGCAGGGCGTGGAAGGCCGAGAGGAGGATCGCCATCGCGCAGCGGTAGAGCACCACCGCCAGGGCGGCGAAGAGGAACCAGGTTGGGGGGGCGCTGCCGCCGGAATCAGCCATTATCCAGAGGATTCTAACGCGTTTCCTATCGGGCCAGGATCTGGCGGGTCAAGTCGGCGCGGGCCTCGGCGCTCAGGTGCAGCTTCCGGCGCTCCGCCTCCCGGAAATATTCCTCCGGATCGCGGGAGAGGCCATCGGGGGTCGGGGGCAGGCCCTTGCGGATCCGGGCGGCGTTCAGGAAGCGATAGGGCTCCTTGGCCAGTTCGGGGCTCTGCAGGAAATGGCGGAAGGTCCACCAGCCACCCAGCACGAACCACACGCCCAGCACGGCTATGGCCTTCTGCTGCAGCCAGCGCATGCGCTCCGGCGTCTGCCGGACCTGCTGCCAGGCGACCCCAGCCCACAGGTTCAGGCCAATGATGAGGGCGGTCATCAGCAGGGTGCCGGCCCAGCCCAGGCTGCCCCAGCCCCAGCCGGTGAGGCCGATGACGGCGGGCGCCAGCAGCACACTGAAGATCATGTTGAGGTGCAGCATGTAGAGCAGCAGGGACTCGGCACTGGCGGCCTTGACGGGGTTGGGACCGTTCCACCTGGGCCGCAGCAGCTCGATGGCGCCCATCAGTGAGCCGCCGAGCAGAATCCAGCCCACGCGCGCAGCCACGCTGGGGAGGGTGGTGTTGGCGATGGCGCCCAGCTCACCATAGGTGAAGGCGCCGGTGGGGCTGTGCAGCATCCAGGTGCCGTTCTCCTGGAGCCACTGGCCGCCCCAGAGCCAGCTCTGCTGACGGGACGTGCCCCAGGCCAGCAGCACGGCACCCACGACGACCAGGCCCAGCAGGAACTGCGGCTCGCTCCAGCGGGCCTTGCCGTCCACCGGCTCCACCCGCAGGTGGCGGTAGAGGCCACCCAGGAAGGCGCCGAAGGCCGGGAAGGCGATCCAGGGGAAGAGGGGGAACAGGGCCGACACGCCGCGATCGGTGTTGCCATTGAAGAGGCCCCGGATGGGCAGCCACAGCCCGTCCGCCACGCCCGTGGCCCAGAGGTGGGGCGACACCAGCGGCACGAGGATCGCAATGACCAGGGCGAGGAAGGTGAAGACCCGCGGATTGCGCACCAGCCGGGCCAGGAACTGGAAGATCAGCAGGGAGAACACGATGCACTGGAGCACGTCGAGCTTGAACAGCTCGCGGGCCTTCTGGACGGTGTTGAGCACCGTCCAGAAGGCGGCCGTGATGCCGGGCGCATGCAGCGCGTAAGCGCAGAGGAGGATGAAACCCAGGCGCCGGGCCGTGTCGGGCCAGAAGGGGCGCAGGGTACCGTCGGTCTTGAAGGTGGAGATCACCAGACTGTAACCCGCCGCCATGGTGAAGCTGGGCGCCACCAGGCCGTTCAGGTAGTTCAGCCAGTCCGGGCGGAGTCCGGCGTGCAGCCAGACATTCACCACGTGCACCTCGATCATCACGATCACCGCCCAACCTCGCAGCTGGTCAATCCAGTCGCAGCGCTTGGATGGAGTCAGGTCGTTCCATAGCGACATGGCTGGATCCTATGAGGCGTTGTGCCGCATGACGCTGTGCTGCTTGCCGTAGGCGAAGTAGATGACGAAGCCGAGGGCCAGCCAGGCGATGAGGCGCCACCAGTTGGCCACGGGCAGGGAGAACATGAGCATGAGGCAGCTGAGCACGCCCATGACCGGCACGAAGGGCACCCAGGGGCATTTGAATGGACGCTCGGCTTCGGGGTGCTTCTTCCGCATGATCAGCACGGCGGCGCAGACGATGACGAAGGCCAGCAGGGTGCCGATGTTGGCCAGGTGCAGCAGGGCGTCGATGGGCAGGAAGCCCGCCAGGGCGCCCACAAAGAGGCCGACCAGGATGGTGGACTTCCAGGGCGTGCGGAACTTGGGGTGCACGTCGCCGAAGGTGGCCTTGGGAAGCAGGCCGTCCCGGGCCATGGCCAGGAACACGCGGGGGCCGCTGAGCATCATCACCAGCAGCACGGAGGTGATGCCGGCGACGCCCGCGGTGGCGATGAGGCCCTCGGCCCAGCCCATGCCCTGCTGCTTGAAGGCGGTGGAGACGGGGGCGTTGATGTCCAGCTGGTCGAACTTCACCATGCCGGTGAGCACGGCCACCACGGCGATGTAGAGCACGGTGCAGACCAGCAGGGAGACGATGATGCCGATGGGCACGTCCCGCTGGGGATTCTTGGCCTCCTCCGCGTGGGTGGAAACGGAGTCGAAGCCGATGTAGGCGAAGAAGATGATGGCTGCGCCGGCCATGGTGCCGATGGGCGCGCCGCCGCCGTCCACCATGCCCGCCACCCGGTGCCCGAAGAAGCTGATGCCGGTCCAGCCGAAGGGGGCGAAGGGGTGCCAGTTGGTGGTGTTGATGAAGAAGGCGCCCACGCCGATGACGAAGAGCACGGCGGCCACCTTGATCGCCACCATGATGCCGTTGAAGGTGGCGCTCTCCTGGATGCCCTTCACGAGGATGGCGGTGACGATGGCCACGATGATGAGGGCGGGCAGGTTCATCACGGCGCCCGTCGATGCAAAGTGGCCGGTGGCCGGATCGTATTTCCAGGGCGACTCGCTCACCAGCTTCGGAATATGGATGCCGATCTTGCTGACGGCGCTCTGGAAGTAGGCGGACCAGCCGGTGGCTACCGCCGCGCTGGAGACACCGTATTCCAGGATGAGGTCCCAACCGATGATCCAGGCGAACAACTCGCCCAGGGTGGCGTAGGCGTAGGTGTAGGCGGAACCCGCGACCGGCACCATGGCGGCGAACTCCGCGTAGCAGAGGGCCGCGAAGATGCAGGTGATGCCCGCGATGACGTAGGACACCATCAGCGAGGGCCCCGCGATGTTGTGGGCCGCGGCGCCGGTGGCCACGAAGATGCCCGCGCCGATGATGGCGCCGATGCCCAGGGCCGTGAGCTGCACGGGACCGAGGACGCGGCGGAGGCGGTTCTCGCCCTTGGCCTCTTCGAGGAGCAGGGCCAGGGGCTTGCGGGCGAAGAGCTGGGATTCGGTGCGCGGTTCGTTCGACATGAACAAGACTCCATGCGATCCGGGATGGGGGACCCGGAAGGGTGTTCCAGGAGGGGGGTGCCTAGGGGGCTTTCGGCGATGCTAGCAGGGATTAATGCTCGCTATCATGCACTATGCGCTTCGCCGGGTTCCTGTCCCGCCTGGCTCAGGTTCGGGGTTCCCTGCTGTTGTGCCGGGGCTGTCTCGGGTCCGTGGGCGAGGCTTCCGAGGCGGGTCTTTGTGCCCGCTGCTGGGAGGGTCTGCTCCCCCTGCCCGAGGGGCGCTGTCCCCGCTGTGCCCTGGTTCACGCCGAAGGGGAGTGCCCGGAGGCCACCGCCTGGGACCTGGGCGACGCACTATGGGACTATCACGGCGGCCGTCCACCCCTGGGGGCCCTGCTGCTGCCGGGCCTCAAGCAGGGCGAAACCGGCTGGCGGGAGGCGCTCCTTCGCCGTCTGTCCCGGGCTCCGCTGCCCGACTGGGCGTCGGAAGTGGACCAGGTAACCGCGGCGCCCAGCGCGCTTCCCCGCCGGCTGTTGCGCGGGTTCGACTTCAGCGCGGAGGCAGGCCGGCTGATCGCCGGACGCATCGAGCGGCCCTTCGAGCCCCTGCTGGTCAAGGGTTGGCTCAGCGGTCGCCAGGCCGCGCGCACGGAGTCCCAGCGGCGGCGGCTGCCCAGGAAGGCGGTCGCCCTGCGCCGGGGCGCCCGGCCTGACGGTGTCATCCTGCTGGTGGATGATGTCTGGACCACCGGTACCACCCTGCTGCGTTGCACCCAGGCCCTGCGGGAGGGCGGGGCCACGGAGGTGCGCGTGCTGACGCTGTTCCGGGCACTGTAGAGGGGTGGCGGAAGAAAGAGAAGCTGGTCGCGGAAGGCGCAGAAGTTCGCAGAAGACACGGAAGGAATCCAGGAGATCTTGGCACCTGTCGAGGGCGCCCCTTCTCTTTCGTCTTGTTCTGCGCCTTCCGCGCAGATTTTCGTGTCTTCCGCGACCAGCGCTTCTAGCGGACCGGTACCTGACCCCTGGCCGCCCGGGCATAGGACGCGGGCCAGGGTGTTTCGGCGCCCAGCTCCTGGGCGGCGCGCAGGGGCCAGCGGGGCTCGCGCAGCAGCTGGCGGGCCAGCAGGACGAGGTCGGCGGAGCCTTCGCTCAGGATCCGCTCCGCCTGATCCGGCTCGGTGATGAGGCCCACGGCACCCGTGGGCAGGCCTGCCTCGGTGCGGATGCGGGCGGCAAAGGGCACCTGGTAGCCGGGCCCCAGATTGATTTTTTGCCGAGGAGACAGGCCACCGGAGGAGCAGTCCACGAGATCCACGTCGAGGGCCCTGAGCTCCAGCGCCAGCGCCACGGACTGGTCGAGGTCCCAGCCGCCCTCCACCCAATCGGTGGCGGAGAGCCGCACGAAGAGGGGCATCTCCTCGGGCAGGATGGTGCGCAGGGCGCCGACGATCTCGCGGACCAGGCGGGTGCGGTTCTCGAAGGAGCCCCCGTACGAATCCGTGCGGTGATTCGAGAGGGGCGACAGGAACTGGTGCAGCAGGTAGCCATGGGCCGCGTGGACCTCGATGACCTGGAAGCCCGCGGCCACGGCTCGCCGGGCCGCATCCATGAAGGCCTCGATGACGGCCAGGATCCCTGCCTCATTGAGGGCGGTGGGCACGGTCCAGCCGGTGTCGAAGGGCAGGGCACTGGGGGCCACGGGCGTCCAGCCGCCAGCAGCGGCAGGCACGCTGCCGCTGCCTCGCCAGGGCGCGTAGGCCGAGGCCTTGCGCCCGGCATGGGCCAACTGGATGCCGGGCACTGCGCCCTGGGATTTGATGAAGTGGACGCTGCGGGCCAGGCCCTCAGCCTGCGCCAGGTTCCAGATGCCCAGATCCTCCGGGCTGATGCGGCCCTCGGGCAGGACGGCCGCCGCCTCGGTGATCACGAGCCCCGCGCCGCCCTGGGCCAGTCCCCCCAGGTGGACGAGGTGCCAGTCGTTCGGCAGCCCGTCCACGGATTGGTACTGGCACATGGGTGAAACCGCGATGCGGTTGGGCAGCGTGACGCCGCGGAGTTGCAGGGGGCGGAAGAGGTTCGTCATGGGGGCTCCGGTGTTGCTCGGAATGGGGCTTCGGCCCCATTCCGAGTTAGGGTAAAGCGTTTGGCGGGCTGGCTTGTCATGATTGCGGAGCGAGGTGCTGCGTGAGTGGCGATTCCAGCGGCCAACCCATTCGGATCTGGGTGGATGATCGTGAGGCCCGGGGATCCGGAATTGCCGCCAGGTTGGCTTTGGTGGAAGGCGTAGCTGTCGTCGTGAAACGACTGCGGACGGGGGATTACCTCATTGAAGGCAAGGCTGTGCTGGAGCGGAAACGTGTGCCGGATTTTCTGGAGAGCCTTAGGACGGGCCGATTGTTCAGCCAGGGGCACCGCCTTGCGAATACCCCCTTCCGGCCCTTCCTGATCCTTGAGGGGCAATCCCAGGAATGGCGCGGTTCAGGTGTGACCCGGGAGGGGATTCAAGGTGCGCTCGTGGCCTTGGCCATCGGGTTCGGCATCCCTGTCTTGCGATCCCAGAGCGAAGACGAGACAACCCGGCTGATCATCTTCACGGCCCGGCAGCTCCATTCGCAGGCAAGGGTCGCCATTCGGCGCCCGGTACGCATCCACGGGAAGCGGGCCCGTCAGGTCTACATTCTCACGGGCATCCCCAAAATCGGTCCGAAGCGTGCCCTCCGACTGCTCGAGCGATTCGGAACGATCGAGGGTGTACTGACGGCGAGCCTTGAAGCACTGGCAGACGTGGAGGGCATAGGAAAACAAACGGCCCAGCGAATCCACTGGGCCGTCCACGAAACCACGAATGTCTATCGCGCTTGATCTTTCCCTAACTCGGGGCGCATGGCGCCCCGAGCCCGAGGAACCTACGTCAGGGAAACCAGAACCGACAGTGCCTTCTTGACCTCAGTCTCCAACTGGCCGGCCTTCACTTCCGCCAGGTCGTAGGTGGCCCGCAGCATGGGCTTGTTCACCTTGAGGACGCGGGTGATGTCGATGGGCGTGGCGGAGAGCACCACATCGCAGGGGGTGGCTTCGATGGTGGCTTCCAGGTCCTTGATCTGGGCGTCGCCATAGCCCATGGCGGGCAGGATGCCCTGGGCGTTGGGGTACTTCTTGTAGGTGGCGGCGATGGACGCCACGGCGTAGGGCAGGGGATCCACGATCTTCGCGGCGCCGCAGTTCTTGGCGGCCACCACACCGGCGCCATAGGTCATGGAGCCGTGCGTGAGGGTCGGGCCATCCTCGATGACGAGCACGTTCTTGCCCTTGATCATCTCGGGCTTGGTGCAGGTGACCGGGCTGGTGGCGCGGATCACCACGGCCTTGGGGTTGACCTTCCTGGCGTTCGTCTCGATGGCCTGGATGTCCTCTTCCTTCGCGGAATCGCACTTGTTGATGAGGATGATGTCGGCCATGCGGAAGTTGGCTTCGCCGGGGTGGTACAGCATTTCGTGGCCCGTGCGCAGGGGGTCGGCGACGACAATGTGGAGGTCGCTCTTGTAGAAGGGCAGGTCGTTGTTGCCACCGTCCCAGAGGATGACGTCCGCTTCCTGCTCGGCGCTGCGGATGATCTGCTCATAGTCCACGCCGGAGTAGATGACGAAGCCGTTGTCGATGTGCGGTTCGTACTCCTCGCGTTCCTCGATGGTGCACTTGTGCTTGTCGAGGTCGGCGTATTCGGCGAAGCGCTGGCAGGCCTGGATGGCGAGATCGCCATAGGGCATGGGATGGCGGATGGCCACCACCTTCTTGCCCAGGCTCTTCAGGATGTTGCTGATGTAGCGCGTGGTCTGGCTCTTGCCCGCGCCGGTGCGGACGGCGGTGATGGCAATGACCGGCACCTTGGCCTGGATCATGGTCTTGTCCGCGCCCAGCAGTTCGAAGTCCACGCCATGGGCGATGCAGAGGCTGGCCAGGTGCATGACGGTGGTGTGCAGGACGTCGGAATAGGAGAAGACCGCGACGTCGGGCTTCAGGTTCTGGAGGACGTCCACCAGCTCCGACTCGTCGAAGATGGGAATGCCCTTGGGATACAGTTTCCCGGCGAGGACGGCCGGATAGGCCCGGCCCGCGATGTCGGGGATCTGCGTGGCGGTGAAGGCCACCACCTCGAAGTCCGGATTGTCCCGGTAGACGGTATTGAAATTATGGAAGTCGCGTCCTGCGGCCCCCAGGATCACCACACGCCGTGTCGCCATGACACTATGCCTCTCGGTCCAGCGGGGAGCCGACACGCTCGGTGGTGGCAGTCCTGGCCCTTCCGCGACCTGGGAAGGATACCTCCCCTGGCCAGCGGTTGAAAATGGGGATGTGGCTTGAATCACAGGCTCCGGATCGGACTATCCTTTTCCCATGCCCATCCCAGCCTCTTTCTCGGCCTTTTTCCGTCGCTGGCGGCGGTTGTTGCTCACCCTGGCCGGCCTGTACGCCCTCTGGCTGTTGGTGGGTTTCTTCCTCATCCCGGCCCTGGCCCGGCCTCGGATCGAGCGGGAGGCCACCCGGGCTCTGAAGCGCCCCGTGACCCTGGCGAAGCTGCGCTTCAATCCCTTCACCTTCGGGACCACGCTCGAAGGCTTGCGGGTGGCTGAGCGGGAAGGGGGAGACTGGATCACCCTTCGCCATCTCTACGTGAACTACGAGGTCTGGCGCCTCCTGAGGCACACGGTGGCCTTCTCCACCATTGAGGTGGACGGCCTTACTTTTCGGGCTGCGTTGGATGCCAAGGGGCGCCTCAACTTCCAGGATCTGCTTGAGGGTGATGGCAAACCGGAGGCAGCGGCATCGGCGAAGGAACCGGCCTGGATCCTGGATGTGAGTCGCTTCGCCCTGCGCGAAGGCCGGGTGGAATTCCAGGATCGCTCCGGGGCTGCCCCCTTCCAGACCGTGGTGGGTCCCATCGCCTTCACCCTGGAGGGATTGCGCACCGAGGTGGGCCACCGCAGCGGTGTCGCGCTGGAGGCCTGGACCGAAGCGAAGGAGCACCTCGTCTGGAAGGGGGACCTGGGTTTCCAGCCCTTCGCTTCGAAGGGCAGCCTGGTGGTGGAGAACATCTCCCTGCCCAAGTACCGGCCCTACGAGCAGGAGCAGGTGTCCACGGAGATCCGCAGCGGGATCGCCGCGCTCCGGACCCAGTACCGGCTCGAGTGGGGGAAGGACAACCACGTGGTGGAGCTCTCGGAGCTTGGCCTGACGCTGAAGGCCGTGAAGCTCGCCGAACGGGGCGTGGCCGAAGCGGCCGTGGAGCTGCCGTTGCTGGAGGTCCGCAACGGCAAGCTGGACCTGCTGGGATCCTCGGCGGAACTCGGCTCTGTGACCGCTGACCAGGGCGTGGTGCGGCTCCAGCTGGCGAAGGGTGGCCTGAACCTGGCGCGGCTCTTCGCACCGACGAAGCCCAAGGTGAAGAAAGACGACGAGAAGCCTTTCAAACTCCTGATCCGCGACCTGGCCCTCAAGGGCTTCCGCCTGGGCTGGGAAGATCTGAGCCCGGCCCGCCCGGTGAAGGTGGAGGCCACGGACCTGAACCTGCGCTGGCAGGACCTGTCCCTGGATCCGGCGGCCACCAGCCGCGCCACGCTGGACCTGAAGCTTGCCTCTGGTTCGCTCAAAATCGAAGGGAAGCTCGCTCCGCTGAAGACCTCCGGAGAGCTCAGCCTCAAGGCCGAAGGCCTGGATCTGGTGCCTTGGGATCCCTATCTGGACGCGACCCTGGACCTGCGCCTCGCCTCCGGAAAATTGGGCCTGGATGGGCGCCTGCGCTTCGCCTTCGAGGGCCGCACGTCTGACGGGCTCACCTACCTGGGCGGGGCCTCCGTGGTGGGGTTCGAGGCCCGCGATGAGGCCCGGAACGAGACCTTCCTGCGCTGGAAGCAGCTCCGGGTGGCCGGTGCCGACCTTCGCACGGCGCCCTTCTCGGTGGCCATCCAGGCGGTGGACTGGACGGATCCCGAAGGGCGGGTGGTGGTGGAGCCCGATGGCAGCACCAACGTAGCCCGCGCCCTTCGGCTGGCGCCGGCCGGCAAGCCGGCCTCCGTCGCCGCCGCCGCCCTGCCCGCCACGCCTGCCGCGGCGCCGGAGCTGGGCATCGTGAAGCTGGGGATCACCGGCGGGCAGCTCAGTTTCATCGACCGTTCCTTGCAGCCGAATGCGGCCCTGGTGCTCAGCGAGCTGGAGGGGTCGTACCTGGGCCTGTCCAGCCGTCCTGACGTGGCCTCGAAGGTGGACTTCCGGGGTCGCGCCGGAGGCCTGGCGCCCATCACCATCACGGGGCACGCCATGCCCCTGCGCAACGACCTGGACACGGACGTCGTCCTGAAAATCCATGGCGCTGATCTCACGGATTTCACGCCCTACACCGGCAAGTACCTGGGCTACACCGTGCAGAAGGGCAAGCTCAACGTGGACGCTCACCTGCGCATCGATCACCGCAACCTGAAGGCCGACAATGCCGTGAAACTCGACCAGTTCTACCTGGGCGAGAAGGTGAAGAGCCCTGAGGCCACAGGCCTGCCCGTGAAGCTGGGCTTGGCCATCCTGCGCGACCGCAAGGGGGTCATCGCCTTCGACCTGCCCATCGAGGGCAGCCTCGACGATCCGGACATCAAGTACGGCAAGCTGGTGTGGAAGGCGATCTTCGGTCTGCTCGGCAAGATCGCCACGTCGCCCTTCACCCTGATCGGCAACCTCTTCGGCAGCGATGCCGGCGACCTCAGCAGCCTGGCCTTCGCGCCCGGTTCCACCGACCTCACCCCTGCGGCCAAGACCAAGCTGCAGACCCTGGCCAAGGCGCTCCAGGAGCGCCCCGAGCTGCGGCTCGAGGCCGAAGGCGCCGTGGATCCGGATCAAGACGGCGCGGCGCTGAGAAAGACCGCCCTGGAGGCCCTGCTGCGCCGGACGCGCGCCCAGGTCCTCAAGCTTTCCGATGAACCGCCCCTGCCTGCCACCGAGCGGGAACGCTGGCTTCGCACCGCCTTCGACGCGGCCTTCCCGGCCCCCAAAGCAGTGAAGGAAGCCAAACCGATTCCACCCCCGCCCCCTGCGGAAATGGAGTTGCGCCTGCTGGGCACCCTGACCGTGGGAGCCGGCGACCTCGCCCAGCTGGCGGATGCCCGCGCCAAGGGCGTGCTGGCCTGGCTTCTCGATGCCGCCAAGGTCGACCCGGGGAGGGTCTTCCAGGTGCGCGAAAGCCGCGTCCAGGGCGCCGTCGTGGGGTTCGCCCTGAAGTGAGGGGCAGCTCTACTCCGCTACCGGGCGTTCCTTGAGTCCGTGCACCTCGCTGAACAGGGCCTGGATGCGAGGCAGATCCACCTCCAGGTTGCCGCTCGGGTGGAACAACGGCATCAACTGGATCACGTGCTCCCGGAAGTCGAACCCCACGGGCATGATGGGGACACCCGCCTGCACGGCGATCAGGTAGAAGCCTGTCTTCCAGCGACTCACGCCCTTGCGCGTCCCTTCCGGGGCCAGGGCGAGCATCAGGGTCGGCGCCGCCTCGAAGGCCCGCACACATTCCCCGACGACCCCATGGTTGGTGCGACGATCCACGGGAATGCCACCCAGCCAATGGAGGAACCATTTGAACGGGATCTTGAACAGGGAGTGTTTCCCCAGCCACGAGGCGCGCAGCTCAATGGCGAAGACCACGGCCACGCCCACCAGAAAGTCCCAGTTCGAGGTATGGGGCGCCACGATGAGGACGTATTTGGGATCGGGCGGGAAGCTCCCTTCGATCCGCCAGCCGGAGAACCGCAGGTAGGCACGTCCCAGGGCCCGCCATACCCGGCCCCGGGGGTGATGGAAGGCGGGAGGAGGAACAAGGTAGGTCGTGGGTCGCACCAAGGGTTCCTTCGTGGGGTGAACCAGGCTGGCTTCAGGCGGTGATGGGGCTCGAGTCTCTGCAGGATAACCCTGCCACGGCCCGGTCGCGAGGCAGGTCTTCCTGGCCGCTGCTAGTGTGGTGTCCCTGCAATACTGGGATCTTGCGGGAGCAGGGGCCACCACACTTCCATCGGGGCATGGCCCCTTTGGCGCAAAGCCACGCTGCACGTGCCTTTGCTGTCACCCCTCTGGGGGCGCTGCCACGCCCCCAGACCCCCGCCCCGTGTGGTGTCGCCAGCCATTTGGATGATCCGAGTTACAGCGGGACACCACACTAGAGGGGAGTGGTCCGCACCCAGGTCGCGATGCCATCGACGAGATCGGCGATTCCGGGTCCGAAGCGCGCGGCGCCGATCCAGTGCAGGGCAGGAGGCAAGCCCTCAAGCAGGCGCGTCACCCGGATTCCGTGGCCCGGTTCCAGCAGGGGGAAGGCACCAGGACAGCTTTCCTGGCGCACCTGGATGGGGTCGGCCAGCTCTGGCAGCCAGCGCCGAAGTTCCTGGAGGAGGCCGGGCCAGGTCGCCAGGGCCGGATCCACGGGATAGGCGCCACCGAGGTAGGTGCGCACCTGGAGCAGTCCGGGAACGCCGCGGGGATCGTCGGCGGCGAAGGTAACGACCCCCAGCAGGCCCCGGCCTTCGGGGGGATGGATGAGCAGGCCGAAGCCCCGCTCCCAGCCCGGCACCATGGCATGGCGGCTGTGCCAGACGCGGAGGTCCAGGGCGGGCATGGCAGCTAAACGGTCGGCAGTCAGGGGTGCCACAGACCTCAGCAGCGTCGCCGCGACTTGGGTTGGCAGGGCCAGCACCACGGCCTCGGCATCCCTGCTGTGACCATCGCCCTGGATGCGCCACCGCCCCTGCGGCAAGGGCTCCAGTCTGCGCGCGGGGCAGTTCGTCCGCACAGATCCAAGTCGCGCTGCGAGGGCGTTTGCAAGGGCACCGATGCCAGAAGCAGGCATGCGAGTGCGAGTCGGGCCCGTGCGCAAGCCTCCGATCAGCAGGCCCCCCATGGCCTCCAGTCGCTTCAGGCGGGGCAGGGCCTCCAGGCCCATGCGCTCTGGTGGCGCCGCCAGGACCCCCGCCACCAGGGCCGGCAGCCACTCCCGGGCGAAGCCTGCACCGAGGCGCCGCGCGAAGAACGCCTGCAGCGTCTCGTTGGTGTCCGATCCAGCCGGGATCAGGGGCTCCGCCAGCAGTCGCAGCCGCTCGCCGAACCGAAGCCCCGGGGCCCGCAGCAGACCCGCGAGGGTGGTCGGGCTGGGGTGCCTGCGTCCTTCCTTGCCCAGCCAGCGGGGGCCCTTGGCCACGGGGGGGTGAAGGTCGAGGTGCAGGTCGTGTGACAACCGGTCCAGGGCACCGCCACACTCCATCAGCAGGCCCTGGGGCCCACGTTCCAGAAAGCCTGACTCGCCGTTCGGCCCTGGCCAGGCCAGGGTCTGCGCCCAGCCACCCACCGTCGAGGCAGCCTCCCAGACCTCGACCTCCTGGCCTCGCTGTTGCAAGTGCCAGGCCGCCAGCAGGCCGGAAATGCCGCCCCCGAGGACGATGGTGCGGATTTCTTTGGCGGTGGTGTCCACAGGGCTCCGGAAGCTTGCGCTTCCGGAGTATGAAACAAAAGCGGGC
>JANYAZ010000041.1 GCA_025361045.1 Geothrix sp. | reverse complement strand
CCCAGGGCCTCGCGGGTGAGAAGGGAAGGATTCATGGGTGCTCCGGAAAAGGGAAACCATGATCCCACAGCCGAAACCCCTGTCCATAAATCGACCCAAAGGTCACTGAACCTTTAGCGCCGCACGGGGTTGGCCGCCTGTATTTGCCGCGCGAAGACGCATCAGCAGGGCCTGGAACTGTGGCTCATCCCGCTTGAGGGCCAGTCCGGCCCGGCAGGCGGCTTCGGCGGCCAGGAGGAGGGGGCCGGGCTCCCTGGAGGTCGTGGCGACGGCGGCCTCGAGTTCGGCGCGGAGCAGCTTGAAGCGGTAGTCCCTGGGGTTGGCGCGCTCGCCCCGCATCAGGGCCGCCCGGCAGTCCTCCCAGGAGGGGCTCGGCTCCTCGCCCCGGGCGGCCTTCGCCTGCCCGTCGGCCAGGTGCGCATCCGCCGCGGCGAGATGCAGGTTGGCATTGTCGGGATTGATGGTCTGGCCCTGTTTCCCACTGGCGAGGGCGGCCCGCACATGGGGCCGGGGGTCGTGGTCAGAGGCGAGGGCCATGCGGGCCAGCAGGGCGTGGACCCGGGGCAGGTGATAGAAGGTGTAGGCGAAGTGGGCATCGCGGGCCAGGTTCCCTGCCAGGTGCGCGGCGGCTTTCTCCAGCGTTGCGCGTCCGCCCCGGTGAGAGGCCCATTCCCATGTCCCCTGTCCAAGAGATGCCTGCCCCAGGGTGCTGTAGTAGAAGGGGTTGGTCTTCACCGCGAGTGTGGTGCTCAAGCCTTCAAGGCCTTCTATGGCCTCCCGGTAGACCTTTGCGGGGTTTCCTCCCCGGTCCGCCAGGGCCTTCGCCTCGATCAGGCGGGTGAACGCGTGATGGATGTCCGGCGCCACCAGGTCACGCCAGCGTTTTGCGTGCGCGAGGGCCGGCTCGGGGTTCCGGCCGAACCGTTGGTCCGCCTCGGCCACCACCCACCACAGGTGGTGCAGGGTGCCTTTGGTGTTGATCCAGTCCAGTTCCTGGGACCAGGCTTCGCGGGAAGAGGACGCCTCCAGCTGCTCTGCGGTCTTCCTGACCATGGGCGCGGGATCGCCGCCGCTGGAAAGCATGAGGAAGCCCAACTGCAGGGCGGTGCTGGGGAGGAAGACACGGACGCGCTCTGAATCCGGCCGGATGAGGAGTGCTTGCTCAAGGTGACGGTGGGCCTCCAGGATCGGCTGGGTGCTTCGTTCATTCCGGGCCGCCCGGGAGACGGCCGCCCCCGTGACCAGATAGGCGTGCTGATAGAGCGCTTCGTCGTCGCTGGGGGCCAGTTGCTGGGCCTGACGCAGGTAGCCTTCGCTCTTCAGCAGGGCGGTCCTGGTCTGCTCGGCCAGGGCTTGGGCGCCGAGCGCATAGGTCGCCTCCATCTCGCTGTTGGCGCGGGCCATCCAGGCTTCGTAAAGCCAGGGTGCCTGCTCCAGCACCCGGGCGAAGCACCGATCCGCCTCGGCGAAGCGGCCCTCCGCCTGGGCCACCAGGCCGGCCCCATAATCCGGGTGGTCCACCCGGGCGCCCTTGGCCCGGGCCATCCAGAGCAGGGCCGGCGGCACCATGTCCGCCTTCAACTTCTGCCTGGCCTCCTCGGGCCCGTGCTTCGTGATGGACTGAAGCCGCCGCTCGTCGTAGTACTTCAGCCTCGTCAGGCCCAGGCCGTAAGCCACTTCTGGCGCCTGGAATCCCATGGCCCAGGCGGACTCCAGGTCCTGGATCGCCTGCTCGTATTCGCGCAACGCCAGGTGGCCACGACCCAGCGCGTAGTGGCCCGGCCCCTGCGAGTGCCGCCCCAATCGGCCCAAGTCCTGCTGGATTTGCGCCATGCGCGCCCGCAGCCGCGCCTCGGCGGGACGGATGTCGTGGAGGGGCATCATGCGCTCGATGCGCAGCAGGTGTTCGGCATCCCGGATTTCCAGGGCGAAGCGCTGGGCGGCCTGCTCCCGCAGGCGCGAGGTGGCGCGGATGTGGCCATTCCATGCGAGCAGCAGCACCGAGGCGAGGATTCCCGTCGCGGCGGTGGCGGCCAGGGCGGGGCGGCGCTTCGACCAGCGCCAGAGCTTGCCGAAGGGCCCCACAGGCCGGGCCTGGATGGGCTCGTTCGCCAGGAACCGGCGCAGGTCCTCCTCCAGCGCCTTGGCCGTGGCGTAGCGCTTCACGGGCTCGCGTTCCAGGCACTTGAGCGTGATGGTCTCCAGGTCCCTCGGGACCGAGGGGTTCAGCCGCCGGACGGCCCGCACCCCCGAATCGGCCTGGCTCGTGATGAGCCCCGCCAGGGTGGAGCCTTCGTACGGCGGCTGGCCCGAGATGAGCGCGTAGAGCGTGGCACCCAGGCTGTAGATGTCCGTGGCGGGGCCCAGGGCCTCGCCTTGCGTCTGCTCGGGGCTCATGAAGGCGGGGGTCCCCATGACGGCCCAGGACAGGGTCTGGTCCAGCAAGGTCAGATCCCGGGCCAGGCCGAAGTCCACCACACAGGGATGCAGGGTGCCGTCCCCGTGAGCCTCCACCAGGATGTTGGCGGGTTTCAGGTCCCGATGGATGAGCCCGGCGTGGTGGGCGGCGTGGATGGCGGCCGCCACAGCCGCCATCACCGAAGCCATGGCCTTGAAATCCAGGTCGGGGCGCAGATCCACCAGGGAACGCCCCTGCACCAGCTGCATGGCGATGTAGGGGCGGCCCTCCGAGTGGCCCAGGTCGTGGATGCGGCAGATGCCCGGATGGTTGAGCTTGGCCTGGGTGCGGGCCTCGCGCAGCAGGCGCAGGTGCAGGTCGGGATCATGGCCCAGCAGCAGCTTCAGGGCCACCACGCGCTTGAGCACCGGGTCCCAGGCCGCATGCACCCGCCCCATGCCACCCCGGCCCAACTCCGGCCCCAGCAGGTAGCGATCCACCGCCACGCAGTCCACGGCCTTGGCCCAGGACGGCATCGTCCCGGGCTCAGTGGGCGGATCATCCAGCGGTGGCGTCATAAGGGTGGGTGGGGCTTTCAGTGTGTCGGAGCCCTCGAGTTGCCGACAAGGGCTTTATCCCTTCTGGACGATTGACCCGATCTCCCGTATCAATGGAGGCATGTCTTCACGTGGTCCCTATCAGACGTCGCCCATGCCCACGCACCCCCGCACGCTGGCGGAGCGGCTGCGCTGGCTGCGCAAGCAAGCGGGCTTCACGCAGGTGGAGGTGAGTCAGGCCCTGGGCTGCGAACAGGCCATGATCAGCAGTTGGGAAGTGGGCCGCACCCGCCCCAGCGCCGTCACCCTGGGGGCGCTGGCCAGGCACTACGGCGTCAGCCTTCCCGGCCTGGAGTCGGGCCTCGGCTTCATGGAAGAGGCCACCAGGCGTCCCCAACCCGAGCCGCCTGCAGACGAGCCTTCAGGCTCGGCCACCTTGGCCCTGCCCCCGGCGGCACCAGGCCAGGTCATGCTCCTGGACGAGCGCACCGGTACCCAGACCTCCACGGACGCCGCCGAAGCCATGGCCGCCCTCCTCCGCGCCCTGAAGAAGGGGCGGAAGGCTTGGCTGGTGGTGAGGTAGGGCGACTCTTCATCAACTCGGGAAGGTGGCTGCCGCCTTCAACCCAGTCCAGTCGGGCAGTCCCAGGACCAGGTTGAGGTTCTGCACGGCCTGGGCGGCCATGCCTTTGCCGAGGTTGTCGAGGGCGACCATGACGGCGGCATGGCCGCTCCGGGCGGCTACACCGATGTCGGCAAAGGCGCTGCCCGTGGTGGCGGCGACGCGGGGGCTACCCTCGACGACCCGCACAAAGAAGCGGTCCTGGTAGAAGCTCTCGTACCTGGCGCGAAGCGCCTCTTCCTCAATTCCCGCAGGAAGCGGGAATTGAGCCGTGGCGAAGATGCCCCGCACCATGGGCGCGCTCTGCGGCACGAAGCTCAGGGGCGCTTCCCAGCCTTCGGTGGCGAGGGTGCGCAGCACCTCGGCTTCGTGCTGGTGATCGAGCATCTTGTAGGCCCGGAAGTCATTGGCGCGGGTGGGGTGGTGGGTGGTGTCCAAGGGCGCGGCGCCTGACCCAGACGATCCCGTGGCGGCGGTGACGGCCACGAAGGTGGGCTGCCATTCCGCGAGGGGCAGGAGGGCCAGTTGCAGCGCGGTGGCGAAGCAGCCGGGGTTGGCGATGCGCCGCGCACCTTTCATGCGCTCCGGCTTCCAGTCCACCAGACCGTAGACCCACGCGGGATCGAGGCGGAAGTCGGCGGAGAGGTCGATGATGGTGAGGCGCTCTATGAGGTCATGCTCCCGCCAAGCCACTTCGAACTCAGGCCACTGCTTCGCCAGCTCACCGTGGGGCAGGGCAGAGAAGACCACGGGTGACTGGCTCTGGGCCAGGGACTTCCAGTCGGGCGTGGCCTCGAAGGTACCTTCCAGCAGACCGTGCAGGTTGGGGTGTTGGGCATGGAAGGGCTTGCCTGCGTGGCTGCGGGCGGTGCCACGCAGGGTCTTCACCGCTGGGTGGTTCGATAGCCAGCGCAGCAGTTCCCCCCCGCCATAGCCGGAAGCGCCGAGGATGAGGACGTCGACAGAGTTCATGAATGCCTCGAAGAGAACACTGAGTGTTTAACCGCAGATGACGCAGATGACCGCAGATGAAAAGATGGCGTTCTTTATCTGCGTCATCTGCGACATCTGCGGTTCCAAAACAAGATCCTCAGACCTTGGCCGACAGCTTGGGTTCGACCAGGTCCAGCACGAACTTGCCCAGCGCATCGGCATCGGCGCGGGCGTTGCGGGCTGGCAGGCCCAGGGTGGCCACAAAGCGCTCTCCCACGCGGTTGTCCGAGGCGGGACCGGCGATGAGATCGGTCTGGATGCCGAAGGCGGATTTCAGGTTGGCCACGCCCCCAGCCGCACCCACCGGATCGTTGGCGCACAGGATGAAGGCACCACTCAGGGCCATCAGCTCGGCGTCTTCGAGGATGGCCTGCACGCCGTATTCACCCATGATGCCGTCCCCGGTCTCAGCCACGATGACATCCACCCCATGGGACGCCAGCTCCGAGAAAATGATGCGCGATACCCCAGCCGCACTGCCGGCATCCGTGCAGACAATGCCCGCATCCGTGAAATCCAGGGCCACTTCGGCGCCATAGTCCTTCATGGCCAAGGCGTCCCGCATGAGGGACACACCCGTGAGCTTGCAGGCACCGACGCGGTAGCCTGCGCGGCTGAGCTGGCGGATGGTCGCGCAGGCGGCGGCGGTCTTGCCCGCGTTCATGCAGGTGCCCGCCACGTAGACCACCGGGCAGTGCGGCGAAAGGCCGGTGCCCTTGAGGGCTCCCATGCGAACGTGCGCGGGTTGGCCGGCCCGGGACTGGAACTCGGGGAACACCAGCACCTGGCCCAGCACCTCCAGCTCGAAGGGCTTGCCCACGTCGGGGTTGTGCGACAGGCATTGGCCGATGACGCCGCCCATGTTCAGCAGGTTCACGGTGTCGCCGGGCTTCAGGGACGTGGGCATGACGCCCTCATAGCCCTGCAGTGCATTCCGGTGGCCCAGGGCACCCACCAGGATGTCGCCGTCATGCAGGGTGCTCATGCGCCCATGCGGATCCTCCAGCTGGTTGTAGGTGCTCTTCTCGCCCTTGACGCGGCAGGCGATGACGGAGCCCTCTTCCAGGAGAATCTCGCTGGAGAGGGTGAGGGTTCGGCCCAGCCGCAGGTTGCGGGTGACCGAGGCGAGCTTGTCGACGTGGATTCTCATGGGGACTACCTTCAAAAGGGATTCACCGCCAAGACGCCAAGAAAGAACAAGACAGGTTTTTCAGTTCTTGGCGCCCTTGGCGCCCTTGGCGTCTTGGCGATGATCAGTTGCTTTTTGCTTTCAGTGTCAAAACCTGCTGGACGCCGAAGATCTTGGCGAAGCCTGCGGCCTCGGCGCCGCTCCAGAGCTTGTTGGCCTCGCCGTAGGTGGCGATGCGCGGATCCATCAATGAGTAGGGCGACTGCACGCCCTCCACCACGAAGGTGCGCGGGTGCAGGGTGAGGCGCACCTCGCCGCAGACGCGGTCCTGACTGGACTGGAGGAAGGCCTCCAGATCGCGCGCCAGAGGATCAAAGAAGTGACCCTCGTGCAGCAGGGAACCGTAGAGGTTGCCCAGGGATTCCTTCCAGAAGAGCTGCTTGCCGCTGAGTACCAGCTTTTCCAGTTCTCGGTGCGCGCCGATGAGCAGGTGCGCGGCCGGGGCCTCGAAGCCCACGCGGCCCTTGATGCCGAGGATGGTATCCCCCAGGTGCACGCCCCGGCCGATGCCGTAGGGTTTCCCAATGGTGTTGAGCTGGGCGATGAGTGCCACGGGATCCATGGCGTTGCCGTCCAGGGCCACGGGCACGCCTGCATCGAAGCTGATGGTCAAGGTGTTGGGCGGCAGGGCACCGATGGCGCCGCCCGGGAAGGCGGCCTCGGGCAGCGTGGTCCAGGCGTCCAGGGTTTCCCGGCCACCCACGCTGGTGCCCCACATGCCCTCATTGACGGAATAGTCCTTGGTCTTCTCGGGGAACACGAGGCCGCGTTCGGCGCAGTAGGCCATCTCCTCGGCTCGGGACAGGCCCAGGTCGCGGATGGGGGTGAGGATTGCCAGTTCCGGCGCCAGAGCGCGGAAGGCCACGTCGAAGCGCACCTGGTCGTTGCCCGCGCCGGTGGAGCCGTGGGCGATGGCGGTGGCGCCCATGGCCTTGGCCAGCTCGGCCACGGCCCTGGCTTGGCAGACCCGCTCGGCCGACACCGACAACGGGTACATCTGGCCGCGCAGCACGTTGCCGTAGACCAGGTACCGAAGGTAGCCGTCGAAGAGCCCGGCACGGGCGTCCACCGTGGTGTGGCTGAGGGCGCCCAGCTTCGGCGAGCCGGCTTCGATGCGCGCCAGCTCCTCCGGCGAGAAGCCACCGGTGTTCACGGTGACCGTGGCCACGTCGTAGCCCTGCTCCTTGAGGTAGAACACACAGAAGGAGGTGTCGAGGCCGCCGGAGAAGGCGAGGACAGCGAGCTTGCTCATGAGAGGCCTTTCAGGAACTAAAAACAAAGAGTTGAAACCGTAGATGTCGCAGATGGCGCAGATAAAAAATTCGAAACGTTCCGCTGCTTTTCATCTGCGAAATCTGCGTCATCTGCGGTTAAAAAATCAGTTCTGTTTTTCAGTTCGCCCACAGCGCCGCCTCCGCTTCTGCATGAATCTCCCGCTTGGCCTCGATCCAAGTGCGTGCGGATGCGAGATCAGCAGCGAGTTCATCCAATCCCAAATTACCGGCGCCACCCAAGTGTGTGGCGGTGAGGGCGGCGCGGTCCGGGGCGAAGGTGCCCTCCTGGATCTGCTGGGCCACCTTGCGGTAGGCCTCCCGGAAGGGCAGGCCGCCCTGCACGTAGACGTAGGCCTGGTGGGCGGCGTAGAGCTCGTCCGTGCTGGCGGCGGCGGTGGCCGCTGCGTTCACGCTGAGGGCGGGGATGAGCCGCACCAGCACGCCGAAGAGCTCATCCGCCTGGCGCAGCCCCAGAATGACCGGCCGCTTGAGCAGCTGCAGATCCCGGTGGTAGCTGGAGGGCAGGCCGGAGGCGATTTGATCCACGAGGCCTGCGGTGCCCCGCAGCTCGCGGCAGCGGCCCCGGGCCAGCTCCACCACGTCGGGATTCTTCTTCTGGGGCATGATGCTCGAGCCCGTGGTGAAGGCATCCGGCAGCTTGAGGAAACCGAACTCCTCGGTGCTGTAGAAGGAGACGTCCCACAGGAACTTCTCGATGACGCCGCCCGCGGAGGCAGCCCACTGCAGCATGGCGGTCTCGTGGCGACCCCGGCTGTTCTGCACGTCGATGGGGCTGCGCTGGACTTTCGAAAACCCCAACAGTTTCGCCGTGAATTCACGGTCGATGGGCAGGGGCACACCGAAGCCGGCGGCGGAGCCCAGCGGGCAGCGATCGAGGCGCTGGTAGACAGACTGAAGGGCTTCCAGTTCCTCCAGCAGACCTTCCGCGAAGGCCGCGGCCCACATGCCGAAGGTGCTGGGCATGGCCCTGCGCAGGTGGGTGTAGCCCGGCAGGGGAATGGCCTGGTGGGTTCGGGCGAAGGCGAGGAAGGCCGCGGCCAGGTCGGAGACCCGAAGCCCCAGGCGGAGCAGCGCATCCCGCAGGTAGAGGCGGAACGCGAGGATCACCTGGTCATTGCGGGAGCGGCCCAGATGGATGCGCTGACCCACGGCACCGAGGCTGCGGGTGAGGTCGGCTTCGATGGCGGTGTGGCCATCCTCCAGGTGGGGCGGGATGGGGAAGGCATTCTGCCGGGCCAGGTTCGCGATGCGTTTCAAGCCCCGGACCAGAGCCGTGGCGTCGGCGGGTTCCAGCAGTCCCGTGGCGGCGAGCATCTTCGCGTGGGCCGCGCTGCCCAGCGCATCCCAGGGCACCAAGGTCAGGTCCGTATCCGGATCCTCGCCTACGGTGAAGCGGTGGATGGCCACATCGAGGGGAAGATCCTTGGCCCAGAGGGTCGACGCATCAGGCTTCATTTGACACCTGTATGAGGCTTGTCCACCTGCAGCTTGAAGAAGGCGGTCACGAGGTTGGCGTAGAAGGCGGCGCCCGCTTCGAGTTCGGGCAGGGTCAGGTATTCGTTGGGGCAGTGGCTGCGGAAGGTGTCGCCTGGGCCGACCTTCACGGCGGGGGTGTTGCCGAGAAACGCCCAGTCCGAGGTGGTGCCCGAGCCCACGGGGCCAGCCTTGCCCGCGGCCGCCAGGGCGGCGCGGACGATGGGGTGGTCGGGATCCGTACCCTTGGGCAGGTACCGCTTGGAGTGGATGGTCACTTCACTTTCGAGCTGGCGCTGGAAGGTGGCCGCGAGGGCGTCGTGATCCTGGTCGGGACCCGTGCGGAGGTCGATGAAGAACTCGCAGGCATCCGGCACCTGGTTGCGTCGCAGCCCGCCCTGTACTTGCGTGACCTGGGCCTTCTGGGAACCCAGCAGGGCATGGGCCGGGAAGTCCATGGCCGCGACCTTGGAGATGTCCCGGGCGGCCTTGTGGATGGCGTTTTCGGCGCCCAGCATCTGCGCGTGGGCCACGTGGCCGCTCTGGCCCCGGGCCGTGCACTTCAGCACCAGCAGCCCCCGCTGGGCCGCGCACACGCGCAGGCCGGTGGGTTCTCCCACGACGGCGCCATCCAGGGGGCCCAGCTGGTCGAGGATGGTGGCGATGCCATGGCCGCCGGTCTCTTCTTCGGCACTGAGGGCCACCACCACTTCGCCTTCGAGCGGCTGCTTCGACAGCTCAAAAGCGGCGAGCAGGATGGCCGCCACACAGCCCTTGGCATCATTGGCGCCGAGGCCCTGGAGGCGCGCGCCATTCCAGACGGGCGTGAAGGGATCCCCCTCCCAGCCGGCGCAGGGCGGCACGGTGTCGAGGTGGGAGTTGAGCAGCAGACGGGAGCCGCCCTGCTTCCCGAAGCTGAACCAGAGGTTGTGCCCCTGGCGGTGGACGTCAAATCCCCGGGTGCTCAGGAGGTCCTGCACGACCTCCGCCAAGGGGCCTTCTTCGCCGGACACGCTGGGTGTGCCGACCAAGAGGGTGATGAGTTCCGCGGGGCTCACCCGGCCACCGCCGCGGGAGCGCCCGAGACGATCATGGTTCCACTGCCTTCGTTGGTGAAGATCTCCGCCAGCAGGGCGTCCGGTGCAAGGCCACTCACCAGGTGGGCACTGGGTACGCCGCCGGCCAGCGCGGCCTTCACTGCGGTGATCTTGGGCCGCATGCCGCCGCTGATCACGCCCTTGGTTTCAAAGCCGGCCAAGGCCTCCAGGGTGGCGTGGGGAATGAGGGACGAGGATTTGGTGACATCCTTCAGCAGGCCCGGAACCGACAGCAGGAAGAACAGTTTTTCGGCGCCAATGGCGGTGGCCAGACTTGCGGCGATGGTGTCCGCGTTGGTGTTGTAAATGGCGCCGTCTTCCCCCCCGGAAAGCGGCGCCACCACCGGCACGAAACCCCCCTCGAGCAGGTGGCTCAGAACATGTGGATCGATGGCGTCGATGTCGCCCACCAGGCCGAAGTCCACCAGCTGAGGTTCGGTGGCGCCATCCGGGATGATGGCCACGGGAGGTCGCCGGTGCGCCTTCACCAGCCCGGCATCCAGGCCCGTGAGACCAACGGCGGGCACCCCCGCTGCCTGGAGTTCAGCGAGGAGGTCCATGTGGACCTGACCCGCGAAGACCATCTTGGCGGCGTCCAGCACCGCGGGGCTCGTCACGCGCCGGCCCGCCACCTTCTCGATGGGGATGTGCATGGCCTCGCACACGGCATCCAGTTCCGCGCCACCGCCATGCACCACCACCACGCGGATGGAGAAGGACCAGAGCAGGGCGATCTGCTCACAGAGGGCCTTGCGGATCTTGGGCTCAGCGATGACCTCGCCGCCCACCTTGACCACGAAGGTCTTGCCGCGGAACAGGCGCACGTACTGGGAGGCTTCCTTGAGGGCGGCGTAGGGATTGGGGGAGAGCGGCATGGATACCTCGGATCAGTGGAAAACAAAAAGAGATTCACCACGAAGACGGGAAGACCACGAAGGAAGGACAGGCAGAAAAGACGGGGAGAAGGCAGGTATTCCTGGTCTTGGTGGTCTTGGTGGTCTTCGTGGTTCTGCTTTAGCCGTTCAATAGGTGATGGATCGTGGCCCGCTGCACGTGGAAACGGTTCTCGGCCTCGTCCACCACGCGACTCCAGGGGCCGTCGAGCACGCTGTCGTGGACTTCCAGGTTGCGGCGCACGGGCAGGCAGTGGGTGAAGATGGTTTCCTTCGCGGCCTTCTGCATGTGCGCCGCGGTGGGCATCCAGGCAGCGAGGTCGGCCATGGGTGCAGCCTCGATTCCCGAACGGGTGGAAGGTCCCCAGGCCTTGGCGTAGACGGCGGCGCTGCCCTCCAGGGCGGCGTCCTGGTCGTTGGTGTAGGTGATCTTCCCGCCGGTGGCGGCGGCGTAGGCCTCGGCTTCGGCGCGCACTTCCGGGGCCAGCTCATACCCCTTGGGATGGGCCACGCGGATCTCGGCCCCGCAGGCGGCGGCGGTGAGCAGGAAGGAGTTGGGCACGGCCTTGGGTAGGGGTTTGATGTGGGGCGCCCAGGTGAGGGTCACGGGCACGTTCGTGC
Organism: Geothrix sp.; assembly: GCA_025361045.1. Lineage (GTDB taxonomy): Bacteria > Acidobacteriota > Holophagae > Holophagales > Holophagaceae > Geothrix. Next base: position 2,184 of record JANYAZ010000041.1, on the reverse strand, counting down.
TGCCGTGGGCTTCCTGGACGGTGAGCAGGTCGGCTAGGCCCTGGTGGGGATGCTCGCGGGCGCTTTCCATGCTCAACACTGGCACCGTGGAGAAGCGCCGGAACGCGTTGATGACGGGGTCGAGCTCGTCCGTCGCATCGCCCTCGCCACCGCTGAAGGTACGCACGGCCAGCAGATCCACATAGCGACCCAGCACCGGCACACCCTCGCGCACGTGCTCGGCGCGATCGCCGTTCATGACGGCGCCGTCGCGATCCTCCAGCTTCCAGGTGCCCGCGCCAACCTCGAGCACAATGGCATGGCCCCCATGGCGCAGCATGGCCGCCTCGAAGCTGGCCCGGGTGCGCAGGCTGGGGTTGAAGAAGACCATGCCGAGGAGGCGGTCGGCGAAGATGGCGCCGGGGCGATTCCGCTTCCATTCGGCGGCCGTGGCCAGGATCTCCTTGACCCCGGTGGGGCCCAGGTCCGAGATGCGGGTGAAGTGCTTCATGATCGCTCCGGCTGGAAGGCGTGGATGGCGGTGATGAGGGCCTGCAGGGCTTCGGTGCTGACGTTGAGGGGCGGCATGAGCCGCAGCACTTGGGGGTCGCCGGAGCCGCCCACCAGGAGGTTCTGCGCCAGGAGGTGCTTCTTGAGGGCGACCGCGTGGGCGCTGCGCAGGCCCAGCAGCAGACCCTCGCCGAGAACTTCAGTGACCACCGACCCCGCCAGCTCCTTCCGCAGCCGTGCAGCGGCTGCGGTGGCATGGGCCATGAGACCGTCGGATTCGATGACCTCCACGGTGGCCAGCAGCGCAGCGCAGGCCAGGGGTCCACCACCGAAGGTGCTGCCCAGGTCGCCACCCTTGAGCTTCGCGGCCACGGCAGCGGTCATGAGCAGCGCCCCCATGGGCACGCCGGAGGCCAAGCCCTTGGCGGAGGTGGTGAGGTCGGGTCGGACGCCGTAGAACTGGGCGGCGAAGGGCGTTCCCAGCCGACCCATGCCGGTCTGGATCTCGTCGAAGATCAGCAGCGTGCCCGAGGCGTCACACTTGGCCCGCAGGGCCTGGAACCATGCTTTCGAGGCCGTCTTGATGCCGGCCATGCTCTGGATGGGTTCGAGGATGACGCCGGCCACACCCGAGAAATCGGCCGATGCGAGGGCCACGAGATCGCCGAAGGGCAGGCGCAGCGTGGGCACGAGCTGGTCCGCGAAGGGCTCGGTGATCTTCGGATCGTCGGTCACGGACAGGGCCAGCAGGGTGCGGCCATGCCAGCCACCTTGGAAGGCCGCGAGCTGCTTTCGGCCTGTGAGCAGCAGGGCCACCTTCAGGGCGTTCTCGTTGGCCTCGGCGCCGCTGTTGCAGAAGAAGACGGAATCCATCCCCGCAAAGGCCGTGATCTGCGTGGCAGCCTGATCCCGGATGGGCAGCGCGGCCGCGGCGGAATAGAACAGCAGCGAAGCCGCCTGATCGGAAATGGCCTTCACCACCTTGGGATGGCTATGACCCGTGGCGCACACACAGTGACCTCCGTAGAAATCCCACCAGGCCTGGCCCTGGTCGTCAAAGACCCGGTCGCCCTCGCCCCGCACCAAGGGAAAAGGATAGGGGGCGTAGGTGGGGAGCAAGGCGGGGATCGGTAGCGTGGTGGTCATGCGGGCATCCTGTGCATATGCGCGCATGGGAGGTGCATAACCACACGGCAGAATGCATATTATGCATGCTTGAATACGTCGTTCAAGCAGAAATTTGTGTGAATTTGGTGTGCTTCTTTAAATTCTGCCTTGTTGGTGTATGCAATTTCATGCATCATCCATGCATGGACTTGGATTCCCTCATCCTCCAGCTGCTGGACGGTGCCCCCATTACCGACCAGGGGGACCTCCAGGCACGGCTGAAGACGCAAGGCCACGAACTGACCCAGTCCACCCTCTCCCGTCGGTTGAAGCGGCTGGGGGTGCAGAAGGTCCAGGGCCGCTACCGCCGCGTGGAGTCGGGCGGCCAGGCCCTACCCGACGTGAGCATCACGGAGGCCCCCCCCAACCTGCTGGTGCTGCGCACTTCGCCGGGCTTCGCCCAGGCCCTGGGCCTCAGCCTCGATGCCGATCCCCTGCCCGGCCAGATGGGCACCATCGCGGGCGACGATACGGTGTTCCTGGCGGTGCTGCCCGAGCGCCTGGCCGAGGTGAAGGCGCACCTGGTCC
>JANYAZ010000012.1 GCA_025361045.1 Geothrix sp. | reverse complement strand
TGCATCTTGTCCATCCAGCCCGTGGTCTTCAGCACGTTGTAGACCACCAGCGCGCCGAAGGGGATGTACATGATCGGGAAGAGCCCCGTGAGCCCGCCCTGCAGGGCCGCAAGCAGGGTCACCTTCGCGGGAAAGTGGAAGACGAAAATGGCCGTGAGAACGGTTACCAGCCACGCGACGGGCGCCACTTTCGCGGCGGGCTTCATCATCAGCGGAATGCCGATGAGCAGGACGATGAGCGGCAGCGTGGCCGCAAGAGCACCGAGCAACATTATCTACCTCCGGATCAACTGCCAAGAACACTACCTGCCAATGGTCTGACCACCAAGCCAAAAAAGCCTCAAATCACGAGGGCCAGGCCTCATGGGGCCCGGCCCTCGCTTGGTCAGGATGCCGCCGGGATATTTCCGGCGTTCTGGATGGACCTACTTGGTCTTGATGGGGTCGGCGGGTCGCTTGGGTAAGTGCATCGGTTTCTCGGCCATGCGCTTGAGGACCTCCTGGACGCCCCGCTCTAGTTGGAGGTCATGACCCGCCAGCATGGAGATGGGATCGTTCTCCACCTCGATGTCGGGGCTCACGCCTTCGCCTTCGATGATCCACTCGCCGGTGGGCGCATTGGTGCCCGAGCGCGGCACGAAGACGCTGCCCCCGTCGATCAGGCCTGAATTGCCGCCGCCCACGACGCCGCCCCAGGTGCGCTTGCCGATGAGCGGGCCAAGACCCGCGAACCGGAAGTGGTAGGGGAAAATATCGCCGTCGCTGGCGCTGGTCTCGCTGGTAAGGGCCACCATGGGACCGTGGAAGACGGTGCTGGGATAGGTCGAAGGGTGGTCGCCATCATTACCGAAGCGGGTGCCCAACAGCTTCTTGCCCAGGCGTTCGATGAACATCTGGCTGGTGTTGCCGCCACCGTTGGCACGGACGTCGATCACCAAACCCTCCTTGCGGATCTGGGGGTAGTACCACTTGATGAACTCGTAGAGCCCGGGGGCACCCATGTCGGGGATGTGGAGGTAGCCGACCTTTCCGCCACTGAGCCGGTCCACGGTCTCCTTCGAACGCAGCACGAAATCCAGATAACGCAGGCTGGCATCGCTCTCGATGGGACGGTAGGTCACCTGGCGGGCGCCTTCGAGGTCCGGCTTCGCATTCAGCGTGAGCGTCACCGCGAAGGTCTTGTTGCGCAGCAGACGGTAGGGGTTCTCGTCCGCCTTCAGCTCCACACCATCGATGGCAAGGATGTAGTCTCCCTCGTGGGCATCCACGCCAACTTCGGTGAGCGGGCTGCGGTACTTGGCCTCCTCGTTGTGGCCGCGGTAGATGCGCGTCAGGCGGTAGCGACCGGTGGCGGCATCCAGCTCGATGCGGGCGCCGGGCAGGCCCACCTTGGCACGCTCTGGCAGGATGTAGTCGCCGCCCTCGGTGTAGGTGTGGCCGATGTTCAGTTCCGAAATGAGTTCGGTCAGCACGTAGGTCAGGTCCGAGCGGTGTGTGACGTGCTGGAGCCAGGGACGGTATTGTTCGCGCAGGGCCTTCCAGTCATAGCCGTGCATGTTCTTCACGTAGAAGAAGTCGCGGAACCGGCGCCAGGTCTCGTCGTAGATTTCGCGCCACTCTTCAGCGGGAATGCGATCCACGAAGAGATCCTTGGTGGAGACCGTCTTCTTGTCGGTGCCCTTGGGCTTCGCCTCGATCAGCTGGTAGGAACTGACGGGGCCCTGCCCTGTGCGGGCCAGGATCTTGGTGCCGTCCCCACTGAGTGCCCAGCCCTGGACTTCCGTCAGCAATTCACTCTCCTGGCGCTTCTTCAGATCGAAGATCCAGAGGCTGCTGCCCCCATTGCGGCGGCCAGTGGCTTCGCCGTAGACGAAGGGCGTCGCCTTGCCATAGAGCAGGTAGCCGCGGACGGCTTCGAGTGCCATCAGGTTGTCCGCGGGCAGGGGCACCCTGGTGCCGCGCTGCTCGAAGCCATCCCAGTCGATGCGCACCGCAACGGGCGCTCTCGGCGCATCGGCCTTCTTGTCGCCGTCCTCCTTCTTCTCGGAAGCGGTACCCACTTCGTCGCTCTCGGGCGGGAAGGGGTGCGCCACGTCCTTGCGCAGGCTATAGGCGATCACGTCCACGTTGCGGTTGCCCGCGTAGTCGAACTCCAGATTGCTGATCTGGGGCGCATAGTCCCGACGGCTGAGAGCATAGAGATACTTGCCCTCGGAATCCCAGGTGGGCTCCGTGACGGAGAACAGGTCCCCCGTGAGCTTGTGCAGCTTCTGGTCGCCGAGGCCCCAAACATGGAGGCTGCGGATGCCGTTCAGGTTCCCAAGCGAGAAGGCGAGGAACTGCCCGTCCGCAGACCAGGCCAGATCACCGACCCGGCCGAACTCGTCCTTGACGGCCTGCACGAGCTTCCGGTCCGCCACGCCGACCACGTAGATGATGCCCTCCTTGTCCGTGAAGGCGATGTGCTTGCCACCGGGGGCCCAGTTGGGCGGGTTCAGTTGGACGGCAAGGCCGGAGGTTAGCGCCTCGGGCTTGCCTTTGCCGTCCTGATCCACGAGGTAGAGCTGATCCTCGCCGCTCAGGTCGGAGATGAAGGCGATCCGCTTGCCGTCCGGGGACCAGCGGGCGTGCTTATCGTGGGCGCCGGAGCTGTTCGTCAGGTTCCGCACAGGGCCCTTCTCGATGGGCACCGTGAACACATCGCCCCGGGCCACGAAGAGGGCCCGCTCACCCTTGGGCGACAGGGTGTAACTCTCGATCTGCCGCTCGGCACTGATGTGCGCGGGCCGCGCGGCGCCGCCGTCGGTGGGCACCGTGATGGCCAGCCCGCGATCGCTGCCGGTGGCCAGATCATGGATGCGCAAGGCGAAGTCCCGCTCGTAGACGATCCGCTGGCGCCGGTCCGAGGACGGCCAGCGCACGTCCCAGACCGTGTTGAAGGTCAGCT
>JANYAZ010000306.1 GCA_025361045.1 Geothrix sp. | reverse complement strand
CACGAACTCGGCCAGCACGGCGTTCATATCCGGCTTGGGCTCGCCCACGCTGAGTCCGCCCACGGCAAAGCCCTGGAAGGGGGTCTTCGCGTCCAGCTCCAGGGCCTCGTCCAGGTGCCGGCGCCGCAGGTCCAGGTGGGTGCCCCCCTGGTTGATGGCGAAGAGCCCCTGGTGCGGCTGCAGCGTCACGGCCCGGCTGCGGGCCAGCCAGCGGGTGGTGCGGGCCATGCTGGCTTCGAGCTTAGGGCGCTCCATCTGTCCCGGCGGGCATTCGTCCAGAGCCATGCAGATGTCCGAGCCCAGGTTCCGCTGGATCTCCATGCTGCGCTCCGGCGACAGGAACTGGGAGCTGCCATCGATGTGGCTTTGGAAGGTGACACCGTCCTCGGTCATCTTTCGCAAGTCAGCCAGGGAGAAGACCTGGAACCCCCCTGAATCCGTCAGGATGGGGCCATCCCAACTCATGAAGCGGTGCAGGCCACCCATCTGTGCCACCAGCGCATCGCCGGGTCTCAGGCCCAGGTGGTAGGTGTTGCCTAGGATCACCTGGGGACCGATGTCCCGTAACTGTACAGGCGTGATCCCCTTCACCGTGCCCTGGGTGCCCACGGGCATGAAGGCGGGCGTCAAAACCTGGCCGTGGGTGGTCAGGAAGTGGCCCGCACGGGCGGGTGAGGCGTGGTTTCCAGCTTCGTTCCTGAAGGTGAAATCAAGATTTGTGACTTCAGACATGACGGTGACCTGACTTTCTTAACATAAATTAACAACTCTGCCCGTTTCCTGCCTCGATGGATGTTGTGGAATCCATGAAAAAACAGTGGAATGCCGTATTCACGAGGGGTTGCGCTCAGTTTCAAGGCTTGACCAACTGCCCACCCTTTGCCATCTTAGCCGCTGGGCTTGCCCCAGTTCTTTACCCTAGTCGTTGTGGCCGATTCGGTGTTCCCGCCGTTTCGGCTAGCTGTTTTTTTCCTCCTGGATCTTTCAAGGGAGTCGCATGAGCAAAGATCCCCAGAAACCTGTTCCCGCCCAATCGGCCGCTCCCGTCGAGACGCTGGAGGATGCCGTCTACCGGTCCTCCCTCTCAGCCGGGAATGATGCCATCAAGCGGGGTAACCCCAAGGTGACGATCCCCACCACCGTACTCATGTACGGCCTCTTCGCTTTTGTCGGCTTCCAGCTGGCGAAACAGACCGAGGCCGGCAAGAAGGTGATCAAGTCGGTGGGCATCGACATCTCCGAGCAGAAGCCGGATGACGCGCCGCCGCCGCCGCCTCCTCCCCCGCCGCCGCCGCCTCCCCCGCCCCCTCCGCCGATGGCCTCCACGTCGAAGGTGGATACCGCGCCCATTGATCCCAGGCAGGAAGTGGTGCCAGAGCAAGCCCCGAAGGAACTGCCGAAGCAGGATCACTCGCTCGGTGGCGTTCCCGGTGGTGTGCCCGGTGGCGTTCCCGGTGGTGTCATCGGTGGCGTGGTCGGTGGCGTGGTCGGTGGCGTGGTCGGCGGCCAGGGCAAGGTGGTGGATTTCGACTTCAGCCAGATCAAGGTGAAGTACCAGCCTCCCTCCCCTGCCTACCCGCCCCTCGCCAAGATCGCCAAGATCCAGGGCACGGTGGTGGTCGAGATCGTCGTCGGTCCCGATGGGATCCCCACTTCGGCCACGGCCAAGGAAGGCCCTCCCCAGCTTCGAGCCTCCGCTGAGGCCTACGCCATGCTGTGGAAGTTCGAGCCCGCCATGCTGAACGGGCAGCCCCAGTACGCCCGGTTCAAGCTGACGATGCCGTACCGACTCCGGTAGCCCCACCCCTTCCCCTGTCATTCACCTTTTTCTCCCATAAGGAAACCTCATGAACCTGCTTTCCTCCCCCCTCCTGCTCGCCCTCGCCGAAGGCGGCCACGACAGCTTCTCCCCCATGGAGCTCTTCAAGGCGGCCTCCCCCGCGAACAAGGGGATCATCATTATCCTCTTCATCCTCCTGGGTTATCAGATCTACGTAACCGTCGAGCGCTTCGTCACCTACTCGCAGAGCAACCAGGCCTCCGACAAGTTCCTCAAGCTCTTCATGGACACCCTGCGGCGTGGTGACTTCGAGGCTGCCAAGCGCGCCGCCACCACCCACAACAAGAGCCACGTCGCCCTGGTGCTGAAGCACGGCCTGGACATCTTCCAGTACGAGAAGCAGCTCAAGACCATGAACCCCAACCATGACGCCATCCAGCCCGTGGAACGCGCCATTCAGCGCGGCACCGCCGAGGTGGTCGAGCTCCTCAAGAAGGGCATGAGCGGCCTGGCCACCATCGGCGCCCTGGCGCCCTTCATCGGCCTGCTCGGCACCGTCATCGGCATCATCAAGGTCTTCTCCGACCTGAAGACCAAGGGCGCCGGCGACATCAACGCCCTGGCCGGCTCCATCGGTGAGGCCCTGGCCACCACCGCCCTCGGCCTCATCGTCGCCATCCCGGCCGTGTGGATCTACAACCTGCTGACCAACAAGCAGGACGTGGTCGTCACCAACATCAACAACGCCGCCTCGCAGATGATCGACGAGTTCATCCGCCGCGAAAGCCAGAGCTAGGACCTTCCACACCAGCCCGGGGGCGCAAGTCCTCGGGCGCTTTCATGAGGAGAACACCATGGATGCAGGTGGTGGCAAGAAGGGCGGCGTGAAGTCGGACATCAACGTCACGCCCCTCGTGGATATCGTGCTGGTGCTGCTGATCATCTTCATCGTGATCACGCCCGCGGTGAACAGCAGCGTGAAGCTGCCGCTCGCCAAGCACAGCCCGAAGGCGGAGAAGAACAAGGACGAGAAGTACCTCACCCTGATGCTCACGTCCAAGCGCAACGACAAGTGGGAAGTGACCGGTCCGGGCCCCATCCTCATCGACGACAAGGATGCCAAGGACGAGGCCTTCTTCATCACCAACGACGCCCAGAAGCAGAAGCTCGAAGACTACATCAATCGCAACGTCTCCCAGCTGAGCCAGAAGGTCGTGTTCGTCAAGGCCGACGCCGATCTCCCCTTCAAATACGTCAATGAACTGTTCCAGGTCTGCCGGAAGGGTGGCGCCGACGAGGCGTCCATCGTCACCAGTGAAGACAAGGACGTGAAGGAAGGGGGCAAGTAATGGATGCCGGCGGCGCCAAAGGCAAGCAGAAATCCGACATCAACGTCACACCCCTCATCGACATCGTGCTCGTGCTCCTCATCGTCTTCATCGTGATGGTGCCCGGCCTCGACAAGGCCACCAAAGTGGTGGTGCCCCAGGTGGTCGTCCAGACCAAGGTGACTCCTCCCGATCCGAACAACATCCTGATCCAGGTGGACCAGGATGGGTCGTTGATGCTGCAGCAGGACAAGATCGATGCCCAGGGCCTGAAAGATAAGCTTCCTGAAGCAGTGATGCTCCAGCCCCTCGGCTATCGGAAGGTCTTCCTCAAGGTCGACGAGGACGTGAAGTTCCAGGCCATGGTGGACGTGCTCGACACCATCCGTGTCGCCTCGAACACCGCCAAGAAGAAGTCCCTCGAAAACCAGGACAAGTTCCTGGGCCAGGATGGTGGCGATGTGAAAGTGGCCGTCTCCCTGAAGAAGCGTCCCGCGAGCGCCACGGCTCCCGTCAGCTAGGCGAACCCGCAACACTTGAAAGGGCCCCGAACGGGGCCCTTTTTCATGCCCGTTGCCGATGCCCCATCCCGGTGCCATAGGCCACGCCGGCCACGGTGATAAGGACACCTGCGAGTCCCGGGGCCGTGACCCGTTCGCCCAGGAGGGGTACCGCAAGGAGGTACTGGACGATGGGCAGCAGCTGCAGCCAGACCGCGGCTTCGGATATGGACAGGGTGCCGTAGGCCTGTGCCATCAGGATCTGGCCACCGTAGGCCAGCAGGCTCATGAGAATCGCCAGGGCCCAGGGACTGGCCCCGCCGGGCCAGGGCGCGAGGGCGAAGGGCACCACCACGGGCAGCCCGGCGACGCAGAAGAAGAAAAAGATCGTGGCGGCATTGTCCGTGTGGCGCACAGCCCGGATGGCATTGGCGCTGGTGGCCGCAAAGACCGCCGCGCCGAGGGCCGCCAGCTGCCCTCGGCCGAAGCCAAAGCCCAGGTGGCCCTGACTCAGCACCAGCCCCACGCCCAGGGAAGCCGCCAGGATGGCCAGCCAGAGGTGCACCGTGGGCCGTTCCTTGAAGATCACCATCGACATGGCCACCGCAATCACCGGGAACACGTTGTAGAGGATGCCCGCCTCGCCCGCCGGAATGTGGGCCAAGGCATAGAAGTAGAGCACCACCACGGCACCACCCGAGAGGCCCCGCATCACCAGCAGGCGGTGGTTGCTGGGTCGATAGAGGCCCGGGATCAGGCCGAAGGCCATCAGGCTAAGCAGCGCGCCCACCACGAAGCGCAGCACGGCGAGGTGCCCGGGCGTGAAGCCCATCCCTGGCAGGGTCAGCTTCCTGGCCAGGATGGCCATCAGTCCGAAACAGAACGCCGATCCCGCCAGTTGCGCCCGTGCCGCCATGCGGCGACGGGACTGGGCGTGGGTGAGGGGCGACATGCCCCCATCATCCAATGCAAAAGAGGAAAATAATCATGAAAGCAGAGGAAGCGGAGTAGCTGAGGAAAGCGGAGAAAATCCGGTTCTTTCTCTGCTCTCCTCCGCTCCTCGGCCGTCCTCCGCTTTCATACATTCCTTCTTCTTTGAAGGACTGAGATCAATCAGGGGTTGTAGGCGCCCTGGGGCTGGTTCAGGCCCGCGGCGTGGAAGGCGGACTGGAGGGCCCCACCCCGGAAGGCACCCCGGTCGGCCGCCTCCAGGTGGTCCAGCAGGTGCGACAGGTTGGCGCCGCTGGGTACCGTGGGTACGCCGAGCTCCGCTGCCAGCTGAGGCAAGGTGAGGTCATCCAGGAACGTGCCTTCTTCCCGGACCACCACGCCCCGCAGCGTGTACTGGTCGGTGGGGCCTGTGTAAGTGCGGAGACTGGCCGAGGGCACCACCACCGCATCCACCCAGTCGGCCCGGCCGCCCTTGGCATCCCGATCAGCATGAGCCGCGTACTTCAAGTCCTCGCCACAGAGCAGACCGGCCACGGTGACCGTTTCCCCGAAGCTGAAGTTCTTCGCCGCGGCCACCCGCAAATGGCTTCCTACTTGGCGGTTGAGCTCAGCCGCTACGCGGCTGAGTACCGGCGCGAAGCTCGCGCCGGTCAAGAGGAGGACTCGACGCCCCATGAATCCCTTGGCCCGTGGAGACTTGATGAAGCGACGGCTGTGTTCCAGAAAGCGGCGGACCAGCCCTACGCCATTCTCCAGCTGGGCCCAGGATTTCGAATAGAAGGCCCGACCCGGCACCTCGATCCCCGCCCGGGTGAACCACTCATCCGCCAGCAGCAGCCAGGGTTCGCCGTTGCTCCCGGCCGTGTAAGTCCTGACCTCCGGCTTCCACCGGGCGACCCAGGCCCGGGCAAAGGCCTGGTCCACGTCCTGCACCAGGGGAAGGTTCTCGCGGTGGGCGGTGAGGCCCACGGGCACGCAGGAGAGGCTCAGCACGCTGCCCCGCCCTGCCCTCCGCCGGGCCCAGAGATCGTCCAGGGTCCGCTGCCAGATGGCGCCATCGTTGAGCCCCGGTGCCACCACCGCCTGAGTGTGGACGTCGATGCCGCCGGCCAGCAGGCGGTCGATCTTGCGGAGGACGTCGCCCTCGCGGGGATTGCCCACCACCTTGACGCGAGCCACGGGATCCGTGGCGTGGACGGAGACGTGGATGGGGCTGAGGCGTTCACGCACGATGCGGTCCAGTTCGGCATTGTCGCTGCTGGAAAGGGTGGTGAAGTGACCGTAGAGGAAGGAGAGGCGGATGTCCTCGTCCTTCAGATAGAGCGACTTCCGGAAGCCCTTGGGCATCTGGTGGACGAAGCAGAACACGCAGTTCTGCTTGCAGACCTTCACCTCGTCCTGGGCCAGGTCCACGCCGATGCCTTCGCCGCCGTTCTCGACATGGGCCTCGAAAGTGCTGCCGTCAGGTCGCTTCAGCAGCAACTCTGCCTCGTCCTCCCGGGTGATGAGGTACTGGTAGTTCAGCTGGTCCAGCACGGCCTCGCCGTGGATCTTCAGCAGCGTGTCCCCGGGGCGAATCCCCGCCTCCTCGGCGAGGCTGCCGGGTTCGACCGCTATCACTTGCACTCCGACTTGTGCCAAATACCGCTCCTGCTCCGGATTCCCTGCGGGAATCAGGAGGTAGATTGTCTCATTGAGCAGGAAGAATGGCTTTTCCTATCTCCGGCCCGCCAGGGCCGGAGCTCCTCACGACTGGTTTCTCGCAAGCATGGCCTGAAGCAACCCTACCAGCGGGGGTAGATCAGCCTTGGCCGTGCCCCACAGGATCTCAGGGCTCACTCCGAAGTATTCGTGAATAACGAGGTTTCTCAATCCCTTCATGCGACTCCAGGGAATCTCTGGGTGCGCCCCCTGAATATCTTCAGGGAGATGGGCTGCGGCTTCGCCGATGATGCCGAAGTTTCTCACCACCGCATCCATGGTGCGATCGTCCCGGATGAATCCAGTCTGGTCCATCCCATCCAGATACCGCTGAATCCTGGCTATGGACTCCAGGATGTCCTCAATCCTTAGCCGCCACTCACGCGGCATGGATGGCCTCGGCCAGGATGCGCTCGCGCAGCTGCCGCTTGAGGGCATCGGGAGTCACCAAGTCCACGGCCTGAT
>JANYAZ010000293.1 GCA_025361045.1 Geothrix sp. | reverse complement strand
ACCCGGCAGCTCCGACGACCTGCATGTGCCTGCGATCATCCGCATGGGCCAGGGACGGCTGGGGATCGAGTAGGCCGACCCACTCCGCCACCCCCTGCGGTTGCAGCCCATGTCCCACCCTGCGATGACACCACCCCCAGGCTCCCAGCTGCTCCGCTTCGTGGGGGATCGGGTGGTCTTCACCCTGGCCCACCCAAAGCCGGGGGCCGTCGGCTGGAAGGCCTTTCTCCGCACGAACCTCACGCGGGGGGCGGGCATGCGCGCCGAGACGCTGTCCCTCCTGGGCGAGGGGTCCGGGGATCCCGGGGGATCCTCCTGGCGTGACATCCCGTTGGGCACGACGACCCTGGGAGATGGGTGGTCGCTGGATCTGGCCCTGACCGAGCCGGGCTGCTTCTGCGCCAAGGCCTACTGTGTGGATCCGGAGGGGAGTCAGCACTGGCCTGAGGGCGAAGATGCCAGCCTGTCGATCCATCCCGACCGCCTGCGCACGGCCAACACCATCTACTGTGCCTTCCCTCGCATGTTCGGCGGCGCTGCGTCCCGCCAGACTCCTGCTCTTGGAGAGGCCATCCAGGCCCTGGATGTCGCGGGCTATGCCGTGATTCCTCCCTCAGGCGGGCTGCGGGATCTTACGGCGGCCGTGCCGCACATCATGGATCGCCTGGGCAGCCGCATCCTGCACCTGCTGCCCGTGGGTCCGGTGCCCACCACCTATGCCCGCATGGGCCGTTTTGGCAGCCCCTACGCGCAATTGGATCTCACGGCCATCGATCCCGCCCTGGTGGACTTCGATCGGCGCACCACCGCCGAAGAGCAGTTCCGGGAATTGACCGCAGCCGTGCACCAGCGGGGAGGGCAGGTCTTTCTCGACATCCTCGTGAACCACACGGGCTGGGGTTCCCGCCTGCTGGAGCACCGGCCGGAGTGGTTCAAGCGGAACCCGGACGGCACCTTCCACAGCCCGGGGGCCTGGGGCACCACTTGGGAGGACCTGGTGGAACTGGACCATGGCAGCCCGGCCCTGTGGGACGTAGTGGCCCGGGCCCTGCTGGTGTGGTGCGAGCGCGGCGTGAACGGTTTCCGCTGTGACGCGGGCTACATGGTGCCCCTGCCCGCCTGGCAGTACATCACGGCGAAGGTCCACCAGGCCTACCCGGATACGGTCTTCCTCCTGGAGGGTCTGGGCGGTGCCTGGGCCGCCACCGAAGCCCTGCTCACCAAGGGCGGCATGCAGTGGGCCTACTCGGAACTGTTCCAGAACCACCATCCCATTGAGGTCGCGCACTACCTCGATCACTGCCTCCAGCAGGGACATCAGACCGGCCTGCTGGTCCACTACAGCGAGACCCATGACAACCTCCGCCTGGCCGGGCGGGGCATGGCCTGGTCGCTGCTGCGCAACCGCCTCTGCGCACTGGTGGGGCAGAACGGTGGATTCGGATTCACGGCTGGGGTGGAGTGGCTGGCCACGGAAAAGGTGGACGTGCATGAAGCCCGAGATCTGGCCTGGGGCGCAGAACCCAACCTGGTGGCGGAACTGGCGGTGCTCAATCGCCTGATCTCCAACCACCCCTGCTTCTTTGATGGCACGGTCATCCGGCGGATCAGCAGTGACGATGCGGTGGTACTGGCCCTGCTGAGAACCTCCGCGGAAGGCCTGGATCGCGTCCTGGTGCTCGTCAACCTCGATCCAGATCAGGCTCAGAGCTGCCAGCTCCAGGAAGAAGACTGGGCCCACCTGGGGGAGGCACCCGTGGACCTGCTGGGTCAGGTCCTGCCGGAGCACGCGGCCCTGCCTGGCCAGAACCGGGGGCTCATCCTTCCACCCAATGGGAGCTACTGCCTGTCGGCCCACGCCACCCCCCAGGGACTGGCCGGTGAAGCCTACCGGAACGCCCGGGCCCAGGCGGCCTGGGGGCTCCAGGCCCTGGCCGCAGTGCACCCTGCCGAAGCCCTTGGCCCCGGTGACTGGCGCGAGCTGGCGGAACGGGTCGCGCAGGATCCGGCGGCCTTTCTCGCGGCCCTGCCCCATGCGGATAAGGCCTTGCTGAGCAGGGACCTGCTCGCAGCCCTGGACGCGGCCCTGGCTTCTTCAGCCTTTCCGTTGGTCACCACCTGGCAAGAGGGGGACGCCCGGCGCGTGAGTCTGGTGGCGCCGAGCCACTGGCTGCTGCTGCAGGACCCTGCCCCCTTCGAGTGCACCCTGCGGGTGGCGGGACATCTGGACCTGCATCTGCGCAGCGTGCCGACCCAGACCGGGTGCATCGCCGCCATTCCTCCCCGCCCCACTCGGAAGGGGGCTGCCACGCTCCGCTTCCAAGGTCATGTGGCGGGTGCCGAGGTTATCCAGGCCGACCTCCTCTTCCTGAATGGGATTCCAAACTCAACGCCCCCAGGACGCGACGGTCTGGCGCTGCTCACCAATGGGCGCGGCGGCATGGCCCGCCTGCACGGGGACCTGGGAGCCATCGCCTCCAAGTACGACTGCCTGTTGGCTGCGAATCTGCATGCCTCGGCCCCTTCCGATCGGCATGTGCTGGCCAAGCGTCTGCGGGCCTGGGTGAATGCGGACGGTTTCATCACCCCCCTGGACGGCCACAACCTGCTGACGTTCACAGCCGGTCCTCCGGCCCGCTGGACCTTCCTGGCCAGCGCCGGGGACGGCCGTCGGGTGGAGCTCTGCCTCGAGGCGGACATGCCGGTGGACCAGAACGCGGTGGTGCTGCGCTGGAGTCGGCCGCCCAACGCCGGAGCGGGTACCGACCTGCCCTCGGGCCACTCCGTGCGCCTCACCGTGCGGCTCGATCTGGAAGATCGTTCCTTCCATGGCGAGACCCACCTCGATGCCCCCCTCGAGAGCCACTTCCTGGCCACCACCACGACCCTGGAAAGCCGAACGGGATTCCACTTCGGCCCGGCGCAGGATCGCCACCTGGACGCCTGGGTGGACGCCGGCGCATACCACCCCCAGCCCGAGGCTTGCCGGGGCATCCTCCACCCTGTCGAAGGCTCCCGTGGTCTGGCAAACGCAGGCGATGCCTGGAGCCCGGGTTGGTTCGATCTGCCGTTGCCACCGGGATCCGAAGTGCGGATGGTGGTCCATGCGGAAGTCGCAGCCCCGACCACGCCTGACTCCCAGGAGCGGGCCGGCCTTCAGGATGTTCCGGAGCGCCTTCGGAGGGCTTTGCAGGCCTATCTCGCCCGCCGGGACAGTGGCCTCACCGTCATCGCCGGCTACCCCTGGTTCCTGGATTGGGGCCGGGACACGCTGATCGTCTGCCGGGGACTCCTGGCCTCGGGGCAGGCCGAGGATGCTGCGCTCATCCTGCGTACTTTCGCAGCCCTGGAGGACGGCGGCACGCTGCCCAACATGCTGGGCGCCGATCACACCGGGGACCGGGACACCTCGGACGCACCCCTCTGGCTGGCCGTGGCCTGTGAAGAGGCCGCGGATCAGCTGGGGTCGGTCTTCTTCCAGGCTGAAGCGGGCGGCCGGACCATCCTTGAGGTGCTCACGTCCCTGGGTGAACATCTGCGGGTCGGGGCCCGCCATGGTGTCCGCATGGATCCGGCCTCGGCGCTGCTTTGGAGCCCGGCGCACTACACCTGGATGGACACGCGCTATCCCATGGGCACACCGCGCGAGGGTTACCCCGTGGAGATCCAGGCCCTCTGGATCCGCCTGCTGCGGCTGCTGGACCGGCTCTGCGCTCCCAGCGATGGCGAGCCCTGGCAAGCCACCGCCGCCCGGGCCGAAGCCTCCCTCGGGGCCTTCTGGCTGGAGGATCGGGGCTGGTTCGCCGATGTGCTGCTGGGCTCAGCGGGGGTGGCCGCCAAGGACGCCGTGCCCGCCGATCACCTGCGCCCCAACCAGCTGTTCCTTGTTTCCCTCGGTCTGGTCACCGGGGAGCGTGCCAAACGGTCCGTGGCCGCCTGCGCCCGGCACTTGCTGGTGCCCGGTGGCCTGCGAAGTCTGGCACCCCTGCCCGTCTCGGTGCCGTTGCCCATCCCAGCGCCCTGGGGCGGCACCCTCAACGATCCGACGCAGCCCTACCAGGGTCGTTACGAAGGCGACGAGGATACGCGGCGCAAGCCGGCCTACCACAACGGCACGGCCTGGGTTTGGCAGTTGCCCATGCTCTGCGAGGCGCTCGACCTGGCCTGGGATGGTGATCCCGCCGCCCGGGCCACGGCCCGCGCCTGGCTGAGTTCGATCGTGCCCTTGCTGGATTCAGGCTGCCTCGGCCAGCTGCCCGAAATCCTCGATGGCGACGCCCCCCACACGTCCCGCGGCTGCGATGCCCAGGCCTGGAGCGTCAGCGAAGCGCTGCGAGTGTGGAAGCTCCTGAACTGATGGCGGCGCTCGGACCTCAGGTGGGCCTGTCGGAAGTCCACTGGCCGATGCGGAAGATGACGAATTCCGCCGGCCTGATGGGCGCGACTCCGATCAGACAGATGAGGCGGCCCTGATCGAGATCCTGCTGCGTCATGGTGGTGCGGTCGCAGCGGACGAAGAACGCTTCTTCCGGCTTGGCCCCCATCAGCGCGCCGTTCTTCCACTCGTTGTAGAGAAAGTCCTCGATGGTGCGCTTGATGTTGGCCCACAGCGCTTCGCCATTGGGCTCGAACACGGCCCACTGGGTGCCGCGATCGATGGAACCTTCCAGGTAGTTGAAGGTGCGGCGCACATTCAGATACTTCCACTCCGGATCGCTGGAGAGGGTGCGCGCTCCCCACACGAGGTTGCCCTTGCCCTGGAAGCAGCGCAGACAGTTGATGCCCTCGGGATTGAGGATCTCCTGCTGGGCCTGGGTGAGGGTCTGCTCCAAGCCGAGGGCGCCTTGGATGGGCACATTGGCTGGGGCCTTGAACACCCCCCGTTCAATATCCGTAGCGGCGTAGAGGCCACAGAGGAAACCGGACGGCGGCAGGTTGAGGGTCTGGGGTTGGCGTGCGGAGGTTCCCGCGAGGGGGTTGGCCACCGTCACCCAGGGGTAGTACAGGGCCGCGTGGCTGGAATCGAGTTTGCTCCGAATGCCCCTGACTTCGAGGAGCGTGACGCCAGGTGGGGCATCCAGCACGGCAAA
This sequence comes from Geothrix sp., assembly GCA_025361045.1. Lineage (GTDB taxonomy): Bacteria > Acidobacteriota > Holophagae > Holophagales > Holophagaceae > Geothrix. Next base: position 15,218 of record JANYAZ010000293.1, on the reverse strand, counting down.
GCGATAAGTACCGGCCTGTTCAGCGAAAGCGATCAACTGGCCCTGGATGGCTTCCCATGCGGTCTTGTCCGACACCCAGCGTGCGGAATAGCCAGGAGCCGCGAGGGTGGACACATCCTCCATGGGTTGCAACGTGGCCAGGGCCGCGGCGTAGTCAGCGGGAGTGGGCAGGGTCCGCGTCCGGTTGGGCCTGGTGCGGGCCACATAGAGTCGCCTGCCACCGTTGGCAAAGAAGACCTGAACGGCATGGGCGACATGGTTCCGCTTCACCTCTGCCGGACCGGCGATGGGAAGGTCGGCCAGGCTGCCATAGATGCGTTGGAAATCCACCAGGCTGGTGAGCAGAGCGGGGCATCTGCCACTTGGACCCTTGCGGGTCGGGCCGACGAAAGCGGCGGTACTGGTACTGATGCCCTCGATGGCTTTCGCTCGCAAACTGGTTTCCTCGACAAAGACTCCGGGTCCGAGGTATTCAGGCATGGCCTTCCTCCACGTGATTGGCGAGGGCCCATTCTGCTCCGCACCCTGGGGCAGAGGCAATCAAGGTGGCCGCGAGCTTGCCGGACAAGTGCATCCTCAATCCACGAGGTTCGGGATCGCCAGATCCGCTGAATCCGTGGGTCCACGGATGGCCTTCACACCCTAGAATGGTCCATGGAAGCGCCCCGCACCCCTTCGACCTTAGGTGACCTTGATTTGCACCTGCTTGGCGAGGGAACTCATTTGCGAGCCTACGAAAAGTTGGGCGCACATCCCCGAACCGTGGGTGGCCTCGCAGGAGTGGGCTTCGCCGTCTGGGCCCCCAATGCCCGGTCCGTCAGTGTGGTGGGGGACTTCAATGGCTGGGATGGCCGCGCCCATCCCCTGGCCCAGGCGGGGCCCAATGGCTTCTGGGAGACCTTCATCCCAGGGCTCGTGGCCGGCATGCTCTACAAGTTCGAGATCCATGGCCAGAGCGGGAACCTGCTGCCTCTCAAGGCAGATCCCTACGCCTTCCGCTGCGAGCGCGCGCCGGGTACGGCTTCCATCGTCCACGGCCTCCAGGCTCATGCCTGGAAGGACGGAGCCTGGATGGAGGCCCGCCAGAAGACCCCAGCCCACCAGGCGCCCGTCAGCATCTATGAGCTGCACCTGGGCTCCTGGCGGCGCCGGCCCGACGGCTCCTTCATGAGCTACCAGGAGATCGCCGCGGACCTGGCACCCTACGCCAGTTGGCTGGGGTTCACCCACGTGCAGCTGCTGCCGGTGACCGAGCATCCCTACGATCCTTCCTGGGGCTACCAGCCGCTTGGCATGTTCGCGCCCACCAGCCGGTTCGGCGGCCCCGAGGACTTCAAGGCCTTCGTGGACACCATGCATCAGGCAGGTCTGGGTGTGATCCTGGACTGGGTGCCGGCCCACTTCCCCGAGGATGCGCACGGCCTGGGCAGCTTCGACGGCACCCACCTCTACGAGCACGCGGATCCCCGCCAGGGACGGCACATGGACTGGGGCACCCTGATCTACAACTACGGCCGGGTCGAGGTGCAGAACTACCTCATCTCCAACGCCCTGTTCTGGCTCGATCAGTTCCATGTGGATGGCCTGCGGGTGGATGCGGTGGCTTCGATGCTCTACCTCGACTACAGCCGCGAGGCGGGCCAGTGGATCCCCAACCGCCACGGGGGCCGCGAGAACCTGGAGGCCGTGGCCTTCCTGCGTCGCCTGAACGAGGTGCTCTACGCGCAGTTCCCGGATGCCTTCACGGTGGCCGAAGAATCCACGGCCTGGTCCGGCGTGTCGCGGCCCACAGACAAGGGCGGCCTGGGTTTTGGCTTCAAGTGGGACATGGGCTGGATGCACGACACCCTGCGCTACCTGGGCGAAGGCATGATGGCCCGCCCCCACCACCACAACGACATCACCTTCTCCATGCTCTACCACGATGCGGAGAACTACGTCCTGCCGCTCTCCCACGATGAGGTGGTCCACGGCAAGCGCAGCCTCTATGGCCGCATGCCGGGCAACCCCTGGGAGCGCATGGCGAACCTGCGCTTGCTCTACGCCTGGCTCTTCGCCCATGGCGGCAAGAAACTGCTCTTCATGGGTGGCGAGTTTGCCCAAGGGCGGGAGTGGAATCACGACACCGCGCTGGACTGGGGCCTGCTGAACCAGCCGGAGCACAAGGGAGTCCACGACCTGATCTGCGACCTCAACGCCCTCTACCGCCGCCACCCGGCCATGCATGAAGGCGATTGCCAGCCCGGCGGGTTCGCCTGGATCGACTGCGGTGACCGCTTCAACAGCGTGCTCACCCTGTTGCGCCGGGCCACCGATACCCGGGATTTCGTGGTCATCGCCTTCAACTTCACGGCGTCGACCCAGGGTGGCTACCGCATCGGCGTGCCCACGCCGGGAACCTACGTCGAACTGCTGAACACCGACTCCACCTTCTATGGCGGACACAACCTGGGCAACACCGGACGGGTCCAGACCGAACCCATCCCCGCCCATGGCTTCCCGCAATCGCTTCACCTCACCCTGCCGCCGCTGGCAGCCCTCTTCCTGAAACCCGAACGCTAGTTCCTTTCGCACCATCCTTAGGACCCGTCATGGAAAAGCTCATCCCCAAGCTGCAGAAGCTCACCCAGAACCTCTGGTGGACCTGGAAACCGGAGGTCCGCACCATCTTCCGCGACCTCGACCTGGAGCTGTACCACAAGGCCCATCAGAACCCCATGTCGGTCCTCAAGCAGATCGAACCGGAACAACTCGAACTGCGTGCCGCGGATGTGGACGTGCCCGCCCGGGTGGATCGGGCCCTCCGTCAGCTCAAGGAATACCTGACCCCGGTGACCACCTGGGGCCTCACTCACGCCGGGGCCCTGGGCTCCAGGCCCGTGGCCTACTTCTGCATGGAATTCGGCATCCATGAATCCCTGCCCATCTATTCGGGGGGCCTGGGCATCCTGGCGGGCGATCACCTGAAAGCCGCGTCCGACCTGGGCATTCCCCTGGTGGGCGTGGGTCTGCTGTACCACGAGGGGTATACTTCCCAGGTGCTCAACGCGGACTTCTGGCAACAGGACGTGGTGGAGCCTTTCGACATCGCCGACCTGCCCCTGATCCCGGCGGTGGATCGCTACGGCCAGCCGGTCTATGTGTCCGTCGAACTGCCCGGGAGGCTCGTCCATGCTGCCGTCCTGGAAGTGCAGGTTGGTCGGATCCGACTCGTGCTCCTGGATACCCGCGTGAAGCAGAACGACCCGAAGGACGTGGCCCTGACGGCCCGCCTCTACGGTGGCGACCAGCGCATGCGCATCGAGCAGGAACTGCTGCTCGGCGTGGGCGGGGCAAGGGCCCTGCGCGCCCTCGGCATCAACGCCAGCGTATTCCACCTCAACGAGGGCCACTCGGCCTTCGCCCTGCTGGAGCGGGCCCGCTACCGCATCCAGTTCGATGGCATGGATCCCCACCAGGCCTTGCATGAAGTCGCCTCGGCCACGGTGTTCACCACCCACACGCCCGTGGATGCTGGCCACGACCGCTTCCCTGCAGATCTGGCCACCGAGCACCTGCGACCGCTCGCGGAAGGTTTGAAGCTGTCGCTCGACGAGGTCATGGGCCTGGGCCGGGTCAACCCCCACGACCATGGGTCCCCCTTCCTGCCCACCGTGCTGGCCCTGAAGCTCTCGCGCCGCGCGAACGGCGTCTCCGCCCTGCACGGCGTGGTATCCCGCAAGATGTGGAACCACCTCTATCCGGGGCTGCGGGAAGAGGCCGTCCCCATCGGCCATGTCACCAACGGGGTCCATCTGCCCACCTGGTTGGCCACGGAGATGAACCATCTCTACGAATCGCACCTGGGTGTGGGGTACCAGGGGGCCCTGACCCGACCCGACACCTGGGCCAAGATCATGAACGTCTCGTCCGCAGAGATCTGGGAGACGAAGCAGGTCCTGAAGGCCCGGACCATCCGGTTCATCCGGCAGCGCTGCGCAGCCACCCGCGCTCGCCTGGGCCTGGTCGAGATCGAGCCGCCCCCCCTGGACCCGGATGCCCTCACCATCGGTTTCGCCCGCCGCTTTGTCCCGTACAAGCGGCCGGACCTGCTGTTCTCAGATCTCGACCGCCTGGATCGGCTGGTGAATCACCCCGAGCGGCCCGTGAACCTGGTCTTCTCCGGCCGGGCCCACCCCGCCGACAGCACCGGCAAGGGGCTCATCCAGAAGGTCGCCAAGATCCTGGAGGACCCCCGGTTCCGTCACCGCATCCTCTTCATCGAGAACTACAACATCCACGTGGGCCGCATGCTCTACCAGGGCATCGACGCCTGGCTCAACAATCCCCAGCGCCCCCTCGAGGCCTGCGGCACCAGCGGCATGAAGGTCGTCCTCAACGGCGGCCTGCACATTTCGGTGCGAGATGGCTGGTGGGCCGAGTCCTACGACGGCCAGAACGGCTTCGCCATCGGCACTGGCGAGGTCCACGCCAACCAGGCCATCCAGGATGAACGTGATGCCGAGGACCTCTTCCGCTTGCTGGAGGAAGAGGTGGTGCCCATGTACTACGAGAATCGCAACTCCACCGGCGTGCCCCGGTGTTGGGTGGATCGCATGAAACAGTCCATCCGCACCCTGGGCTGGCGCTTCAATGCCGATCGCATGGTGCAAGACTACGTCCAGCATCTCTACCTCCCGGCCGCCATCGGCAGCAGCTGCCAAATGCCCCCTCCATGAAGCCCAACCGGGTGGCGAGAGACGCTGCACAGGCAGCGTTTCGAGCCGGGCACCCGGTGGGCTGAACATCACAACCAGGTTGGCCACCATCTCCCAGCGAAGCCCGCGAAGGCTCGGGCCAGCCGGGAAATCAGGTCAGGCGACCGGCAGGGGACGTATGTTTCCTCATGACCTCGCAGTCCGGTTCCGATAGTTGGATCAAGGAGCGTCGGCCATGGCCGGACCAGCTCATGCCCCATCAACCACTCGGCGTCTGGATTTGGAGCGCCGGGCCTTCCTCGATCTGCTGCGGATGGCCAACACGCTGGCCGAACCGAACGAGGTGGCGCAACAACTGGTGGTCCTCGCCCGGCACCTGTCGGGCTGCGAGGCCGTCGCCATCCGCCTCAAGTCGGGACCTGGTTACCCCTATGCCGCCCATTTGGGTTTTCCGAAAAGCTTTGTCTCCCTGGAAGCTGATCTCTGCACCTCGGACGAGGATGGGCACCTGCTGCGGGATGTGAATCGCAACCCGATCCTGGCCTGTCTGTGCGGCAAAGTGCTAACGGGGCAAATGGAACAGGCGCAGCGGTTCTCGACGGATCGGGGGAGCTTCGTGACCCCCTCCATCTGCAACCTGCTGGCCTCGCCAGAGGCTCAGCTCCTTGGCCGAACCCGCAACCGTTGCTGCGCCGCGGGATATGAAACCGTGGGCCTCTTTCCCATCCGGCGGGATGACGTGACCTACGGCCTCATCCAGTGCAATGACCCCAAGCCCGGCAAGCTTACGGCCAAGAGCATCGACTTGATGGAGCATCTGGCCTCCAGTGCTGCGCATCTGTTCCAGCTGACCATGGCCTGAGCGCCGGGGGGTTCTGGCACCGAATTCATGTCCTTCCTGCCAGATGAAGATGAGGATGGGGAAGCCCCAACGAGGGAATGTCCTCATGCCCCTGTCTCCGCTCGAATTGATCAAGAACCTGGGTGAGCTGCCGCCTTTGCCGCAGGTGGCCACTCGGGTCATTCGACTCACGGCGGATCTGGATGCGTCCACGGAACAGCTCCAGAACCTGATCCGCACCGATCAGGCCCTCTCCTCCCAACTCCTGAAGGTCGCCAACTCCGCCATGTTCGGCCGGGTCAGGGAAGTGACCACCCTGACCCAGGCGATCATGACCCTCGGGTTCTCCACCACCCGCAGCGTGGTGCTCGCCTCCAGCGTCAAGAACCTCTTCACCCGAGGTCCAGCGGGGGTTCATGAACGCATCCTGTGGGAACATGCCCTGGTGACGGCCCTGGGCGGCAGTGCCTTCAGCCAGTCCATGCGCTTCCCCATCACGGAAGAGGTGTTCCTGGCCGGGCTCATGCATGACATCGGGAAGAGTGTCATGCACCTGAAGTTCCCCGAAAGCTACAGTGCCCTGCTGAAGCACCTCAGCGAACAGGGGGGCGACGGGCTCACCCTGGAACTCGATGCCTTCGGGTTTGATCATGCGATGGTGGGCGAGGCCCTTCTCTCTTCCTGGAACATCGCTGAAGGCATCCAGGCGGTGGCGCGTTGGCACCACGATCCCCTCCATGCGCTCGTGGAACACCAACGACTGGTGGCGCTCGTGGCCCTGGGCAACCAGATGGCCTTCGACCTGCAGGTGGGCATCGGCATGCCAGACTCTCTGGCTGGAGCCACCTGGGAGGCTCTGGACATCCTGCACCTGAATGACGCGACCTATCAGGAGCACCGCACCGCGGCTCTGGAAGCCCTCGAGCGGGACAAGGCCCTGATCACGGATTTCTGAACCCGGTTTCCGGTTGCCCCCGCCTCAAGCCAGCCCAAGCCGCTTGAAGGTTCGCTTCTTCCCATCCTCCACTTCGGGCTGATCGAAGGGATCCAGGTCCAAGGCGAAACCCAGGATGCCGATGATGGCCTGCCAGGCCATCATGAAGGCGCCGAGCTCGTGCTCACTCAGCCTCGGCATGGACCAGCGCAGAACGGGCACGCCAGCAGCTTCCAGGGCTCCCATGGTGCCTTCGGCCTGGGCACGCAGGATGTCGGTGCCCTGCAAGTTGGAAAGGCCCGGGTAGGGGCAACCCGGCGGCGGATCCAGCTTCTCCGACACCGGCACACCATCCACGGACATCACGATCACACCGAGGTTGCGGGGGCCCGCCATCCAGCGCTGCAGCTGGCTGTGCTGATCCACGGGGCCCACGGCCCGGATGGGCGTGTAGCCCTTGCGGGTGCCATCCTTCGCCACCTTCCCCAGAGATTCGGCCACCAGCTGCACCCACCAGGCGGAGAGGTTGTCGAGGCGCATGGCGTAGGGCATGAGCACCCATTCGGTGATACCGCGCTGGTGGGCATCGAACAGCAGGTCCACGGTGGCGGTCACCCGGTCGTACCAGGGCCCCTGGCCCGCCTCGATCTCGGCGATGACGCCGCGGCCACCCTGCAGAAACGCCGCAGCGTCCCGGCCCATCCAGGCCAGGGGCAAGGTGCCAATGGGCGTGAAGGCCGAAAAGCGCCCGCCGACTTCCACCGGGATCGGCAGGATGCGGCAGCCATTGGCCCGGCCCCAGGTGGCCAGCGGGTTCGCATCGTCCTGGGTGATGAGGATCGGTGGAGTGAGCTCCGCATGGCCGGGCAGCGCCCGCAGCCGGGAGATCCAGGTCCAGAGTTCCAGGGTCTTGCCACTCTTGGAGGCCAGCACCAGCTGGTCACCGGGCTGGAGGCGGAAGTCCGGCGCCGGTTCGGGCGAGGCCAGGGTGACCCAGTTCCGGACGGCCCGTTCGTCGCCGAAGGCCCGCACCAGCGTTTCAGACGGAAGCAGGGAACCCCCGATGCCACACCAGAGGAGGCGCCTGGTCGGATCGAGGGTGGGCAGGGTGGGTTCCGCCACCTGCCGCCAGCCCCCCATGGGGTGAACGGTGATGCTCTGCCAAGCTGCACGAATGTCCATCTCAAATCCCCTCGGGTGGAATGGTCGCATAAAGATCGAGGTAGGCCCGGGCTGGACCTTCCCAGCCAAATTCCGTCGCCATGCCGCGCCGCTGGACTTGCCGCCAGGTGGCGGGATCGCGGAACAGCCTCAGCGCCTCATTGATCGCCTCGCCCAGGGCCCAGCCCGTGGCCCAGTCGAACTGGAAGCCCGTGGCGGTATCGTCGGCCAGCGTTTCCGGTGTGACCCCCACGACGGTGTCTGCCAGGCCCCCGGTGCGACGCACCAGCGGCAGCGCGCCATAGCCTTGGGCGTAGAGCTGGGTGAGGCCACAGGGCTCCTGGCGCGAGGGCACCAGGATCACGTCGGCGGCAGCAAAGGTCCGGTGCGCCAGGGCCTCGTCGTAGCCAATGAACACGGCCACCCGCCCTGGATGGCGCTGAGCCGCCTGCCGGAAGGCGCCCTCCGCATGGGGATCCCCGGTGCCAATGACCGCCAGTTGCGCGCCCTGGGACACGAGGTGATCCACGTTGTCCAACACCAGATCCAGTCCCTTGAGTGGATCCAGCCGACTGATCGCGGCAAAGAGGGGTGCGCCAGGGTCCTCCTGCAGGCCCATGCGCCGCTGGAAGTCGGGGCGATTCGGAGCTCTCCGTCCGGGGTGCTTCAGGTCGTACCGACTGACGAGGTGGGCGTCCTTCGCCGGGCTCCAGACGGTCCGATCCACGCCGTTGAGGATCCCGTGCAGATCACCGCGCCGATGCGCCAGCAGACCTTCCAGGCCGTGACCACCCGCCAGCTGGATTTCGCGGGCATAGGTGGGGCTCACCGTGCTGATCCGGTCCGCGAGCCTCAGGCCGCCCTTGAGAAAGCCGATGTCGCCATGAAATTCCACCCCTTCGGGAGTCAGGGCATGACGGGGCAGCCACAGCTCACTCAACAGAGCTGCCGAAAAGCGTCCTTGAAACGCGATGTTGTGGATGGTCATCACCGTGGCCGGACGAGGGCCCTCACCATAGGCCACGTAGGCAGGCATCAGCCCGGTATGCCAGTCATGACCGTGCAAGACCTCAGGTCGCCACCCTGCAACATCGCCCACCCGGCCCAGGAACGAGGCCGCCCAGGACAGCGCCGCAAAACGATGGGCCAAGTCCTCTGGCTGACCGTAGGGACCTCCGGGTCGGTCGAAAAAGGCGGGTTGGTCCAGCAGGTAGAGGGGAAGTCCAGGAGCTTCGGCCCGGAGGATGCGAGCGGGCCCGCCCCCCATGAGCTCTGGGAGGGCCGTGACCTCACCCTGGAGCTCGACCGCTTCGAGAAGGGCTGGATAAGCGGGCAGCAACAGCCGGACCTCGGCACCCAGGGCGCGCATGGCCCGGGGCAGGGCCGCCATCACATCGCCCAGGCCACCGGTCTTGACATAGGGAAACAGCTCGGACGCGACAAAGAGAATATTCAAATGCTAGCGCTCCAGCTGATCAAGCATCCGCTGGGAAATCAGCGTGACGCCACCTTCGGTACGATAGAACCGTCGGCTGTCTTCTTCTGGATCCTCACCCACCACCAGACCTTCGGGGATCTTGCAGTCCCGCGCAATGATGCAGCGACGCAGACGGGCGTGGCGGCCGATGTCGCAGTTCGGCAGCACCATGGCCCCATCCAGCCTTGCGTGCGAGTGCACGAAGACCCGGCTGGAAAGCAGGGAGTGGTGCACGTGGGCGCCGGAAATGACGCAGGCGCCCGAGACCAGGCTCGAGAGCGCCACGCCATTGCGCATTTCACCCGCATGAACGAACTTGGCGGGTGGCAGCTGCTCCTGATGGGTCGTGATGGGCCAGGATTCGTCGTACAGGTTCAAGGCAGGCAGCACGCTGGTGAGGTCCATGTTGGCCTCCCAGTAGGAATCCACATGGCCCACGTCCCGCCAGTAGGGCTCGGGATGCCCCGCATTGGGAATGCAGCTGCGCTCGAACCGATGGGCGAAGACCCGGGCTTCACCCACGATCTTGGGAATGATGTCTTTCCCGAAGTCGTGACCCGAATTCGGATCCTCTGCATCCAGGATGAGCGCCTTGTAGAGGAACTCGGCGTTGAACAGGTAGATCCCCATGGAAGCGAAGGCCCGGTCCGGTTTCCCTGGGATCGCGGGCGGATCCGCGGGTTTCTCCACGAAGGACACGATGCGGTCCTGCTCATCCACATGGGCGATCCCGAATCCCTTTGCCTCATCCCGGGCCACTTCCAGGCAGGCGATGGTCATGTCGGCGTGATTCTCAAGGTGGTCCTGGAGGAACACCTTGTAGTCCATGCGGTAGATGTGATCGCCCGCGAGGATCAGCACGTTCTTGGGATTCGCCGATTGGATGTTGTCGAGGTTCTGGTAGACGGCGTCGGCCGTGCCGCTGTACCAGGCGTTCTTGTCGAAGCTCTGCTGGGCCGGCAGCACGTGGACGTATTCGTTCAGCTTGCCCGCGAGAAAGGTCCAGCCGAACTGCAGGTGCTCCAGCAGCCGGTGGGAGTTGTACTGGGTGAGCACCATGATCCGGCGGAAACCGGAGTTGACGCAGTTCGACAAGGTGAAGTCGATGATGCGGTACTTGCCGCCGAAGTCGAGACCCGGCTTGGAGTAGTGGTCCGTGAGATCCATCAGGCGTTTCCCGCGGCCTCCGGCCATCACCAGCGCAATGGTGTGCCGGGGAGAAAGTCGCGATTCCGAGATCGTCAGCATGGGAGTCCTCGGGGTAAGCCTGTGGGAATGATAGCCGTGGAGGATGGAACTGGAAGGACTTACCCTGCTCAGGTGCGACGCCTGGATCCCCTTCTGCCTCATCGGCGGGCTGGCCCTTGCTGCCTGGGGGGTGGCCCGCTATACCGCGGATGCCGACCTCCTCACCCTGGACCCCCGGGTGCTTGATCCGGCCCTCTGGTCGGATTGGAAGGCCGACGCACCCAGGATCACCAGGGGAGATGCCGAGGATCCACTCGGAGTAGTAGTCCGGTTCCTCGGTCCACCGCGACAGGACCTCATCCTGGGGCGGGGTGCGGCCGCACGAATCGGGCTGGAGACCTGCGAACGGTCCGCAGCCTTCCCTTGTCCCGTGGCCTCGCCGCTTGGCCTTATTTTACTGAAACTTGAAGCCAGCTCCCCACCCGATCCTCTGCTGCAAGGGCCACAGCCAGGTCGTCCAGGAACAGCGACCTCGGAATGGTCTGGAACCCGTACCCCAGCAGCCCCTCGTGGGGCAGTTGGCCATCGAGCAGGCTGAAGTCCCAGGCTTGAAGCCGAGCGTCGAGGGCCACCAGGGCTGCCCGGCTGGCTTCGGGCGCCAGGCTGAACATGCTCTCCCCGAAAAAGGCCCCGCCGAGCGCCACACCATAGAGGCCACCCACCAGGACGCCGTTCCGCCAGGCCTCCACACTGTGCGCGTACCCGGCCAGGTGCAGGTCCACATAGGCCGATCGCATCTCCGGGGTGATCCAGGTGCCGTCCTGGCCCGGGCGTGGCACCTGGGAACAGTGGCCGATGACCGCTGTGAAGGCCGTATCCCACCTGATCTCGAAGGGCTGCTGGCGCAGGCTCCGACGGGTTCGCGCCGACAGGTGCAAGTGGCCGGGCCGCAGCAGGGCCCGCTCCGGCGGAGACCACCAGAGGATCGGGTCATCGGCGCCGTACCAGGGGAAGATCCCGCTCCGGTAGGCCAGCAGGAGCCGGGGCACGCTGAGGTCCCCACCCAGGGCCAGCAGGCCGTCTTCGGCCAGCTCCGGATCCGGAAAGAGGAGCTTCTTCGTCAGCCGAAAGACAGGCACAGCCGGCCGCCCTTGAGGTCCACCTTGGCCTTGCCACCCTTGGCCAGGGGCCCGAAGAGCAGGGCCTCGGCCAGGGGTCGACGCAGTTCCCGCTCGATGAGTCGAGCCATGGGGCGGGCGCCAAAGGCCGGATCGTAGCCCTTGTCCGCCAGCCAGGCCCGCGCCTTGGGCGTGCAGGTGAGCGTCACGGACTTTTCGGCCAGCTGGGTGTCCAGCTCCCGCAGGTGCTTGTCCGCCACCCGTTCCATCTCGGGCCGCCCCAGCGGAGCGAACTGGAGGATGGCGTCGAGCCGGTTGCGGAACTCGGGGCTGAAGGCCTTCTCTAGGGTCCCGGTGGCCGAGCGCCGCGCCCCGGCCTCGGCAAAGCCCACCTGTCGGGCGGACAGCTCCCGGGCCCCCACGTTGGTGGTCATGACGAGCACCGTGTGGCGGAAGTCCGCACTGCGGCCATGACTGTCCGTGAGCGCCGCGTGATCCATCACCTGCAGCAGCACGCCGAAGAGGTCCGGGTGGGCCTTCTCCAACTCGTCGAGCAGCAGCACCGCATGGGGCTGCTTGCGCACCGCATCCGTCAGGAGGCCGCCCTCCTCGTAGCCCACGTAGCCGGGCGGGGCGCCGATGAGCCGGGCCACGGCGTGCTTCTCCTGGTACTCGCTCATGTCGAAGCGCAGGAAGGCGATGCCGAGGGCCTTGGCCAGTTGCTTCGAAAGCTCAGTCTTGCCCACCCCCGTGGGCCCGGCAAAGAGAAAGCACCCCATGGGCTTCAGGGGGTCGCGCAGGCCCGAGCGGGCCAGCTTGATGGCGCTGGCCACGGCTTCACAGGCGGCATCCTGCCCGAAAATCTGCGCCCGGAGGGCGGTCTCGAGCCCCGCAAGGGACTCGCGGTCGTCCGCGCTGACCGACGCCACAGGGACCCTGGCCATGCGCGCCACCACGGCCTCGATCTCCGCCGAGCCGATCTTTTTCACACGGTTCTTTTTCGGGAGCAGCTTCTGGGCGGCCCCCGCCTCGTCCACCACGTCCAGGGCACTGTCCGGCAACTTGCGTTCAGGCAGGTGCTTCGCGGCCAGGCGCACGGCTGCTTCCAGTGCTTCGGCTGAGTAGGTCACGCCATGGTGCTTTTCATAGGCTGGCTGCAAGCCCTGCAAGACGCCCAGGGCGTCTTCGACGGAGGGCTCGTTCACCTCCACCACCTGGAAGCGGCGGGACAGGGCCCGGTCCCGGTCCAGGGAACCCTTCAGGTCCTGAAAGGTGGTGGCACCGATGCAGCGCAGGTCGCCGGAAGCGAGGGCGGGTTTGAGCAGGTTGGCCGCGTCCATGGCGCCCCCGCTGGTGGCACCCGCGCCAACCAAGGTGTGCATCTCGTCGACGAAGAGGATGGCGCCGGGTTGATCACCCAGGGCCTTCAGCACCGCCTTGAGGCGCTCCTCGAAGTCGCCGCGGTAGCGGCTGCCCGCCAGCAGGGCCCCCAGATCCAGGGCATAGATCCGGGCCCCCTTGAGTGGTTCGGGAACGCTGCCTTCGTGGATGCGCCGGGCCAGGCCCTCCACGATGGCGGTCTTGCCCACGCCGGGTTCACCCACCAACAGGGGGTTGTTCTTGCGCCGACGGCAGAGCACCTGGGCCATGCGGGTGATCTCCGCATCACGGCCCACCAGGGGATCCAACTTGCCTGCCGCCGCCCGGGCCACCAGGTCCGTGGCGTAGGCCTCCAGGGGGTTTTCGGCCACGGTGCCTGCTTCCACATCCGCTTCCTCGGTGGCGGCCTGCTTTTTGGTCGGGGCCTTGGGCACGGCCGGTCCGTGGCTCAGCACCTTCAGCAGGGCCAAGCGCTTGACGCCGTGCTTCTCGAGGAGCTGGCGGGCATGGCTCGACTCCTCCTCCAGGAAGGCCGGCAGCAGCTCGCCCCCCTGCACCGTGCGCTTGCCCGAGCTGAACGCATGCACCAGAGCCCGCTCCACCACCCGCACAAACCCCATGGTGCTGTGCGGCTGGAAGGCTTCCCCTTCAGGCACAACCTCGAAGGCCGTGCCCAGCACGGCCTCCAGGTCGCTGCGAAGCCCGTCCAGCTTCACGCCACAGCACTTCAGCACCCGGGCGGAAGAGGGATCGTCCAGGAGGGCCAGCAACAGATGTTCCAGGGCGACATCCTCATGACGACGGGCCTTGGCCAGCTCGAAGGCCCGCTGGAAGGTCTGATTGAGCTCGGGGCTCAGCTGCGGTGAATCAGGCATCGTTCTCCTCCACCGTGAGTAGCAAGGGAAACCCCTCCCGCTCGGCCAGCTGGCGTCCACGCTCGGCGCGCGTCTCGGCCACATCGCGCGTGTAGATCCCTGCCACGCCCACACCAGCCCGGTGCACAGCCAGCATGATGGCCGTGGCTTCGGGTTCCGATTTGCGGAAGACCGACGTCAGCAGGTACACCACGAACTCCTGGGTGGTGTAGTCGTCGTTGTGGAGCAGCACCTTCCACATCCCCGGTTCCCGCAGCTTCGCCCGCTTGCGGGTGAGGACCTGGCCATCTTCCTTCGCCTGCTGACGCCCCATGGACGATGCCTCCGGGGCCTCAGGATAGCGGGTCGGACCCCGGCTGCCGCCTCATCAATCGGACGAACCCGCCTCGTGCCAACTCCTGGACGAACAGGGCCGTCCGCAGATTGGCATCGGCCTCTTCCGGGAAGGCCCGTCCCACCCGCTCGGCCACTTGCCCCACGTTCCGGTCACCGTCCATGGCCTGCCAGACGGCCGTACCCCGGGCATCCAGCTTCACGCGATAGGCGGGCTTCTTCATCATCCGCAGCAGCCAGCCCCAGCGGGGTGACAGGATCTTCGGGCGGATCAGGATCAGGTTGCCCCGCTCGCCAGGCTCCGACATGAGGGCCTGGATGGGGATGGCGGCAAGAAAGGAATCATCTGGAAATGCACTCATTTGGGACTGCTTTCAAGGATGAAATGATCACCGCCAAGACGCCAAGAACGCCAAGAAGGGCAACTGATGAAGGGCCTTCTGCTTTTCTTGGCGGCTTGGCGTCTTGGCGGTGAATCTTTTTCGTTAAAGCTTTAGAAATTCGCGCTGGGCGGTGCGGGCTCGTCGGCGGCGCCGGCATTGTCGAGGGGCACCTTGACCAGGTAGACGGCGATGCCCGCCAGGATCAGGAGGCTGATCCAGAAGGCGCCTGGAACGTTGGTGACGCCGGTCTTGTCGACGCCCCAGATGAACTTGGTGAGCTGGTATTTCACTTCGAAGAAGGCGAAGGCCGCGAACAGCAGTCCCACGAGGGCCTCACCGGCGACGAGCCCGGCGGCCAACAGGACACCGTTGTTCTCGGTGCGCACCTTCTGGGCCTCGTTCAGGCCCCGCTTGGCGCCCACCATCTCCACCACGCCCTTGATGAGGCCGCCGAGGAAGATGGCGAAGGTGGTCTCCAGGGGCAGGTACATGCCCACCGACACCAGCATGGGGCTCTTCACTTGCATGAGGATGAAGGCGAGGCCCATCATCATGCCCACGATGATGAGCGGCCAGGCCATCTTGCCTTCCACGATGCCACGGCTTAGCAGGGCCATGAGGCCCGCCTGGGGTGCGGCCAACTGCTTGGAGCCGAAGCCGGCATCGAGAGACAGGACGGCCTTCTTCTGATCGGCCGGCAGCTGCTTCACCTGATCCAGGGTGTAGGTCTTGACGACGCCATTGGCATCGGCGGGGGCCGTGACAACCTGCACCTGCTGAGCCGTCAGTTCGGCGATGCGCTTGGTGCTCTGGGCGGAGATGTCGCCTTCG
>JANYAZ010000268.1 GCA_025361045.1 Geothrix sp. | reverse complement strand
GTCGTCGTCTACAGCCGGCAGGCCAAGGGCGAGGCGTAAGCGGTCATTGGCCCGCCAGACTCGGAATTGGCGCGGCCGATTCTGAGCAGAGGGTTGTGCCGCCGTCATGCCTCTGGGCAGTGCCATCGGCTCGGGCCTCGGCGTGCAGAACCCCATGACGCTGCTGCTCATCAAGGAGGTCGTCGAGGCCTACAAGCTGCCCATGATCGTGGACGCCGGCGTGGGCACCGCCTCCGACGCCGCCGTGGCCATGGAGCTGGGCGCCGACGGCGTGCTGCTCAACACCGCCGTGGCCGAGGCTGGCGAGCCCACCAAGATGGCCCAGGCCATGGACCTTGCCGTGCAGGCCGGACGCCTCGCCTTCGAGAGCGGCCGCATGCCCCGGCGCCTCTACGCGAGCGCCAGCAGCCCCATGGCGGGTGTGGTGGGCAAGTAGGCAACCGACTCAATCAGGAAGCGAGCTTCTTCACCGCAGCCACGGCCCGGTCCACTTCCCCTGGTGTGTTCATCAGGCCGGCGGAGAGCCTCGCATAGGTGACTGCATAGGGGCTCGTGCTGGAGATGATGCGCTGCTCCAGGAGGGCCTTGACGATGGCCGCCGGCCGGTGGCCCTCCACCTCGAAGCAGTTGATGCCAGCCGAGAGTTCCCGGTCCAGGGGCGTGTGTAGCTTCAGCTTCGGAATCGCGGCTAGCCCCCGCCGGCAGCGATCATTCAACTCAAAGATGCGGTCCGCGATGCGCCTGGGGCCGATCTGCTGGTGCATGCGGAAGGCCGCGCCCATGGCCCACTGGTGCTCGTAGGCGTGGAAGCCCCCGGGGCAGACCCGGGCGGCAACGGTGGGACCCTGCACGGGCCGGTTCTGCGCCCAGGCGTTGAAACACTCCCGGTCCGAGAAGGTGGGGATGGTGGGGGTCAGCCGGGCCCAGTTCTTCGCGGTTGCCCACAGGATGCCTGTGCCCCTGGGCGCGAACATCCACTTGTGCGTACCAGCCGCGAAGTAGTCACAGCCAAGTTGCGCGATGGGTTCATCCACGGCGCCGATACCATGGACGCCGTCGACCACCAGGAGCAGGTGGTCGGCCTCGGTGCGACCACGGTTGACCTCCTGCACCAGGTCCGCAATGCGGCGAATCGGCAATTTGATGCCTGTGGCAGAGTGGACCCAGGTGATGCCGAGCACCCGCGTGGCGGGCCGGATGGCTGCCCGGATCCGGTCGATGATGCCGTCCACGGTGGCACTGGCGGCCGCCTCGAAGAGGGCGATCTTGCGCACGGAGGCACCATTGCGCGCCGTCGACAGCCGGATGGCTTCGTGGTGCACCACGTGGTCGTGCACGGTGGTCAGGACCTCGTCTCCGGGCTTCAAGGAAAGGCCGTGATAGACGAGGGCCAGACCCATGGTTGTGTTGCCCGTGAGGGCGATGTCCTCGGGCCTGCCGCCCAGATAGAGGGCGATGTCTTCGCAGACCCGGCGCTGGAGGTTCTGCGCGGGGCCCTCGAACATGCCCTGCTCCACGGCGAGAAAAGGGTTCTCGTCGAGAGCCCGGCGAAAACCCTCGATGGCTGCGCGCACCGGCTCGGGGTGGGACGCGATGAAGAAGCCCGCGAAGTGGAGGAAGTCCCGGGAGAGGCGGAACTGGGCCCGCACCTTCTTCCAATCATCCAGCCTGGGCGCTGGAGGCGTCGCAGCCTCCACGGCTGAGAGGAAGCCGCCAGGGAGAAGGAGCGCGCCCGCGATGGCGCCCTGGGCGGCGAGAAAACTGCGACGCGATAGGTCCATGCTGACCTCTCTGGCTCGGGTGACTGGACTCAGTCCTTGAACTATAGATCCTTGATATTGCGCTATTGCATTATTCTTCATAGATCGATGCCTTGTCCACCAGACAAAAACAGGGGTGTATAGCGCACTCGATGCACGGAAAATCCTGGGCCGCGCTGGGCAGGAGGCTCGACCCCATAACGCTCGATTCCTGCGCATTTTTTGAGGATCACGGGCTCTACGACGGCTACGAGGGCGTTGTTCTCGACACCGAGGAAGCCGTTCAAATCGCGCGGGCGTTGGGCTTGCAGAAAGGAGTCATTCTTAGGAACCACGGCCTCCTAACCGTGGGCTCGACTGTCGACGATGCCGTCTGGTGGTTCGTGGCAATGAACCGGTGCTGCGAGGCTCAACTGCTCGCGGAGGGGGCGGGGAAGCCGGTGATGATCAAGCCGGAGGTGGCGAGGCGAACGCGCGAAGTCGTCGCTTCGCCCATATCGGGCCTTACGGCCTTCATGGGCCTCTGGGATTGGATTACGCGCCTGGAGCCCGACCTCCTCGAATAAAAGGAGAGACCCCCCGCGCCAAGCTTCTTGAGACAGGAGAAACTTAAGAGTCTTCTGTCGGGGCAGGGAAGGAAATGGGATGAGCAAGGTATTGAAGTTGGGAAGCGGGGAGGTGGAGTTGAGCCACCCCACGAGGCGGCGTTTCAGC
>JANYAZ010000235.1 GCA_025361045.1 Geothrix sp. | reverse complement strand
CTTGGCGGCTATTCCGGCAGGAGAAGGACCTCGCAGAATGAGGTTTCAAGGAGTCCTGATCTCGGCCTTATTACTGATGCTTCTGGCCTGTCGTTCACCTTTGACAGAGGTTCATTCCGGTCGGGAAGGGCCCGTCTTCTCGCTCACCCTCGGCATTGAGGATCACAGCCGGAAGTTGGCACATCTCGGGGATCCCGGAAGCGTGATCGATACGCCTGAATCAAGGCGGGCAGCCCTGGAACGGCATCGGAAAGCCTTTGAAGACGACTTCCGGAAGGAACTCGCTGAGCGTGGCGTTCGATTCGATCCTTTCGCGGAACTCCACCTGGACCTGATCATCACGAGCCTGGGCGAAGTACATCGCCTGGGGCATTCTGAGCGGAGTGGCCTGGGGCGTGGGCACGGGTCTGGTGGCCCACAACACGCGCCTCGCCGTGGGCCTTGGCGTGTATGAACTGCTGGAGGAGAGTGCCTTCTGGATCGGTGGTTCCATGCTCATGGGCCGCTGGTCCTCGCCGGCGGTGGTGGAGGCCAGGCTCACCCGGGCCGGAGTGGAGAAGCCCTTGTGGGACGAGACCTACCACGTGCTCTGGGCCCGTCGCGAATTGGCGGCTTTCCCGCCGGAAGAACAGCATCGCCGGGAGCGGCAGTTGCAGGCCTCGCTGCGCAAAATCCTGGGGAACGTCTTCCGGGACCTGGAAGCCCTTCCGGACTTCCCGCGCGCGATCAAGCCTCTCGGAGGGGCGCCTTCGGTCTCAGTTGCACCAGAGCCACCGCCGCCAGGATGACCGTCATGCCCAGGATCTCGCGCAAGCCGAAGGCCTCATGCAGGATGAGGCTGCCCAGCAGCACCGCGACCAGCGGGTTCAGGTAGGCGTAGGTGCCCATCTTGGCGGGGGGCCAAGCCTTGGCCAGGTAGATGTAGGCAGAGAAGGCCAGCAGTGAGCCGAAGAGGGCCAGATAGCCGATGGCCCAGAGCGCCTTGTGGGTGATGGGACCGCGCAGGAATCCACCCGACAAGGGCGCCACGGCGAGACCGATGACGGCCGCCGTAAGCATCTGGATGCCGACGTTGGTCATCAGCCCGCCCCCGTGGACGAAGTGCTTGCCATGGAGGGTGCCCCAGGCCCAGATGAGCGGTGCCGCCGCCATGGCGACCAGACCACCGACATGGATCCGCACACCACCGCTGGGCCACACCAGCACGGCCACGCCCGCGATGCCCAGGGCGATGCCCGCCCAGCCCTTGGGTCCGAGGGGCTCCTTCGCCATGGAGAACACGGCCAACCACAGCGGCACCAGCGCTGCCAGTACCGCGACAAGCCCAGTAGAGACGTGCAGCTCGGCGTAGGACACCAGCGCATTCGACCCACCCAGCAGCAGCGCGCCCACCACCATGAGGTGACCGGCTTCCCGCAGGGGCGGCCAGGGCTCGCGGCGGAGCCTGCCCAGGCCCAACGCGAGAACGGCGGCCACGGAGAACCGCGCCGCCACCATGCCGTAGGGCGTGAAGGATTCCAGGCCCAGGGCGATGGCGAAATAGGTGGAACCCCACACCACGGCCACGGTCAGATAGGCGAGCCAGGCGAGCATCAGCGCCCATCCAGGGCGTACTCACGCTCCACCCGGCAGACGCGCAGGTGAAAGGCCGAGTACCACGTCTCCCAGCCCAGGCGCTGAGCCACCGCATGCTCCCCCTGGGCTTTCCAGGCGGCAATAGCGGCTTCATCGCGCCAGTAGGACACGGTGATGCCAAAACCCTGGGCATCCCGGGCGCTCTCCACACCCAGGAAACCCGGCTGCTCGGGGGCCAGTTCCACCATGCGTTCGGCCATCGCCCCGTATCCCTGGTCCCCTTCGGTGCGCTGGCTGCTGAAGATCACCGCGAGGTAGGGCGGATCGGGGGCGGCCGCCATCATTTCTTGACCTTCTTCACCTGGCCCTCAATGGGGAAAGGACTAGGTCCGGACTTCTCCCAGTGCGTTTCGAGAACCATCGTGGTTCGAGTGGTGACCATGAGCCCCAGTACGCGGATGCGGCGCAACCGCTCGGCGATGCCGGCCGGCGTGTCCGCCACCACCTTCAGCAGCAGGGCATCCTCGCCGGCGATGGTGTGGGCCTCCAGGATGTCGGGTTCCTCTTCCAGCGCCTTGATGAACCGTTGCTCGATGGCCTCGTTGTTGTCCTTGTAGCGCACCGCCACGAAGGCCACCGTGGGCTTGTTCACGGCGGCTGGCGAAACCCGGGCTGCGTAGCCACCTAGCACGCCATCCGCCTCCAGGCGCTTCACCCGATCGATGACCGTGGGCCGGCTCACACCTAGGCGCTCGGCCAGTTCCGCGTGGCTCATGCGACCATCTTTCTGCAACAGGGCCACCAGGCGGCGGTTCAGGTCGTCTTCCATCAGCAGCTTCGCCATGACTGGCTCCGGATAAATGGTGTCAGGGATCAATTAGACATTATGACAGTGGATTCAACCAGACGGATGACAACCCGTCAAGGCGTCCCAGAGGCGTTAAACTGTGGGGGAGGTACCCATGGATTTCGCCCGACCCTTCACGGACCAGAGCTTCTTCCTCATCGCGGGGCCCTGCGTCATCGAGAGCCGGGACCATGCCCACCTCATGGCCGGCGCTCTGCGGGATCTGGCGGAGGCCCGGGGCATCCCCTTCATCTACAAATCCAGTTTCGACAAGGCCAACCGCACCAGCGGCGGTAGCCATCGCGGGCCGGGCATGGACAGTGGGCTCGACATCCTCGCGGAAATCCGCAGCCGCTATGGCGTGCCCGTGCTGACAGATGTCCATGAAAGCGACCAATGCGCTCCCGCAGCCCGGGCCGTCGATGTCCTTCAGATTCCGGCCTTCCTCTGCCGACAGACTGACCTGCTCGTCGCGGCTGCCAGCACTGGGCGCACCGTGAACCTGAAGAAGGGCCAGTTCCTGGCCCCCTGGGACCTCAAGCATGGCGTGGAGAAGCTCCAATCCGTCCCGGGTCATGGTCCCGTATGGGTCACCGAGCGGGGCTCCACCTTCGGCTACGGCAACCTGGTGGTGGATTATCAGAGCTTCCCTCACCTGCGGAAGACCGGCTGTCCGGTGGTGTTCGATGCCACCCACAGCGTGCAGAAACCGGGCGCGCTCGGGAACGCCACCGGCGGCGCCCGGGAGATGATCCCCACCCTGGCGCGGGCCGCGGCCACTTGTGTGGACGGCTTCTTTTTCGAGGTGCACGACTGCCCCGAGAAGGCCCACAGCGACGGCCCCAACGCCATGCACCTGGACCGCTTCGGTGACCTGCTCGACCAGCTCCTGGTGCTGTGGCGCGCGGGCCGCGCGGCGGCCCTGCAGGATCCCGCCGGGAAGTGAGGGCGGTGATGACCGATGCCCTGAAAGCAGGCCATGGCCTGGAACTGCGTCCACTGAACCTGCGTGATGCGAAGGCCCTCTTCGCCTTGGTGGAGGCCAACCGGGAGCGCCTGCGGCGCTGGCTGCCCTGGCCTGACACCACCCACCACCCCGACGACATCCGCAGCTTTATCAAGCGCGTCAGATCCCAAGCCCGGGCTGGCACAGGGGTATCCTACGGTTTGTGGTGGAAGAACCACCTGGTGGGTGTGGCCAGCTTTACGTGGATCGACCGGTCCAACGGCAGTGCGGCCATCGGGTACTGGCTAGCCGAGGCGGCCGAAGGCCACGGCCTGATGACCGCTGCCGTGTCGACACTGCTGCGCCATGGATTTCGCACCCTGAAGCTCAACCGCATCGAGATCCGGGCCGGGGTTCGCAACCGCCGCAGCCGGGCCATTCCCCGTCGTCTGGGGTTCCGCCACGAAGGCACCCTGCGGCAGGTCGAGCGCCTCGGCGATCGATCTGTGGATCATGCCGTCTATGGGCTCCTGGCCTCAGAGTGGCGGAGTCGCTAAACCCGTGGGAACCCGGATGGCATCGCACCCCGCCGACGAAGCAACCTGGGTCTAGTGCTGACTGTTCGCTTCTGACGAAGGCTGTTACTCGAGGCCGGCCGCGTAGGTCAGGTTCAGCAGGGCCATGGCCCGGGTCACCTTGCCCACGCTGTTCTTGGTGGTGTCGGTGTAGGGGATGCTGCGCTTATCCAGGGCCTCGTAGTCGAAGTTGCCGTCGCCGCTGAGGTCGAAGCAGAGGGCGCCATCCTTGATCCAGTCTGATTGGATGCGGTAGCCCGGGGCGGGCACGGCGCTGACGATGACATCGGCCATGCGGATGAAGCCTTCCAGATGTGCCTTGTTGGTGTTCGCGTGGCAGAGGATGGGCGTGGCCTTGAGGTTGGCCACCATGGCCGTGAGGGGCCGGCCGATGCGCAGGCTGTCATTGATCACCAGCACGGTCTTGCCTGTCAGCCACGCCTCGCCGAAGCCGCGCTTCAGCGTCTTCACGATGGCCCGCGCCGTGCATGGCGTCATGCAGCGGTGCTGGGTGCCGTCATCCATGCGCTTCCGGTACTTGTTCAGGAAGCCGATGTTGATGGCGTGCAGGCCCTCAATGTCCTTGCCGGGATCCACCAGGTCCATCACCTCGTCGTCCTTGATCTCGGGGTAGCGCAGGGGGTAGAAGATGAACACGCCGTGGGTCTTCTCGTCCTGGTTGAGCCGCGCCACCAGCTTCACCAGCTGCATGCCGTTCTCCACCCGGAGGTCCGCCGCGTTGATGCCAACATCCTCGCAGTCCTTCATGAGCCAGCGCTGGTAGGTGACGCTGCCGACATCCTGGCTGCCGAGGATGACGCCCAGACCAGGAGAGAAGCCCAGTTTCTTCACGTTGGAACGGACCAGGTCCAGGTAATGGCGCGCGGTTTCCTGACAGTCGAGCTTTCC
>JANYAZ010000217.1 GCA_025361045.1 Geothrix sp. | reverse complement strand
GTCAGTTCCAGCCGGTCCCGCAGAAATCCGCGCGGCGTGAAGCGCAAAATGAGCAACTGGCACCTGCGCCCCCGTCACCACGTATGCAACGAGCGATGGAAGCCGATCATCTGCGTGATGAATATTAAGTGAAGGGTATTGGAGCTAACGCTAAGCCTTCGCCAGCCACCGGTCCCCGAAGTTCACCAGGATGGCCCCGGCCAGGAGCAGCGCCGCTCCGGTCAGCCGGATCCAGGAGATGTCCCGCATCGGCAGGCCCAGCAGGCCGAAGCGGTCGAAGACCAGGGAGGAGAGCACCTGCCCCGCCACGATGAGGGAGATCATCGCCGCCAAGCCGATTCGTGGGGCCAGCAGCGTCGAGCCGAAGACGAAGAAGGCACCCAGGATCCCGCCCAGCCACTCCCACCAGGCGATGCGCGGCAAACCGACCAGGGTCGAGAAGGGCTGACCCGTCGCCACACAGGTCAAAGCCAGGGCCACCGTTCCCACGGCAAAGGAAACCAGGGCCGCGAGCAGGGAGCCGCTGCTCAGCGTGTGCCTCAGCGAGCTGTTGACCGCCGACTGCAAGGGGATCACCAGACCGATGACGAAGGCCATGAGGAGAAAGAGCAGGACCATCCAAGCACCTCGTCCAGAAGCGCCGATGGTAGCCCAAGGTCGCGTCAGAGTGTTTCCCAGCTTGCCCTGGCCTGGCCCGCAACGTCGGTCGTGGCCGCCTTCAACCGGGCCCGCAGATCCTCAGGCAGCAGGCGGCCCGCCTCCAGGGCCTGGAGCCGGAAGGGCGGCGTCAGCTTGGGCCATTCGTTCACCAGGGCGTGGACCCAGGTTTCATCACCCAGCACGGCCCGGGCGGGCCACCGCCAGGAGGTGCCCAGCCCGCGCTCTCGCAGCGCCTTCAGGGCGGCTTCGACCTGCCCGGTCCGCCCAGCCACGGCCGCAGCGGCTTCCGCCGCCTCCCGCTGGGCGAAGGGATCCGACAACAGCGCCAGCAGAGGTTGCAGCGAGTCCGCCGCACCCACCTTGCCCAGGGCCCGCGCCAGGGCGAATCGGGCACCTTCGGGCGAGTGGGCCAGCGCCTCCACCAGCCAGGTTCCATCCGCTGTCCGAGCAGCTGCCACCAGTCCCTCCGCGGCAGACCGCCGGGCCCCGACCGGGCCAGTGGCCAGGGCGTCGAGGTACGGGGCCAGGCGCACCTCGGGGCCCTCGTCTCGGCGCGGGCCCACCACCGTGGCCATCTCCCGGTCCCGGGCCGAGAAACCCGGCAGGGGTTCCTCACCCCAGCCCACGGCTTCGGCACTCTCAAGCCATGCAGACAATTCCTGTCCGAAGGTGGCCATGTCGGGCAGGCGCTTCGAAGGATCCGGTTGGAGGGCCCGCATCACGAGACCGGCCATCCTGGGAGGAAAGCCAGGTCGAACCGCGGCCGGAGGCATCTGCACCTGGGCATAGGCCTGCCCGGTCATGAATTCGAACAGGATCGCTCCCAGGGCATAGACATCGCAGCGGCCGTCGACGCGCCGGGGGTCCCCATGCTGCTCCGGCGCCATGTAGCCGAGGGTGCCGACCACCATCTGGCTGCGAGTGGCGCGGGTGCGCCCCTCTTCACCCTCCCAGTAGCACACGCCGAAATCGGTCACCTTGAGCTGACCATCGGCCGCAAAGAGCAGGTTCGACGGTTTGAGGTCCCGATGCACCACGCCCGCAGCGTGGGCCACGCCCAGCGCACCGCAGACCGGAATCATGCGGCGGGCGAGACCCGCCGGGGCTTCCCCGCGGCAGGCCTTCAGGCTGCCGCCGGGCAGAAGTTCCATCACCAGGTAGGGCCAGGCACCGCTGGTGCCGAACGCGAAGATCTCAACAAGCCCCGGATGGGACAGGCGGGTGAGGACCTCCCCTTCGCGCAGAAACCGGCGCACCAGATCCTGATCGCGATGGACTTCCGGCCGCAGCAGCTTCACCGCGCAGACCGCGCCTGGACGAAACCGATCCTCGCCCCGGAAGACCAGGGCCATGCCGCCTTCGCCCAGCGGCTCCAGCAGACGCACACTGCCGATCTGCGCCGGAGGCCGCAAGGCGTTCATGGGGCTGGAAACGCTCGGTCGCGTCCCCCGGCCTTGGCCCCGTAGAGGGCCGCATCCGCCCGCGCCAGGAGTGCCCCGCCGTCCGTATCCCCGGGCTTCAACTCGGCGACACCGAGGCTGCAGGTGAGCATCAATTTTTGCCCCTCATCCAGTTCCAGGGGGTGCTCCCCGAGGGCCCGCCGGAGCCCCTCGGCCGCGTTGAGGGCGAGCATGACAGAGGTTTCCGGTAGTACGATGAGGAACTCATCCCCACCCAGGCGACCCACGGGATCGGAACCCCGGAGGCGACGCAGGAGCAGGGTCCCGAAGGCTTCCAGGGCCCGATCGCCGGCCCGATGGCCATGGGTATCGTTCACCTGCTTGAACCAGTCCAGGTCCGCGAGAATCAGGGACAGAGGCCGGTGATGCCGACGGGCCAGTTCCACGTGCGATTCCAGTTGATGGAGGACGGTGGCGCGGTTACCCACTCCCGTCAGGGGATCCAGCGTCGTTCGGGCCACCATGTCCTGGTGGTACCGGCGCTCTAGTGCGTCCATGTGCTTGAGCTTGAAGGCGTGCCCCGCCACTCGGATCACGTCCTCCGCCGAGAGTTTCACGGGACCTGGATCGGCCTGGACCCGCCGACCATTCACATAGACACCGTTGGTGGAACCGAGATCCCTCAGTTCGACGTATTCCAGATTGGCGGAGATGTTCAATCGCGCATGCCGACGGCTCACCTCGGGCTCAGGCAGGCAGAGCCCATTTTCGGGTGCCCGCCCCAGTTCCAGCCCCCCGAGGGGCAGTGGAATGAACTGCCCCATGGGCTGGCCCACGTACCGGATCAGCACCCATTCGCGCGTATCAAGTTCGTTGAGGAGTTCCACTTCCTCCGGCACGGAGGCCGGGTCCCAGCGGGGAAGGTCAGGAGGCGTGTGTTCAAGGGGCATCCGGGAAAGTCTAGCGGGAAAAAGGCGCGGTTAGCCCTCACAGACCTGGTCGCGCCCCCCAGCCTTGGCCCGATACAGTGCCGCGTCCGCACGGGCCAGCAACTGCCCAGCGTTGAGATCCATCGCGCTGCGCTCGGCGATGCCCAGGCTGCAACTGACGCTGATGCCCCTGCCTGGCAGCGGCACCGGCGTCGAGGCAATGGCCCTCCGCAACCTTTCCGCGAAGGGCCGGGCCCCGGAGAGATCTGTCTCCGGGAGAACCATGAGGAACTCTTCCCCCCCGATGCGACCGGCCAGATCCGCTTCGCGGAGGGTCGCCATCAACCGTTCGCCGAAGGTGTGCAGAACGAAATCCCCAGCACCGTGGCCGTGGGTATCGTTCACCCGCTTGAAGTGGTCCAGGTCACAGACCACCACGGAGAGGGGGCGTCCGTAGCGCTGGCTCAGGCCAAAGCGGTTCTGGAGTTCCCCCAGGGCACTCGCCCGGTTCGCCAACCCCGTGAGGGGGTCCTTCGTACTGAGGTCCAGCAGGGTCTCATGGAAGGCCCGCTCCAGCGGATCGAGGAACACCAACTTGAGCACGTGACCGCCGATGGCAATGCGATCCCCCGGGCGCAGGTCGACGGGACCATGGATCGGCTCACCGTTCACGCGCGTGCCGTTGGTGGATTCCAGATCCTCCACCTCGACCCTGCCATCGACCACCCGAAAGCGGGCGTGGTGTCGACTGACTTCGCCGTCCAGCAGGGACACACCCACATCCGGCGCGCGGCCCACGAGCACCTGGGCCGAAGGAAGGGGAAAGACGCGCCCCAGAGCTGCACCCGCGTAGGCCACCAGGGCCCATTCGGCCGGCGCAGGGTGGGCATCCCCCTCCACCTTGGTGCGCACCACCGTGGGTATCTCGGGCAGCCCCGGCAGCGTCTCCATGTTGACGGGCTGCTTCTTTCCTGATGGCTTGCGCGTCACGGATCCTCCACGAAGCAGCTCACCAGGCCCCCATCGTCCTTGCGGCGGGCCAGGATGAATGGCGCCCGGGGAGCCTGCACCGCAGAAGCTTCGAGACGGACCAGGATCCTGCCCAGGCCCGGATCATGACGGAGGTCGGCCACGCCTTTGCGGGGGATGCGGAACAGTCCGAGCACTTCCAGGTTGCGCACGTTCTCGCCCGTCCCGCGCACCAGCTGCAGGCTGTAGCGCATCCACATGCCCTTGGGCAGCTGGTGGATGTCCTCGGCCCGGATGGGCACGGCCAGGGACAACATGGCCTCCAGACCGGGCTCCACGCCACCACCCGCGAGGGTGGGATCGAGACGCCGGGTGCCGGGGTTCGTAAGCGGGTCCAACTGCCGCCGGGGTATCGGCCGGAAAGGTGGTTCCATGCGGCCCAGCGCCTGGGCCTTGCGGGGCAGCGGTGGCATGGCCACCCGCGTGGCGTGGCCGGCCTCAAGTGGAGTCATCCGAACAACCTCGGCTGCCGCGCCCCAGGTCGCCCAACCGGCCTCGTCATGGAGCAAGGCGTGAAAAGGTTCGAGGGCCTTTCCCTCGGTGGCATCTCGCAGAAGCAGCATCTCCCGGCACGCCGTGACTGGGGGTTCCAGACCCGTCAGACCCACCGCAGCGAGCGTCGCCGATCCGTGACTCCGGGGAAGGAAGGGCTCTGGAGCCACCGCCACGACCGTCAGTCCGGCAAAGGCCTGCCGCAGCGTTTCCGCCGCGTCTGCCATCGCGTCCTTCACCCGGCCGAACATCAGGCGTCCTTCACCACAAGGCTCTGCAGGGCCGCCGTGACGCGCTCCAGGGGTTCGGCCAAGTCCATGTGGTAGCCGGCCTCCAGGAGCTTGACCACGGCCTGTTCCTGCGCCGCCGCATCCACTGAATTGGCGAACATCACGCGCAGTGGCGCCGCGCCCTCGGCCAACTGGATGAGCAGTTCGCGGGGCCCCGCCCGGAAGGTATCGCCTACTTTGGCCAGGGGTGATTCCTGGCTCTTCTGAACCGCCATGACGGGGTACTTCGCCTCACCGGACCAGCCCCCTGCCAACTCCGTGGCACTGAGGATGAACAAATCGGGAGGGGTTTTCAGTTCCTTGAGCAGCGTCTTCTGGATGACCTCCTCCTTGAGGTGGGGCTCCAAGGACTTGCCATAGAGGATGCTCTGCAGCCGGGTCGGCGTGATGGGTTCGGTGTAGCGGAAATCCAACGGGATTCCAGATGTATCCGTGACCAGAAGGCCGCCAAGATAGCTCGCGCCCTCCTTGACCGCCATGAAGTACGCCAGCTTGATCGGATCCGCCATGTGAATACCTCTTCCGGGAAGGCTACATCCCCATCGGCGGAACCAGCACTTGCCTTTTGTCCCGCACCTGGTACATTGGATTTTCCACTCATTGGGGAGTGGTCTAATGGTAGGACAACGGTTTCTGGTACCGTCAGGTGAGGGTTCAAATCCTTCCTCCCCAACCATTCACAACTTGTACGATGGTCCCATCGTATAGCGGTTAGTACACCGCCCTCTCACGGCGGGAACAGGGGTTCGATTCCCCTTGGGACTACCAACACCAACCCCCTGATTCGTCAGGGGGTTGTCGTTTGGGGGTGAACGAGGCGTTCTGCTTTTGTTCGCTTTGCCTCACCAGTTGCCTCACTTGGGGTGCTTTCGGGTGCTTTACGGTGTGCCAGGGTGGGACGGTGTTTAGTGCGATTCTCTCCTCCAGCGGAGGAGGTTCCCCCCATGGCGCGAATCGTAGTCGGAGCGGACCTGTGCGACGGTTCCTGGGCGGCGATCCGCCTGGTCGATGGCCAGTTCGATGCGGGCACCGTCCTGCCAACCCTTTACGACATCAGCGTGACGTTCGGCAG
>JANYAZ010000202.1 GCA_025361045.1 Geothrix sp. | reverse complement strand
CGCTACCTCTTCCCGGGCATCGGTGCGGCACTGATCTTCGTGGTGTTCCCAATGCTGTACACCGTGCGCATCGGCTTCACCAACTACAGCTCGAAAAACCTCCTCACCTACAAGCGCGCCACCCAGTACCTGCTGGAGGAGACCTACCGGGCCGAGGGCCCCACCTACACCTCCACGCTGCTTTGGGAAGGCGGCAAATGGCGGCTGCGGCTGGAGGATGCGGAGGGAACCACCGCCACCCAGGTCACCGAACCGTTTGTCATCGGGCCACCCAAGCACTGGACCCTCAAGGCCGAAGCAGCGGCAGGCCCCACAGCCGGGGAGGAAATGCCCCTGAAGGACCTCATCGAACATCAGGCTTTCATGAAGGCGCTGGTGGTGATGCTGCCCAACGGGGGACAGGTGCGCATGACCGGCCTGCGGGAGTTCGCGTCCTCTCGCGCCCTCTACACCCTCAACAAGGACGGCAGCCTTACCAACAACCAGGACCAGAGCCTGTTGAACCCGAACTTCAAGACGGGCTTTTACGTCACCGCGAGTGGCGATCCGGTGGACCCCGGCTTCCAGGTGGACATCGGCTGGCAGCACTACATCGAGATCTTCACGGACGCCTCCCTGCGCGAACCCTTCTGGCGGATCTTCATCTGGACCCTCGTGTTCTCGGCCCTGACCGTGCTGTTCTGCACCGCCTTGGGGATGGTGCTGGCCGTGCTGCTGAACTGGGAGAACCTCCGGTTCCGCTCGGTCTACCGGCTCCTGCTCTTCCTGCCCTACGCCATTCCCGGGTTCATCTCCATCCTGGTGTTCAAGGGCCTCTTCAATAACAACTCGGGCGAGATCAACCTCGTGCTGGGCGCCCTCTTCGGGATGAAGCCCACCTGGTTCTCGGATCCCTTCCTGGCTAAGTCGATGATCCTCATCGTGAATACCTGGCTGGGTTTCCCCTACATGATGATTGTCTGCATGGGCCTCATCAAGGCGATCCCCCAGGACCTCTACGAGGCCTCCGCCGTGGCTGGCGCCGGGCCGCTCACCAACTTCTTCCGGATCACCATGCCCCTGATCCTGAAGCCCCTGACGCCCCTGCTCATCTCGTCGTTCGCCTTCAACTTCAACAACTTCGTGCTCATCAGCCTGCTCACAGGCGGACTGCCGGACTTCCTGAACACCTCGGTCCCCGCGGGTACCACGGACATCCTCGTGTCCTACACCTACCGCATGGCCTTCCAGGATTCCGGCCAGAAGTTCGGCCTGGGCGCGGCGATCTCCACGGTGGTCTTCCTCATGGTGGCCGCCATTTCCCTCATCCAGATCCGGGCCACCCGGATCGCCGAAGACAGCAAGCGCTGAAAGGAGGACCCATGGCCATCGTCATCGACAAGTCCCAGCGCTGGCGCGTCATCGCCGCCCACGCCTTCCTGCTCTTCCTCTGCGCCCTGGTGCTGTTCCCCGTGCTGGTGACCATCTCCATCTCGTTCCGCCCCGGCAACTTTGCCACGGGCAGCCTGATCCCCAAGGAGATCAGCCTCGAGCACTGGCGGTTCGCCCTGGGCCTGCCCGTCACCAACGCCGACGGTCGGGTGCTCATCCCCGACCTGCCCGTGCTGCGCTGGCTGTGGAACTCCGTCAAGGTGGCCGCCTTCTCGGGCGCCGTGGCGGTGCTGCTTTCCACCACGGCCGCCTACGCCTTCGCCCGGTTGAAGTTCGCAGGGAAGAAGAGCTCGCTCATGGGTCTCATGCTCATGCAGATGTTCCCCACCATCCTGGCGTTGATCGCCATCCACTCGATCTTCTCGCGCCTGGGCCACACCTTCCCGCTCTTTGGCATCGATAGCCCCTGGTCCCTGGTTCTGGTCTATTCGGGCGGCATCGCCCTGCACATCTGGACCATCAAGGGCTTCTACGAGACCATCCCCGCCGAGATCGAGGAGGCCGCCACCGTGGACGGCGCCACGCCCTGGCAGGCCTTCTGGCGCGTGCTGCTGCCCATGGCCCTGCCCATTCTCATGGTGGTCTTCCTGCTGGCCTTCATCGGGGCGGTGAACGAGTATCCCGTGGCTTCCGTCCTGCTGCGCAGCCAGGACCAGCTCACCATCGCCGTGGGCTCGAAGCAGTTCCTCTACGCCCAGAAGTACCTCTGGGGCGATTTCGCCGCGGCCGCCATCCTGTCCGGCCTCCCCATTTCCGTTGTCTTCATCCTCGCCCAGCGCTGGATGATTTCCGGCCTCACCTCCGGCGCCAACAAGGGCTGACCTTCCCCCAACCCGAGGACCCTGGTCCTCATTTCCCCCACAAGGAGTCACACATGAGCCTCCGCTCGAGCCTCCTCAAGGCGATCGCCGTGATCGCCCTGGCCATCTCTCCTGCGATCGCCGCCCCACCCGACGGCAAGATCGAGATCAACTACCACCGCTGTGACGGCAACTACGTCAAGTGGGGCGTGCATCTCTGGAAGAGCCCCAACATGCCGCTGCCCGACATCGAGTGGCCCAACCCCATGCCGCCGACCGGCACCAACGACTTCGGCGTCTACTGGCACGTGGACCTGGAAGAGTTCAACACGGGCTCCAAGTCCCAGGTGAACTACATCATCCACAAGGGCGACATCAAGGAGCAGGGCGCCAAGGACATGGCCTTCGACGGCCGCGCCCACAAGGCGATCTGGGTGGTGACGGGCGACCGCACCATCTTCTTCTCCAAAGAAGAGGCCCTGAAGGACCACACCTGCAAGAAGTAGTCCCTGAGGGCTCCGGAGCTGTGCTCCGGAGATAAGTCAATATCGCCAGGAAAGGGCCATGCCCCTTCCTGGCGTGCTGAGCAGAACCTGAACCCGGGAAATCCTATGAGCCATGCCAGTCGCCTTTCCAGCGCGGGACGCGCTTTCCTTCTGGCCGCGGGCCTTTTCGCGGCCAGCCTGCCGGTGCGCGCCCAGAAGCCCGT
Source organism: Geothrix sp. (assembly GCA_025361045.1). Taxonomy (GTDB): domain Bacteria; phylum Acidobacteriota; class Holophagae; order Holophagales; family Holophagaceae; genus Geothrix. Next base: position 1,742 of record JANYAZ010000202.1, on the reverse strand, counting down.
CTCGGTGCCCGGCACCTTTGCCGAGAACCCCATCGTCTACTTCGTGATGACGGACCGGTTCTACAATGGCAACCCGGCCAACGACCAGAGCTATGGCCGGCAGCGGGAGGCCACGCCCAAGGCGGACGTGGGCACCTTCCATGGCGGCGACCTCAAGGGCCTCACCCTGAAGCTCAAAGAGGGCTGGTTCAAGGAGCTGGGCGTCAACGCCCTCTGGATCACGGCCCCCTACGAGCAGATCCACGGCTGGGTGCAGGGGGGCCAGAAGGAGTTCAAGCACTACGCCTACCACGGCTACTACGCCCTGGACTACACGGTGCTGGACAAGAACATGGGCACCCCCGAGGAGCTGCGTGAGCTGGTGGACACCGCCCACGCCCAGGGCATCCGCATCCTCTTCGACATCGTCATGAACCATCCCGGCTACCTGGACATCCAGTCCGCCAAGGATCTGAAGGTGGATGTGCTTTGGCCTGAGTGGGAGAAGGACGCCAACCTGCTGCGGAACTACCACAACTACATCGACTACAACTCCTTCAAATTCGGCGACTGGTGGGGCCGGCCCTGGGTGCGCGCGGGCCTGCCCGGCTACATGGACGGTGGCCGCGATGACCTCACCATGCAGCTGGCCTACCTGCCCGACTTCCGCACCGAGAGCACCGAGTTCGTGAAGCTCCCGAAGTTTCTCAAGGAAAAGGCCGACACCAAGGCCGTGGACCTGCCCAACACCACCGTGCGGGGCTACCTCATCACCTGGCTTACTGAGTGGGTGCGGGAGTACGGCATCGACGGCTTCCGGGCCGACACCGTCAAGCACGTGGAGCCCGAGGCCTGGGCCGCCCTGAAGACCGAGGCCGTGAAGGCCCTGGCGGCGTTCAAGGCCAAGAACCCCACCCGCAAGATCGACGACGCGCCCTTCTGGATGGTGGGCGAGTATTGGGGTGTGGGGCCCACCAAACACAAGCTCACCGGCTTCGGCTTCGACGCCATGATCAACTTCGACTTCCAGCAGCAGGAGGGCGGCTTCGCCAAGCCCGAGAAGCTCTTCAGGAGCTACGCCGCAGCCCAGGCCGGCAGGCCCGTCCACATGCTGAACTACCTCTCCTCGCACGACACCGAGCTCTTCGAGCGGGAGCGCCTCATCGAAGGCGGCTCAGCCCTGCTCCTGGCCCCCGGCGGCGTGCAGATCTTCTACGGCGACGAAACCGCCCGGCCCTTGGGCCCCGCGCCGCGCACCGACCAGCAGCAGGCCACCCGCTCCGACATGAACTGGGACAAGGTGGATGCGAAGGTCCTCGCCCACTGGCGCAAGCTGGGCACCTTCCGGGCCCGGCACCGAGCCCTGGCCACCGGCGAGCACAAGCAGCTGGGCGACGCTCCCTATACCTTCAGCCGCGTGGAGGCCGCCAGCGGCGACCGCGTGGTGGTGGCCCTGGCCGCCCAGGGCCCGGTGAGCATTCCCGTGGCGGGCGTCTTCGAGGATGGCCAGACCCTCCGCGATGCATACACCGGCCGCAGCGCCAAAGTCACCGGTGGCAAGGTCAGCCTCCAGGCCGAGCATTACGTCCTGCTAGAGCGTGTGCAGCCCGAAACCCATTGATTCTTACCCTCGCGCCATTCGCAAGAATGGCGCGTTGACAACAGCTCGATTGAAAACGAAGGATCCCCATGTCCACCAAGAAGCTGCCCAAGGTCGCGTATTTCTGCATGGAATACGCCCTCGACAGCCCCTTCAAGATCTA
>JANYAZ010000193.1 GCA_025361045.1 Geothrix sp. | reverse complement strand
GCCATGACCACCGAAACCACCACGAATCGCTCCCGCACCGAAGAGTTCAAAGTCGAAGGCGGCAAGGTGCTGGACCTGATCAAGGACCTGATTCACCAGGGCCACATCCGCCGGATCATCCTGAAGAACGAGGCCGGGAAGACGCTCATCGAGATCCCGCTCACCCTTGGCCTGGTGGGTGCGGCGCTGCTGCCCATCCTCGCCGCCGTGGGTGCCCTGGCCGCCGTGGTCACCCGCATGGTCGTCGTGGTGGAAAAAGTGGAAATCGGCTGAGATTTCATCTCAGCATTCACGACCTTCAAATCATCTTGACTCTCCCTTGGCCCAGTGGAAGCATGACTCGCCAACCACTGGCACACCTGGAGGTTGTTATGAAAAAAACAATCATAGCCTTGACACTGCTCCTGGGAACCCCACTGGCAGCTCAGAAAGTCGAAGTGGGTCTCTTCCTCGGCCAGCAGCAGTACCCTTCGCCCCATGCCGATGTAGCGCCGGGGTCGACATTACAGATGAACCTGGACAGCAAGACGGTCTTCGCGGCCCGTCTTGGATTCACGTTGGCCGATTTGGGCCCGGCTTCCTTCCAACTGACGCTGGGTGCGCAGCCCGAAGCCAAGTCCACCGTCAAGGCCTCCCTGGGTGGATCCCCATCCGTCGACGTCGGCGAGTTCAAAGAGAATCACCTGTCCGTGGGGGCCATGTTCAACTTCAAGGCGGTGCTTGCCGTCGGTGCAGGCGTTGAGTTTCGTTCCGAAAAGCTGTCGGGAACCTTCTCAGGAACCAGCGACAGCACCACCTACAACCGTGCCTGGGCCCGGCTGAACGCGGGTTACGCCATTCCCAGCCCAGGCGTGAAGCCTTTCATCGGTGTGGAAGTAGCCTTCCCCCTCACCACTACTGGCAACACTCTGGCCCTGACTGCCTCGAACGCAGACGCGCTGAAGGCCATGGCCCCCAAGAGCCAGTTCGGCATCTACGCCGGCCTCCGGTTCTGATCGCAGTCCCTTCGCGGATGGGGGCTGCCTCCCTCACCCCCATCCGTGATCCCCATCCCTTGCGGATTCCGCCGCGCACGGGGGACCATGGGCCATGCTCGAAACCTGGCTCAACCATCCCCATGCGGCGCCCTGGCTGGTGGTCATGTGGATCGCGGGGCTGCTGGGCTCCCTGGGTCACTGCGCGGGCTGAAGAACCCCACCGAAGGCAACCCTCACAGCGACCAGAATCGACGCGATAACCCGAGCCGAAGGCCTGTCACATAAGGCGTGCGCGGTGGCGCTGGCCTTTCCATATCGTGCCGAATACGATGAAAAGCGCCTCAAGATGCCGAGGCGCTTAGGTCAGGTTTAATGCATTTTAAACATTCAAAGAATCATCAATGCCAGCTCTGATCCCCCCACCAGTGTCCTGGCTCCGGGTAGGCGGGGCTCGGTTCTACACTGGCCAAACCCCTTCCGGAGTGCCTGTGCCCTACCCCCGCCTGCTGGCCCCCCTCGACCTTGGCTTCACCACCCTTCGGAACCGCGTGCTTATGGGGTCCATGCATACGAACCTCGAAGAGGCCAAAGGGGGCTTTGCCAAGTTGGCCGCCTTCTACGCCGAACGGGCCCGAGGTGGGGTCGGACTCATCGTCACGGGAGGCATCGCCCCGAACCTTCGTGGCCGCCTGACGCCCTTCGGCTCCCAGCTCTCCTGGCCCTGGCAGGTCGGCAAGCACCGAAAGGTGACCGAAGCCGTCCATGCGGCGGGCGGCAAGATCGCCCTGCAGATCCTCCATGGCGGTCGCTACAGCTACCACCCGCTGAGCGTGGCGCCCTCCCCCGTGAAGAGCCCCATCACCCCTTTCAAGCCCAGCGAGCTGAGCGACCGGGGCGTGCGGGGGACCATCCGCGACTATGCGCGCTGCGCGGCCCTGGCCCAGCGCGCCGGATACGACGGCGTGGAGATCATGGGCAGCGAAGGCTACCTGATCAACGAGTTCATTGCCGCCCGCACCAACCGCCGAACGGACGCCTGGGGCGGCAGCTACGAAAACCGCATGCGCTTTCCCCTGGAGATCGTGAAGGCCGTCCGCGAGGCCGTGGGCCCCGATTTCATCGTCATCTTCCGTCTCTCCATGCTGGATCTGGTGCCGGACGGGAGCAGCTGGGAGGAGGTGGTGCAGCTGGCCAAGGCCCTGGAGGCGGCGGGCGTGACCATCCTCAACACCGGTATCGGCTGGCATGAGGCCCGGGTGCCCACCATCGGTGCCATGGTGCCCCGTGGGGCCTACGCCTGGGTGACGAAACGGCTCAAGGGCGAAGTCAATCTCCCCCTCATCACCACCAACCGCATCAACACGCCCGAAGTGGCCGAAGAGCTCCTGGCTGGCGGTTGCGCCGACATGGTGAGCATGGCCCGTCCCCTGCTGGCGGATCCCGATTTCGTCAAGAAGGCGGCCGAGGGCCGGTCCGAAGACATCAACACCTGCATCGCCTGCAACCAGGCCTGCCTCGACCACGTCTTCCAGCAGAAGCGCGCCACCTGTCTGGTCAATCCCAGGGCCTGCTTTGAAACCGAACTGCTCTTCGAACCCACCCTTGTCCCCAAACGCCTGGCCGTGGTGGGGGGTGGCGCCGCGGGTCTCAGCTTCGCCTGCCATGCCGCCGAGCGTGGCCATGTCGTGACCCTGTTCGAGGCGGCGCAGGAACTGGGCGGTCAGCTGAACCTGGCCAAGCGCGTACCGGGCAAGGAGGAGTTCTTCGAAACCCTGCGCTACTTCGGACGGCGGCTGACCACCGCAGGCGTGATCGTGCGCCTGGGTGAGCGTGCCACCGTGGATTTGCTCACGGCCTTCGACGAAGTGATCCTCGCCACAGGCGTCCGGGCCCGTAGGCCGGACATCCCCGGCACCGACCATCCGAAGGTGATCAGCTACCCCGATCTGCTCTCGGGCCGAAAGGTGGCTGGGGCCACCGTGGCCATCATCGGTGCCGGCGGCATCGGCTTTGATGTGGCCGAGTTCCTGGTGCAGGGCAACCATGCACCTGACGTGGACCGCTATCTGGCTGACTGGGGCGTGGACGCTGCCCAGGCTCAACCTGGGGGCCTGCTGCCCGCGCCCCGACCCTCAGAACCCGCGCGGAAGGTGTTTCTGCTCCAGCGGAAAACCGATCGCATGGGTGCAGACCTTGGCAAAACCACGGGCTGGATCCACCGCGCCACCCTCAAGGCCATGAAGGTGAAGATGCACGGTGGGATCCACTACGAGCGCATCGACGACGCGGGCCTCTGGATCCGGGACGGCAAGGACGCCGGATCGAAATGCCTGGCGGTGGACAACATCATCCTGTGTGCAGGTCAGGTGTCGGAGCGCAGCCTCATGGCACCACTGCAAGCAGCCGGAAAAACCGTCCACCTCATTGGTGGCGCCGACCTGGCCGCCGAGCTCGATGCCCAGCAGGCCATTCGGCAGGGGGCCGAACTGGCCGCCAAGATCTAAAGTGCTGGTCCACAGATTCCACAGGTTCACACAGATTCTGAAAGCAGGCTTTGTCTGTGAAATCTGTGGAATCTGTGGATAGTTCTTTTATGGTTCAAACAGTCCCCGCCGCCGCCGCCCAGCGCCTATTCCTGGGGGCCCAGGGGCTGCTGGACGATCCCTCGCGACGGGCCACCACCACGACCCTCCAGGCCCTCATCGAGCGCCTGGGCTTCGTGCAGGTGGACACCATCAATGTGCTGGAACGCGCCCACGACCTCACCCTGTTCAGCCGCCTGGATGACTACCGGCCAGAGCATCTGAAAAAGCTACTGGAGAGCAAGCGAAGCCTCTTCGAAGGTTTCACCCACGACGCCTCGGCCGTTCCCACGGCCTACTTCCACCACTGGAAGCCCCGCTTCGCTCGCGACCGGGTGCGCTTCCAGGCCCACGCCTGGTGGCAGTACCACTTCCGAGGCACCGACGGCGCCCAGGTGGTGGAGGGCGTGAAAGCCCGGATCGAGCGGGAGGGGCCCCTCAAGTCGTCCGACTTCGAGCATCCCGAAAAACGCGGTCCCTGGTGGGGCTGGAAGCCGCAGAAGGCCGCACTCGATTTCCTTTGGCGCAGCGGCGAGCTGATGGTCCCCCGCCGCGAGGGCTTCCAGAAGGTCTATGACCTGACCGAGCGCGTGCTCCCCGACCACCATGCCCTGCCCTGCCCCGATGCCGACGAACATCTGGAGTGGGCCTGCAGCACGGCCTCTGAGCGCCTGTGGGTCTTCACACCGAAAGAGCTGGCGGATTTCTGGAACAGCATCGAGGCCACGGAAGCCAAGCAGTGGTGCACGGCCGCAGCGAAGGAAGGGCGCATCGTGGCCGTCGAGATTACCGGCGCGGATGGCGAGGTCCGCCCGGCCTTTGCCCTGGCCAACTGGGAGGGCCGGCTGGCCAAGCTGCCGGAGACACCCGAGCGCACCCGCCTGCTCTGCCCCTTCGATCCGATCCTCCGGGACCGGACCCGCGCCCTGCGTCGCTTCGGATTCGACTACCGCTTTGAGGCCTTCGTACCGGAGCCCAAGCGACAGTACGGCTACTTCGTGCTGCCCATCCTGGAAGGCGACCGCCTCGTGGGGCGCCTGGATCCCAAGCTGCACCGGGACCAGGCCCTATTGGAGATCAAGGGCCTCTGGTGGGAGCCCGGCATCAGGGCGACGAAGGCCCGGAAACGGGGCCTGGACGAGGCTTTGCAGCGCATGGCAACCTTCGTCGGGGCCGACGCGATTCAGCTCCCTTGGTGACCGCGCTATCCTGCATCCCATGTCCGCGACGAAAAATCCCCTGCTGAACCGACTGCACAGCGCCCAGGGGTTGTCCCCCAGCCAGCGGCAGATCGCAGATTGCCTGATCGCGAACATGAACGAGGCGGCCCTCTGGGGGGTGGAAGAACTGGCCAAGAAATCCCAAACCTGTGTGGCCACGGTCGTGCGCTTTGCCAAGAAGCTGGAGTACTCCGGCTATCTGGAAATGCGGAAGGCCCTCGTGACCGCCGCCAAGCGCCACTACGGCCGAGACGAGCAGATTCTGCAAGCCCCCATGCAGGCTTCGGCCACCCTGCTGGAGGTGGCCCGACGCGATGTGCGGAATATCGATACGCTCGTCAAATCCGTGAATGAGGACCTCCTCCAGCGGGTGGTGAAGCAGTTGCAGGCCAGCCGGTTCCGTCTGGCCATCGGCGACGGCGTCTCGGCCCTCATGACCCGCCAGTTCGCCTACCTGCTCATCAACGTCGGCCTGCCTGTCCAGGAAGGCAATCCGGCCGACTTCGCCACCCAGGTGGGCTTGCTGGATTCGAAGGATCTGCTGATCGCCATCAGCATCAGCCCCTATTCTCAGGAGACCCTGGATGCCGCCGCTTATGCCCGGAAGCGGGGCATTCCCGTCCTGGCCTTCACGGACAGCATCACCAGGACGGGAATGCCGCGCTTCCGGGCGTAGGCGGCGGCGTCCAGGGTCTCCTGGGAGTAGGGCGTGATGCTGATGGCGATCAGCAGGTCCTTCGGCCCCAGCAGGCCCACCTGGGTGGCGAATTCCGCCGGATTGCCCTCCATCACGGGCAGATCGATGT
>JANYAZ010000156.1 GCA_025361045.1 Geothrix sp. | reverse complement strand
GCTGCGCATCGCCGTGGACCCGGCCCACCTGGGCCAGGGCTGGGGCCGGAGCCTGCTGGAGGCCTGCCAGGAAGCCCTGGCGGCGGAGCGGATGCCGAGCCTCTTCCTGGAGGTGCGCGCCTCCAATGCGGCGGCCATCGGGCTCTACCGGGCCTGCGGCTGGGAACGCTTCGGCCTCCGCGTGGGCTATTACCCGGATGGGGAGGATGCGGCGCTCTTTCGGCGGTCCGGCACATAGCTGACCTTGCGGTCTTGACCAATGAGACTGATTCACTCATATCCTGAAATCTTCCTGGCGGTGACCCATGCTCGGCATCTCGCGACAGACGGATTACGCGGCGCGCGTGGTGCTGCACCTGGCCTGCCTGGCCCCGGGCGCCAGGGTGCCCATCGCCGACATCGCCAAGCACCGGATGCTGCCCCTGGACTTCGTCCGACGCATCGTGGGGGGCCTGGTCAAGGCCGGCGTCCTCGCCACCTCCCGGGGTTCCGGCGGCGGCGTGAGCCTGGCTCGGCCCGCGGCGGAGATCTCCCTGGGCGAGGTGGTCCATGCCATGGAGGGCGGCATCGCCCTCAACCACTGCGTCGCGGACCGGCGGGTCTGCCCCCTGGCCTCCGCCTGCCCCGTCCAGTCCGCATGGGTGGATGCCACCCAGGTGCTGGACGACTACCTGGCCTCGGTGCGCTTCAATGCCCTGGCCCAGCGCAGCGAGGCCCATCAGCCCGCCCATCTCCGGGTGCAGGCCAATGGGCGGGTGCGCGGGGCCCGGCGCGGCCTGGAACCGAAGGCCGTTGCCGGCTGAACAGGCCTATCGGGACGCGGGGGCAGGGGCCGGACCTACTTGGGTTTCAGCACCACGGGGATCTCGAAGATGGCATCCACGGGGATCTTGTTCCCCGCCGCGGCGTCGCGGATCGACTGCTCGTTGGGGCCTTCGTAGATGCAGAAGGTCTTCGTCTTGTCAGGGTTGGCGTAGGAGTACACCCAGCGCACGCCCTTGGTGGCGTTGCAGGCGTTGACCGCCTTCTTGCCCGCGGCATCGAGACCGTCCAGGGCGCCGGCGGGGAAGGTCCGCACCACCATGTAGCGGTGCAGGCCGGCCTTGGGCACGTGCACGGCCGGCGCGGCCTCGGCGGAGCCGGCGGGAGCGGGTTTGGCATCACCAGCGCCGAGGCTGGCTGACAGCAAGGCCAGTGCCGCGACCATGGACATGGTGTGGGGCCGGAAGGTCATGTGTTTCTCCTAGAAAGTGGGGGAAGGAGATCCGGTGTCGATCGCGAGCACCGGTTGGGTGGAAAGTTGGTTGGGTGGTGGTCGGGTAGGTTTCCAGGTCAACCAGAGCGATGGAATGCCCTGGCCAGCTATTTCTTGGCCGCGGGCTTCGCTCCTTCTGGAACCACGTCCCACTTCCTGCGGACGTCCACGGAGATGACGCAATCGGCTCCGGGCTCGCACTTGGTGATGTGTGGTTTCTTCCCCTTGAACAGGAAGAAGGAACCGGCCGGGAGCTTGGTCTCCTTGCCGTCGACCGTGAGGGACAGCGTGCCCGAGACGACCGTGACGAAGTGGTCAGAGGAATGGTGATGCAGGGGGGCGGCGAAGCCGTCCTTGAACTTGATCAGGAAATGCGCCGCACCCTTGGCGGGATTGCCTTCGAGGGCCGCGGTCTGGAGGCCTGGAAAATCGGGCACGTCATTCCATTTGAGATCGCCGGCTGGAAGCAGGAGGGCGCTGGCGGCCTGCTTGCCCTCTTTGGCGGGGGCTGGCGACGCGAACGCGGCGAACGTCAAGGACAAGGCGGCAAGGCTGGACAGGTGGGTCCTCATGGGTCTCTCCTCCGGAGGATGGGCGTGGGAAGGATGCAATCAGGGACAAGCTGCCAAGGCTAAGGAATCGGAGGGCCTCCACGGTGCTGAGTCTTGCCTGGTATCCCCATTCGGAGGTGACGACAGGCCGTCCTCATGCTGATCGGCCAAGGAATTCCCCGGCTGCAAGGGGGGCGTTCACCAAGAATCGGCCTTCCCGAGCCAGTGTCAATAGCAATGAAAAAGTTTTAATGCCTGTTTTTTCAGATTAAACAACAGGTTCCACCGGGGCACCTGTTGGGGCAAGGCACACTCAGACTCAGGTGTGCTCGAACAGCACCACCCGGTTGCTGTTGGTGCCCTTGTCGTTGTTGCCCACGCCCCAGATGTGGGCGGTCTTGGTGAAGGTCTGGCTATTGACCAGCACACCGTGGGCCCGGAAGCCGGCCCGCAGGCCCAGGGGCAGCACCACCTCGTCGAGCCGCAGTTTTCCCTTCCGGATCTCCCCCACTTCGAAGGCCACGAAGCCGCCAGGCCGAGTGAGGCGGTGCAGCTCGTCGAAGGTGGCGGCCATGGTCTCCGACCAGCCCTCCACCGTGCGGGGCGTGCTGATGCCCCGGCCGATGGCCTCCGCATCCAGTCCCGTGAACCAGCAGCGCAGCCAGTTGTCGCCGGTGTAGTCCACCACATCGAGGAAGGGCGGCGAGGTGACGGTGAGGGTCATGCAGCCGTCCAGCAGGCTGGCGGTCTCCCGGGCATCGCCCGTGAGGAACCGGGCATCCTGGGCGGCGAAGGCCAGGTTGCGCCGGTGCTCCGGCTCCAGGCCCCCGAGCAGCTGCCGAGTCTTCTTCAGGATCAGGGCGTGGGTGTCACGGTAGGCGGGCACCTGCTCCCGCTGGGCGTTGATCTGCCGCTGCTTGTCCGCCGTGAGGGCCTGGTTGGGGGGCAGGGTGTAGACCGAGAAGAAGCCAGGGCTGTGGCCCGTGAGCCGGTTGGTGGCCACCATGCGGATCCAGGTGTCCAGGTCATCCAGCTCCCCCGCCGCCGACCGGCCCAAGAACCAGTCCCGGAGGCCCCGGATCTCGGCCTCCGTATCGGTGTGGAAGAACATCCCCAGGTCGAGGCCGTCCCGGGTGCCCGTGCGCGGGATCGACCGCAGGCGCGCCTCCACGGCCGCGGGCTCCGGCGGCGTGAGACGGGGCTCCGCCAGCATCCGGGCCAGGGGATTCACATCGTTTGCGGCCACCCGGCGCCCCAGCAGGGCCGCCTCCAGGGCCGTGGTGCCCCGGCCGCTGAAGGGATCGTAGACCCGCTCGCCCGGCCCGGTCAGGCGCTCGATGAAGTGGCGGGGCAGCTGGGGCTTGTAGCAGGCGCGATACGAGATCTCGTGGAGGTTCGCGGCCTGGCGCTGCTTCGAGGTCCAGAACTCCAGGGACAGCCGGGGGTAGACGCCGCCCTCGGCCTGGACCGTGTCCCAGGCTTCCTCCGGCAGAGCAGGATCCATGACGGGCAGGCCGCCGCCCGGAATGAAGCTCGACAGGAAGGTCCGCCGCACCGCCTCCGCACCCGCCGTCGTCATCCGCTTCTGCCTGCCTTTCCGCAAGGTTCCAGGATAGCCTGCTGGACATGGCAACCCCGCAGCCCAAACGCCATCCCGAGCTGACGCGTCTTTATGTCGCCGTGGGTCTGGTCGTGCTGATCCTCATGATCATCCTGGTCTACAAGGCCGTGGGCAACCGGGTCGCCGTGGGTGGGCTCGACGCGCCGACCCGCTGGACCCTCCTCTCCGTGGGCGTGCTCAACGCGCTGGCCATCGGATCCCTGCTCTTCATCGTGGCCCGCAGCCTGGCCAAGCTCTACTTCGAGCGCAAGAGCGGCATCCTGGGCTCGCGGCTGCGCACCCGCATGGTGCTGACGCTGTTCATCGTGGGCATCGTGCCAAGCCTAATCCTCTTCGTGGTGGGCCGGAACTTCATCAGCAAGAACGTAGAGCGCTGGTTCAGCCCCGAAACCGAAGTGGCCATCCGCGACGGGCAGAAGATGGCTGAGGACCTGCGCGCCGCCGCCCGGATGCGGCTGGAGTTCGGCGCGGGCCGGCTGGCCGTGTCGGCGTCGGCGGATCCGCAGGCCATCCGCACCGCCTCTGGCCTGGATCTGGTGGCCGCCCTCGGCGGACGCGGCGAAGGCGGTGTGAAGGGCCTCGATCTCGGCCTCGGCCTGCCGCCGCCGGACCTCGGGGCCCTGGCCGGGGACAGCCTCCAGGAATCCCGGGATGGCCTGTGGATGCTGCGGGTGGTGCCTCGGGGCGATGGTACCTGGGTGGTGGGCGTCTTCATGCCCCGGGAGACCCTGGACCGCCTGCTGGCACTGGAGCAGCGGTACCGGGAGAGCCTCCAGCTTCGGGCGGCCCGGGATCCGCTTCAGACCTTGCCCCAGAGCACCTTCCTCTTCCTGACCCTGCTCACACTCTTCTTTGCGGTCTGGTCCGGCTTGGCTCTGGCGAAGTCCCTGAGCGAGCCCATTCGCGCCCTAGCCAAGGCCGCGCAACGCGTGGGCAGTGGCGATCTGGAAGTGGAACTGCCCGTGATGGGCGAAGACGAGCTGGCCTTTCTCGCCAGCACCTTCAATGCCATGACGCGGGATCTGAAAACCAACCGGGCGGCCATCGAGGCCCAGGCCAGCCGCCTGGAGCAGCAGCGGGCCTACCTGGACCAGCTGCTGGCGGCGCTCCCCGTGGGGGTCATCAGCTGGCGCGCGGATGGTGAGCTGCGCACCTTCAACGCCGCCGCCCGTGCCTGGCTGGGACTGGAGACCTTCGATCCCACCGAGGCCCGCTGGGAGACGGTGGAAGCCCTGCCGCGGTTGGGCCGTCTGCCCGAGCTGTTGGCGGCCGTGCGCGAATCCCGCCGCGGCGTGCAGGAGGAATTCCGGATGGGGGGCGAAGGCGAGGGTCGACCTGTCCGTGCCATTCTCGAACCCCTGCAGGGTGGGGGTGTGCTGGCGGTGCTGGAGGATCTCTCGCTGCTGGCCCAGGCCGAAAAGCGGGCCGCCTGGCAGGAAGTGGCCCGGCGCATGGCCCACGAGGTGAAGAATCCCCTGACGCCCATCCAGCTGACCGCCCAGCGGCTTCTGCGCAAAACCCGGGAGGGTCGACTCGATGAGGCCTCGGTGCGGGAAGGAGCCGAGACCATCCTGGCGGAGGTGGCGAGCCTGTCGCGGCTGGTGGACAGCTTCAGCCGCTTCGCCCGGTTGCCGTCACCTCAGTTCTCCCCCTGCGACCCGGCGGAACTGCTGCGCCAGGTGGCTGCCCTCTACGCGCCCAACCATCCGGAGATCCGCTGGGATCTGGCGCTGCCGGAGGAACCGGTTTCCGCCCTGTGGGACGGCGACATGGTGAAGCGGGCTCTCATCAACTTCGTGGACAACGCCGTGGCCGTGTTGGACGGCAAGGGCGTGGTGAGCCTCTCCCTGTCCGTGGAGGGCCAGGCCCTGCGCTTCGATGTGACGGATGACGGCGCGGGCGTGCCAGAGGCTGATCGCGAGCGTCTCTTCGAACCCTACTTCTCCACCAAGCGGAAGGGCACGGGCCTGGGTCTGGCCATCGTCCGCCGCATCGCCCAGGATCATGGCGGCGATGCCCGGTACAAACCCGTGGCGCAGGGGAGTCGGTTCACCCTGGTGCTGCCGATGGCCGGCAAGGGCTGATCAAGCCCTGCGGCGGTTCCTTCTCCGCAGCCAAAGCCCCAGAGGTCCCAGCACCAGCCAGGCCAGCAGTACGAGCTTAAGCAGCGGGGACACCCTACCTCCGATCCAGGGCCCTGGCCCTGCGACCAGCCTCTCATGGTGGGAGGTATCCTGGCGGATGGCACACCATGGCCGCGGAGATGTCGAGGGCACTTGCTTGATCGCAGGCTGTGGGTATGTGGGCCGTCGTTTGGCCCTGCGTATGAGGTTGCGGGG
>JANYAZ010000152.1 GCA_025361045.1 Geothrix sp. | reverse complement strand
CTGCCCAGGCGGGCCTGACCGGTGATGAAGGGGATCTCCTCGGAGATGGCCTTCAGCAGTGTGGACTTGCCCGTGCCATTGAGGCCCACGATGCCCATTTTCTGCCCACGCTTGACCTGGAGCTGCTCCAGGGGCGCGTAGAGCGGCTGCCCGTCCCAGCCCACGCTGGCGTTCTCCAGCACCAGGGCCACATCGCCGCCGCGCTGGGTCTCGGGAAAGCTGAACTTCACTTTCCGGCGGTCCCGCAGGGGCTTCTGGATGCGGTTGAGCTTGGAGAGGTGGGTGCGCCGGCCCCTCGCCTGTTTGGTGTTCTGCCCGGCGATGTTGCGGCGGATGTATTCTTCCTGGTTCTTGATGTAGGCCTGCTGCTGCTCAAAGTGCCGCTCCAACAGTTCCAGCTCCTGTTCCTTCTTTTCCATGAACTCCGAGTAGTTGCCCTCGTAACTGCGCGAACGACCCTGCTCCAGTTCCAGGATCTCGGTGGCGATCTTGTCCAGGAAGTAGCGGTCATGGCTGATGACGGCCACGGTGGCGTCAGTGCCCTGGATGAACTCCTCCAGCCAGCGCAGGCTGGGCAGGTCCAGGTGGTTGGTGGGTTCATCCAGCAGCAGGAGGTCCTGCCCCTTGAGAATGGCCTTGGCCAGCATCACCCGACACTTCTGGCCGCCGGACAGCGTTTCCACCGGGCGCTCGAAATCTTCGGCACTGAAACCCAGGGACTGCAGGATGCTTTCGGCCCGGGCGCGGATGCTGAAGCCGTCAAGGTGTTCGAAGGCCTCGGTGACCTTCTGGTAGCGTTCCATCACCTCGGTGAGATCGGCACCCGCCTCGCCCATGCGGTGCTCCAGGTCGCGCATCTCATGCTGCAGCTTCTCGATGTCGCCGAAGGCCGCCAGCGCTTCTTCCAGCACGCTGCCCTGTGTCTCGGGCACCAGGTCCTGGGCGTAGTGGCCCATGCGGATGCCCCGTTCCTTGGTGGGCTTCACGACCGTCCCGGCATCGGCCTCCAGTTGGCCCAGCAGCAGCTTGAAGACGGTGCTCTTGCCGGCGCCGTTGCGCCCGATGACACCCCAGCACTCGCCCTCCTGGATGGCCCAGGTCACGTCCTTCAGCACGACCTGGGGGCCGAAGCTGAGATCAACGTGGTTGAGGGAAGCGAGCATGGCTTAGGTTCTCAGCAAGAAGGCCACCTTCCGGTGGCCTTCTGTTTGGTGGAGCCAATCGGGATCGAACCGACGACCTCTTGCATGCCATGCAAGCGCTCTCCCAGCTGAGCTATGGCCCCAATCGGGAAGAACCAGTATCCCACTCCTTCCGCGCTTCCGCAAGCAGGGATCAGCGGGGTGTCAAGCGGAGTCGCTGACCCACCTGGATGCGGTCGCTCTTCAAGCGATTCCAGGCTTTGAGCTCCGCGGGATCGAGGCCGTATTTGCGAGCTATGGTAGCCAGGGCATCCCCCTTCTGAACCCTGTGGACGGTCGCTGTGCCGATGGGGTTGGTGGTGCTGACGGCTGCACCCGGAAGGCGGATCTCATCCCCGGGATGCAACGCCTTGACCGATTCGGGATTCAGGCGCATCAGTTCACCCAGGGAAACCCTGTGAACCCGGGCGAGCTTTGCCAGGGTATCGCCCGGCTTTGCCCGGAGCACGGAGGCGGCAGGAGCCGTGGTTGGGGCTGTCAACACGGTGGTCTCGGCCATCGCTGGAGGCACTGCGTTTCCCGGTGATTGGCCAGGACTGGGTGCGGGGATCGGAAGGGCAGATTCTCTGCGGGCACCCATCGGACCCTCAAGGTCCCGCGGTGCCGCCGGCAAGGGCGGGAGGGGCGTATCACCGAGGTTTTTCAAGCGCTCGCTGCCCGAGGTGATGTCTCGGGCTTCCACGGCCATCACCGGGGGCGGGGGGACCAGCAGGCGCTTTCCGGAACGGAACTGATTGGCGGTCATGTCGTTGGCCGAAAGGAGATCCTCCGGGGTCAGCTTGAAGCGTTTGGCCACCTTGGCGAGGGTGTCGCCCTTCCTCACCGTGTAGCCCTGGAAATCGAGGCGTTTGCCCGCGGGCATGTGGGCCAATTGACGCAGGCAGTCCAAGGCCCTGCCCGGCGGTACGCGCAGGAGATAGGAACCTGGCGGCGTGGAGCCTCTCAATAATTCCGGATTCAAGGCCTTCAGTGTGGTGGCATCGGTTCCCGCGCAGCGGGCCAGAACCGTGAGGCTGGTCATGCTGGGGACGGTCACAGTCTCGTAGGCATAGGGGGTGAGCGGAACGATTCGAAGGCCGTAACGCTCTGGATTCCTGCCGACGAGGATCGCCGCGCAGAGCTCGGGGATGTAGTTCTTCGTCTCGGTTCGCAGCCACCTGGAGCAGGCGAGGTCCCAGAAATTGCGGGTGCCTACGTTCTGGATCGCCCGTTCCAAAGTGAGCGGACCCGCGTTGTAGCTGGAGGCCGCCAGATACCAATCGCCCGTAATCTCATAGAGCCGTTTCAGGTATCGGGCGGCCGCCCGAGTGGCCTTCATGGGATCGCGGCGTTCCTCCAACCAAGCGGTGCCGTTCAGTCCATAGATGCGACCAGTGGAACGAATGAACTGCCACATGCCCACGGCCTTGGCCCGGCTCTTGGCCTCGTTTCGAAAGCCGGATTCGATCACGGCGAGGTAGGCCAGATCCGAAGGCACACCTTCTTCAGCGAAGACCTGGCGGATCATGGGCAGGTACATGGAGGCCCTTCCCAGGGCATTTTCCATGAACCCCCGCTTGGTGGTGCTGAAAAGGCTCACCCAGGTAAGCACCTTGTCGTTCAGGTCGATGGGGTAGTCGTAGGTGGCCCCCTGCTCGGCCGATCGCACCAACTCAAGCTCGGCCCGGAGGTCGTCTCCGCTGATGGTGACAACCTCTTCTGGGGCCTTGAGACCCGGCTCGGGCTCCGGGGTCACCTCTGGTGTGATCTGCTCCTGAACCTCCTTGAGCCGCTGAAGGAGGACCTGCACCCCTCTCTGTTTCAGAAGGTCAGGGGTCCAGTCGGCGGTGAGGACATCGGCTTCATCACCCTTGGTGAGGGCGGTTTTCTCGTCATCAGCCTCCAGAGCCTTCTCCGCAGCCTCCACCAGCACACGGAGCTGCTGGATGCGAGCGGCATCAGACTCTGCCGCCCTGGCTGGAGCCGGAGCGACCTGCACCTGGGCGGGCGGCGGCACTTGCAGCAACGCCGTCCCCCAGAGGAGGGTGGCCAGGACCAGGGCTGGCATGGGGCTAGTGGCTTTCTGCGCTCACCAGGGCCTCGTAGGCCTTGGCGTCCAGAAGGTCGGCCAGGTTCCCCGTCAGCTTGATCTTCACCATCCAGCCCTTGCCGTAAGGATCTTCATTCACCGCCTCAGGATGATCAGCCAGCGTCATGTTCACGTCCAAGACCTCGCCCGCCGAGGGCATGTTCAACTCGGAAACCGTTTTCACAGATTCCACCGTGCCGAACTCGGCGCCCTCGGCGAAGGAGGCGCCGACCTCGGGAAGGTCCACAAACACCACATCACCCAGGGCATCCTGCGCGTATTGAGTGATGCCCACCAGGGCGGTGCCGTCGGCGGCTGGCTTCAGCCATTCGTGGTCCTTGGTGTACTTCAGATCGGCAGGAAACATGGGTCCTCCAGGAAGGGTGGGGTGCGCGCTGAAAGCGAAGCTACTTCGTCCGTTTGTAGAAGGGTGTCGGGATGATCTCGGCCTCCACGGCTCGGCCGCGGATCTCGATCTGGACGCGGCCGCCCATCTTCGCCAGTCCGGTGGGAACGTAGGCAAGCCCCAGGTTGAGGCCACAGGTCGGAGAGGGTGCCGCGCTCGTGACGAAGCCGGTCTGCTTGCCGCCCTGGACCACAGGCATGTGATCCCGGGCGATGTCGCGCTTCTCCAGGGTCTTGAAGCCCACGAGCTTCCGCGGGGCGGGGGCGGCCTTGGCGGCCAGCAGGGCGTCGCGGCCGATGAAGGGGCCCTTGTCCAGCTTCACGATCCAGCCGAGCCCCGCTTCCAGGGCGTGGATGGTGTCGTCGATCTCATGGCCATAGAGAGCCATCTTGCATTCCAGGCGCAGGGTGTTGCGGCAACCCAACCCAGCGGGAAGAAGTCCCTGCGGGGTTCCGGCCTCCATCACGGCATTCCAGATCGTTTCGGTGTCGTTGGCGGCGCAATAGAGCTCGAAACCATCCTCGCCGGTGTAGCCCGTACGGCTGATGAGGCACTTGATCCCGGCCACCTCGCCGTGAGTGAAGAAGTAGTAGCCGATGGGTTCCAGTGGGGTCTTGGTGAGGGGCTGGAGGATGCTCAAGGAGAGCGGTCCCTGCAAAGCGATCTGCCCGGTCGCAGGGCTTTCGTTCACCACCGTGCAATCGAAGGCAGGGGCGTGCTGTTGCACCCAGGCGAAGTCCTTGTCGGAGTTGCCCGCGTTCACCACCAGCAGAAACTCCTCGTCGCCTTCGCGGTAGACCAGGAGGTCATCCACGAAGGTGCCGTTCTCGTAAAGGAAGGCTGTGTAATGCACCTGGCCGATGACCAGTTTCGACACGGCATTCGGGGTCAGGTGCTCCACCAGGGCCAGGGCACCTGGGCCCTTGACCCGAATCTCGCCCATGTGGCTGACGTCGAAGAGGCCCGCCTTGGTGCGCACCGCCTCATGCTCGGCGATGATTCCCGCCGGGTACTGCACCGGCATATCCCAGCCGCCGAAATCCACCATCTTGGCCTTCAGGGCCCGATGGGCGGCATTGAGGGGCGTCTTCATCAGCTCAGACATCTGGGGCTCCGTGGCCCTCCAGTCTATCGCCGCGGGATCCAGGGCAGAAGGCCCGGCAATTCCCAGGAAAGGCTCCAGCGCCCGCATGCATCGGTGCTTGTGACCATGCGCACATTCAGGGGCAGGACCAGGACCCCGGCCTCCGCGGCGCGGTCCAGTTCCGCCGCATAGCCGGGATCGATCTCCCGCGCGGCGTCGAAGCGGTCCACATCCGTGCGGTGCACGAACAGCGCGATGGCCGCCCGGTGCCCTTCCCGCACCATCGCCTGGAGCTCCCGCAGGTGTTTGGTGCCCCGTTCCGTGACGGCATCCGGGAACAGGGCCCAGGCTCCCTCCTTCAGCGTGGTGTTCTTCACCTCGATAAAGACCTGGCGACCCTCTCCATCCAGAGCCAGCACGTCGATGCGGCTGCGCTCGCTCCCGTATTTCACTTCCGTGCGGACGCCGTGGAGGCCCGGAAGGCCGGGCAGAGCGTCCCGGCGGGCCGCCTCGGCCACGACGCGGTTGGGCATGCCTGTCTCCACGCCCACCCACCCGCTGGGCCGTTCCACCGCCAGCCAGGTGAACTTCAGCTTGCGCTCGGGATTGGCGGCAGGTTCCAGAAGCACGCGGTCCCCAGGTTCCCAGCAGGTCTTCATGGAACCGGTGTTCGTGGTATGGGCCGTGACAACAGCACCGTCCTCCAGCCGGACATCTGCCAGGAACCGTTTGTAGCGTTGGATCAGCGTGCCCGGGATCAGGCCGTTCTTTTCGATCAGGAGCATGGCCACTGAGCCAGGATGCGATCCACTGCCTCGGGCAGGCTCTCTGCCACGAGGTCCGCGGCGGTCCCATCCACCCGGGACCCATACCCCGTCCTCACCAGCGCCACCCTGCATCCAGCCCGGCGCCCTGCCTCGAGGTCGATGGCCTTGTCACCAACCATCCACGAGCGGTCCAGGTCCAGCCCGTGTTCCTGGGCAGCCCGTACCAACATGCCGGGATTCGGCTTGCGCTCCGGGTGATCCGCCACGGCGTACTCTCCCAGCGCGTGCTCGTGATGTGGAGAGGCATAGACAGCGTCGATCCGGGCATGGTCCTGGGCCAGCAGAGTATCCATGCGATTCATCACGGCGGCGAAATCCTCCCAGCCATAGCGGCCACGGCCGATCCCGCTCTGGTTGGTCACGACCACCACTGGGATGCCCAGGGCATTGAGTCGGGCCACGGCAGCGCCAGCGCCGGGAATCAGGACCAACTGCTCGGGGTCGGACAGGAAGTCGACCTCCTCATTCAGGGTGCCGTCCCGGTCCAGGAAGATGGCCGGTTTCAGGCTCATGCTCATGCGGCACTCCGCTCCTGCTTCGTGCTCAAGGCAGCCACTCCGCCACGCACACGTCGAACTGGCGAGAGCCCCTGGGCGCCCTTCCGCTCACCCAAAGCAGTTTGTTGCCGTCCGGGCTGAAGTGGGGGAAGGAGTTGAACCCTCCGGTCCAGGTGATCCGCTCCAACCCCGTGCCATCCAGCTTGATCCGGAAGAGGTCGAAGCCCCTGCCCTTGCCATTGTTGTCGTGATGGTTGGTGGCAAAGACGATGCCCTTCCCGTCCGGCGTGAAGATGGGTGCGAAGGCCGCCCCGGGCAGCTTCGTGACCTGCCGCTTGCCGCTACCGTCGGCGCTCATCACCCAGATGTCCATGTCCATGGGCTCCACCAGGTGCTGCTTCAGCAGTTCCTCGTACTTCGCGGAGGCCGCCTCGCCCTTGGGATAGTTGGTGCGCCAGACGATTTGTTTCGAATCGGGGCTGAACACCGCACCGCCGTCATAGCCCACCCCGTCTGTAAGGCGCAGCAGGTGCTTCCCGTCGAGGTCCACTCGCCAGACATCGACATCCCCGCTGCGCTCGCTGGTGAAGATGATCCACTTGCCGTTAGGTGCTACGGTGGCTTCGGCGTCATAGCCCGGCGAGGCGAGGAAAGGCTTCGCTTCTGTGCCATCGGTGTTGGCGATGTAGAGGTCATAGCCCTGGAACACTGGCCACTGGTACTTTCCGGGGGTGAACGGGGGGCCTTCGGGACATTCCGGTCCGGCCCCGTGGGTGCTGGCGAAAATGATCTTCTTGTCCCCGGGCAGGAACCAGCCGCAGGTGACACGTCCCTTGCCGCTGCTGACCCTCTTCTGGTCGGAGCCATCCGCATTCATGGTGTAGAGCTGGTCACAAGGGTAGCCGTCCCGGGTGCTCTGGAAGATGATCTTCTTCCCGTCGTTCGACCAGTAGGCCTCGGCGTTCGAGCCCGTACCCGTGAGCTTCTGGACATGACGGAGGTGGACCTCCTTCACGTGGCGGAGGCCGTCACCGGGGACGGTCTCTTCAGAGGGTGCGGCCTGAGCGTGGGCAGGAGCCTGGGCCCCGGCGGGTAATGCCAGGGCGGCCAGCATAAGTAGGGTCCGAATCATGGATGCAACCTGCCTTTCCCAACAGTGACTTCGAAGAAGCATGGCAGAAGTGGCACACAGGATTCACCCTCCGAGGACGGTCATGATCGACAAGCGCAACAGCAGGGCCCCGGTGGACCCGTCATTCCATCGGAAGGCTGATCCGAACGAGGGAACCTTGCGCCAGTGGAACGATCTGGACGCTGCCCCCGTAGGCATTCATCAACTGGCGGCAGTTGGGGAGTCCCTTCCCCGGGTGCCGCGCGGTCCCAGTCAGGTTTGAGCGCAAGTCCGGGAAGGGCTCAAAGGCCCCTTCGATCAGGGCGCCATCAATCGGTGCGCCATCGTCCTCCACCTCGACCCGGAGGTGGCTTTCCCCTCCCCATGTCCGCAGGCTGATCCGGCGTGGATGACCCTCCATCGCATGTCCGATCAACTGCCCGATGACTTCGGCGAAATCCGAATAAACCCCGTAGAGCAGGTCCCTGGGCGCCTGGAAATTCAGTTCGACCAACAGCGATTCGGACAGGATGCCTTCCGCCCGCATGAGGTCCAGTTCTTGGTTCAGCAGGTCATGGAGGTGGATCCATTCGGGGGAGCTTGCTTCTCCCTGGCCGGCGCGGCGGAGCAGCGCCCGCACCAGCCCATCCACCTGGGCGATGGCAAGTCGGATTT
Source organism: Geothrix sp. (assembly GCA_025361045.1). Lineage (GTDB taxonomy): Bacteria > Acidobacteriota > Holophagae > Holophagales > Holophagaceae > Geothrix. The sequence goes on along the minus strand of JANYAZ010000152.1, from coordinate 12,530 downwards.
GATCCATGGAGCGGTGGCACTCCACCCGTTCCTCAGGGGCAGGCGCGTTCGCCCGGTCCATGAAGACGGACAGCGCCGCGCTTTCCTCCTTCAGAACGACCACAGGAACCTGAAGCCTCTGCGCCATGTTCATGAAGAGGGCACCCAGGGCTGTTTTCTGATTCTGGGCACCCAAAGCGCGCTGGGCTTCCTTCAAGGCCTCGTAGGCCGTCTCGAGTCCTTCGTAGCTGGTACCCAGGGCCCGACTGGTCTCGGCCAGGTGGGCGATGAGGCCAGCGTTCTCGAGGCTGACCTGGAGAATGCCAGCATGAAGGGCCGCCAGCTCAATTTCAAAGGCTTCGAACAACTGGACCGGACGGTCCGCGGCCAGAAAACCCCAAAGACGATGATCAGCCGACCTGCTTCGGAGTGGCAGCATCAGGGTCTGGGCCTTGGGTGACCACAGGCCCAGGTCGATCCCCTGCTCCCAGGACACCGATTGGCGGAGGTCGCCGCCGGTGAGAACCGTCCCATTGGGAAGGCCTTCAGCCCAGTCGATCAGGGGATGCGACGCGGGAAGGACCTCCGTTTCGGTGAATCCATCTTGGGTTTTCTCCAGTCCTTCGAAGTAGGTCCCGCTGCCGTGTATCCGGTAGATCCGGAGCCGATCAAGATGAAGTTCCTCGTGAAGCTGTCTGAGGACCCGAACCTGTATGTCCCGATCATTCAGCATGGGAATGATTTCCTTGCTGAGCGAGAGGAGGCGGGAGAGATGGTGACTGCGCTGTTCAAGCTCGGATTGGGCCTCCAACAGCTTACGGTTCCCCTCCTGGGCCTCCTTCAGCTGGGCTTCGAGGTGCTCCACGACCTGCTGACTGAACTGGCGCAGGGCGGCTCCTTCCCGCCCTTGCTCGAGGTGATCCCTCTGCCCACCAAGATAGGCCTCTACCTGGCCGACGAACAGGAATGGATCGATGGGCTTCGGAATGAACCCATCGCATCCCGTGACCAAAGCTGTCTCCCGATCGCTCCGCATGGTCTTGGCCGTAAGGGCCACGATGAGCGTGGCGTCCATGCTGGTGTTCTGCCTCAACTTCGTGGCCACTTCAAAGCCAGACAACCCCGGGAGGTTGATGTCAAGCAGGATGAGGGCCGGCTTCAAGGCCAGAGCCATGTCACAACCTTTGAGCCCATCCTCGGCCCAATGCATCTCATAACCCGCCTGGGACAGCAGCCGCTGCACCAGGCGCCAGTTCATGGGGTTGTCTTCGATGCACAGGATCCGGGGCATGGAATCGGTCATACGTCACCGATCCCGGCCAGCGGCATTTCAACGATGAACGTGCTGCCCTCCCCTTTTCGGCTGTGGGCCTCAATGTGGCCATGCATCAGGCCCATGAAGCGTTGACTGATCGCCAATCCGAGTCCAGTCCCGCCAAAGCGCCGGGTGATGCTGCCATCTACCTGCTGGAAGGGCCTGAAGAGACGATCCAACTCCTGTTGGGTCATCCCAATCCCAGTGTCCTCGATGCACACCCGAAACCTCTGCCCATCCATCGTGGCGGAAATCTTCACATACCCCGATTCCGTAAACTTGATGGCGTTCCCGGCGAGATTGGTGAAGACCTGCCGGAGTCTGTCACAGTCACCCATGACGCGGATGTTCTCCTCTGGACGAAGGTACTGGAGTTCGATGGGGCGACCCTTGATGAGCCCAACGGACATGGCCTTGACTTCGTCCAGCAACTGCAAAGGATCGACCTCCTCCAAATCCAGTTCCATCTTGCCTGCTTCAATCTTGGAGAGGTCAAGGATCGAATCAATGAGGCTGAGCAGGGACCGGCCATTCTGGTAGATGATCTGCAGGTCCTCGCGCGCCTCGACACCGAGACGACCCTGCGGATCCTGCATAAGCATGCCTGAAAAGCCAATGATGGAATTCAGGGGCGTCCTCAGTTCATGACTCATGTTCGCCAGGAATTCATCCTTCAGCCGGTCAACCTCCTTCAGCTTCTGGTAGCTGGTGAGGAGGTTCTCGTTGAGTTCCCGAAGCTCCTGGGTCTTCTCATGGACCTTCTCCTCGAGGGTGTTGGCCCAGGCCTTCAGTTCTGACCGACTCTGTTCCAGACCGCGGGTCCGGTCCTGGACCAGTTGTTCCAGATTGGCCCGGATTTCCTCCAGTTCCCAGATGGTTTCCATCAACTGCCGAGTGCGTTCCTGCACACGGTATTCAAGCAGGCGGTTCTGCCGCTCGATTTCGTCACGAGATACCCGGAGTTTGTCGGTCATCACTTCAAAGGATTGGCTCAGATCCTGGATCTCATCCCGGGTGTAGACCTTCACCGAAACAGCCTCGAGGTTGCCTTGTGCAACCTTCTGAGCCGCCTCCGTGAGCTGGATTACGGGCAGGAGGTATCGATTCGACAGGAAGAGGGCCACTCCTATGCCAAGGATCAGGGTGACCAGACCCACCGCCAGGCTGGCCTTGATGTTCTCTCGCACCGCCCGCTGCGTACCTTCCGTGGTGAAACCGATGATCAGGGTCCCCACCAGATTGGCCTGGGGCTCCTCGTAGAACACCGGAGCCACCGCCACGAGCATGTTGTCCTCGCGTCGGGTGTAGGTATGGGAAATTCCGTCCCTGAGCACCTGCCCCATGGCCCACTCGGGTGTCGTGGGTGTGCTGTCCAGGGCCTCGCCCTTGGCACCATAGACCGCGCTGAAGCGAAAGGCTGGAATGTTCTGCACGCCTTGGAGCACCTTGGCGATGTCGCGCGTGTTGCCCGTGCTGACCGCCGGACCCAGGGCGTAGCTCGCGGTCTCGGCCACTTGCCGGGCGCTCAGTTCCGCCTGGGATCGAATCTGCTGCTCCACCCACCGGGGGTAGTACAGCAGGTTGAAGGCGATGAACGAAAGGACCAGGATGCTGATGACGCCACTCAGCTTGGTCTTGATGGACAAACGATACATGGATGGGGGCCTGTGGGACTGGCCTCCAGCCTAGCAGTTGCCTTACAACTTGAAGAGATTGACCTCGCGATTGAGCATGTGGACCTGGGCACCCAACTGCTCCACGGCACCGCTGGAGACCTCGATGGCCTTTTCGCTTTCGATGGCCTTGTCCAGCACCCGGTTCATGGTCTCCTTCAGTGAAACCACGTGATCCTCCTGGCGGGCCAGGATCTCGTGCAGGTTGCTGGCGAGCGCCCGGACCTGCTCCGTGGCCTTGGCAATCTCGTCGCTCCCCGTGCTCTGCTCCTTGGTCGAATCCCGGACCACGGCCGTGGCCTGCTGGACATTCATGGCCAGGGACAGGATGTAGTTGCTCGTCTGCTGCTGCTCCTCGATGACCGAACGGATGGTTTCCACCTGGTTGTGAATGTTCCGGTTGGCTTCATGAATGAGGGAGGCCTGACCAGCCTGCTGAAGGGTTTCGCTGAGGATGCTCTCCACCACGCTGTCGGTCTCGCTGACCGACTCGAGAATGGCCTGCAGGGCCTCCTGGCTCTGCCCGACGGATTCGGCGCCGTCGCGAACGGCATCCAGCCCAAGTTCCACCTGTTGGTAGGCCTTGCGGATCTCGGACTGGAGGGTGCCGATGATCTGCTGGATCTCCTGCGTGGATCGGGCGGTCTGCTCCGAGAGTTGCTTGATTTCGTCTGCGACCACGGAGAAGCCCTTGGCCTGTCCGTCCCCGGTCCCTCCTTGGGAGGCGATGATGGCTGCGTTCAAGGCCAGCAGGTTGGTCTGCTGGGCGTGGTCACCGATGTAATCGAGAATCTTGGCAATATCGGCCCCCAACTGGAGCAGAGTCCGGGTGGTGCCGTGGAAGTCCTGGACGACGCGTTCAATGACCTGGATCTTCTCCCGGTTGCGGGCCACCAGTTCCATGCCCCGACCCGCGTTGTGGATCACCTTCTTGGTGTACCGCTGGGCGATCTTGACGCTGTCATCGATGGCGGAGGTGCTCTGTTCCAGGTTTTCGGCGAATTCCTTGGTGTGCTCGGCATGTCCTGCCAGGTGGTCAATGTTCTTGCCCACATTCTTGATGGCAATGTCGAAGTCACGGATGGCTGAGGTGATGCCCTCGACCACCATCAGCAGTTCGTCCATGCTCTGGTTGATCTGCTGCACACTGGCGGCCATTTCCACGATCGTGGCGTTGGTACTCTCCGATGCGAGGCTCAGTTCCATGGAACTCGCACTGATCCCGATGGAGGTATCCGTCAGCTCATTGATCTCCTGATGGAAGGACTCGATGAGTTCTCGCTGCCCCTGATTCGAATGGCGGATGCCGTCTCCCGACTCGCGGATCAGGGCGGAGGCTTTGGCCAGGTCACGACTGGCGGACCGGATCTGGACCACCATGCCCCGCAGGCTTCCGACCATGTGCCCGAACCCCTGGACCAGCGAGGCCACCTCGTCGTCACTGTAGACGGGCTCAAGGCGATCGATGCGTCCCTCGCCAACCTGCTGGGTGTTCTGGCTCAGGAGCAGAAGGGGCTGCTGCACATCGCGGAGGATCAAGGGAATGAAGTACATCAAGAAAACCCCAGCCAGGACCACGATGGCCATGTTGGGGCGCAGGGCTCGCCAAATGGCGTCAGCGTACTCGGCTTCGGGAATCACCGCCCGGAGTTCGGATCCGTCAGGCAGGGCCTGGACCACCAGAATATCGCCCCCACCGGCTGGCTGAATCTTCGAGCCGAGGATGCCTCCACCCCGGGCAGCGGGCAGTCGCAGCGATACTCCCCCACCGGCACCCAACTTTAGGGTGCTCAGGAAGGCATCCAGATCCTCCGGCGTGGTATTCATTTCCGAAACGAAGACCACTGAATCCGAGAGGTTGGCCAACTCGTTGCCCGCGTAACTCGTCACCTTGGTGCGGATGGAAGACTGGAGGGTGAGCCCGGACACAAGGATGGAGAGCAGCAGAACGCACCCGGTAATCCCCAGGACGCCGAAGCCGAACTTGGCTCGCAAGCTCGTGGTAAAGCGCGCCAGGGACTCCGAGAACCCAGGTTGTCCGGCCAGGACCTTGTAGACCTTCATCAGGTTTCGTTTGGCCAGGAAGTACTGGCAGACGCTGGCCAGGCAGGCGACCACCATGAACATGGCCATGGTGATGAAGCTAACCCAGAGGCTTTGCCCCAGGTAGAGCTTGACCCAGAGGTAGGTCGCAGCACTCACGCCAAGGGCCAGAAGGAACAGCAGCAAGGATGAGGACTGTGGGAAGCGCGTCAAGGGACGGTAGAGTTCGGGTCCCAATGGCTGTTCCAGGATGGTCCGTCCAAGCTGGTGAACATGGAGCAGGGAACCACCCGACACCAACGCCAGGAGGAGGATCGTCGTACCCAAACCCTTGGCACTGACATGAAAACCTGGCGGAGCCGCCAGCAGAAAGAGGATGGCCGAGACGATGAAGCCCGCCAACCAGATCATCCCCGCCCCCCATCGGAGGCGGCTGAGAATCAAAGTCCCTTCCGCCCCGCTGAGACGCACGGGGCCCTGCACCCTGAATTCAGGCAGGGGTCCAGAAATGGAATCGGGCTGCACCATACTCGCGTGTTTCGGCCAGGTTCCATCCGGGCTGTAATTCCAGCGTGGTATTCCGGTCAGATTCAAAGACCAGCACCCCGCTGGGTGAGATCCAGGACCTTAATTGGGAGGCTTGACTGGCCCAGAGGGCCGCGGCCCATTCGTAAGGCGGATCCAGGAAAATGACGGCCTGACCGGGGAAGGCTGCGGGAGCCAGCCGACGCAGGTCCGCACGAACCGCCTGCACCGGCGATCCAGCGAGGTTCTTCTGCAGGCAGGTCCAAGCCGGTTCGCCCGCCTCCACACACACGACCGGGCCATAGCCCCTGGAGTGAGCCTCCAAGCCCACGGCTCCCGTCCCAGCACATAAATCCAGAAAAGGCCCCTGATCCCAGCGCTGAAGGATGGAAAACAAGGCTTCCCGGGCTCGGTCCGAGGTGGGACGGACCCGAAGGTCGCCGGATGGGGGCGCCGAAAGGCGGCGCCCCCTCAGGGTTCCCGCGACCACGCGCATGCCGAATCAGTAGGCCCAGCGGATGAGCGTGGCCCCCCAGGTGAAACCGGCCCCGAAGGCGGCCAGGGCCACCAGATCGCCCTTGGCCACGCGCTTTCCCCCGACGGCCTGATGAAGGGCCGTGGGGATGGTCGCCGTGGTGGTGTTGGCATACCGGTCGATGTTGACCATCATCCGAGCCGGATCCAGCTCCAATCGCCTGGCCGCGGCGTCCATGATCCTGATGTTCGCCTGATGGGGGACAAAGAGCTTGAGTTGGTCTCCGGTAAAGCCGTTCCGGTCCATCAGCAGCTTGCTGTTGTCGGCCATTTCTCGCACGGCGTTCTTGAAGACCTCGCTCCCGGCCTGGTGGATGTAATGTTCCTTGGCCGCCACCGTCTCGGCAGTGGCTGGCTTCAGGGAACCGCCGGCTGGCATATAGAGGAAACAGCCGCCGGAGCCATCCACCTTGTGCTCGAAATCAAGGATGCCCAAGCCATCCTCTACCTGCTCCACGATGACGGCGCCCGCACCGTCGCCAAAAAGAACGGAAGTGGCCCGATCTTCCAGGTTGATGATGGTCGACATGATGTCCACACCGACCACGCCTACGCGCTTTACACCTCCAGCCGCCACCATGCTGGCTGCGGTGGTGAGGGCATAGAGAAAACCCGAACAGGCGGCATTCAGATCGAAGCCGAAGGCGTTGGAGGCACCGACCATCTCCTGGATCCGGCAGGCAGTGGCGGGGAACAGGGTATCGGGAGTCACCGTGGTGACCAGAATCAGGTCCAGATCACTGGCCTTCATGCCCCGGTTGTCCAGGGCCATCTGCAGAGCCGGGGCACCCAGCTGGGAGGCTCCAACGCCGGGCTCGACCCACCGACGCTCGCGAATGCCGGTACGGCTGCGGATCCACTCGTCGTTGGTCTCCATGATCTTGGACAGATCATCGTTGGTGACCACCCGGGGGGGGAAACACTCACCGGTACCAGTAATGCCAACGGGGGCAAGAAGACGACGGTTCAAAGGGCCTCCGGTACCAAAGCGTCATCATCGCATGAAGCGAATCGCGCCGTCAGCGCTCCCCCCTGAACCGACGCAGCAAGGCGATGAGACGATCCGGATCCAGCACGCGGAGATCCAATGCTCCCATTCGCACCCGACCCCCGGTCCAGGTGACCGTGAGGTCATTTTCATCGGCCTCCTGGTGGGCTCCCGTGGACAGATCGATCATCCCGATCATCCGTTCGAGGGGGATGGCCAGCCTGGGCCGCAGCACGGCCATCGCCATGGGAGGCACCTTCGAAAGGGGACATCCCGGAAGGTCCTCCCAAGCCAGCACGGGCAGGAATTCGCCTTGGTAAACCACCACGCCCTGGATACCGGGCGGACGACCCGGGAGGGGTGAGATGGGCACCATGGCCACCACTTCACGGAGGTCCAGCGTAGACAGCACCAGATCCATCCCCGCCGCCCGCACATGGAGCCAGGACCCCCCTTCAGACACGGGCCACCCTCCTCATCAGAGAATCCATGGCCAGACCCAGGATGGCATCTGGATCCAGGACCCACAGGATGCCCTCTTCCTGAAGACTGCCCCCCATGATGCCGGCGGCGTGGGCGAGTTCCGGCAGGCTTCTCAACAGCACTTCACCCCGCCCAACGATTTCATCCACGCCAAGCGCCACCTCGACGCTCCTGGCGGCGGCGCCCTGCTGGCTCAGGACCACGAAGGCGCGTTGGCCGTCCGGTTCGGGCAACCCCAGGCAGGCCTGGAGGGACTCCAGGGGGAGGGACCTGCCGAGGACCAGCACCTGGTCACCCCCACGGCAGACCGCCCTCCCGGCTTGGACTCGGACCACGCTGCCAAGGGGAATGCCAAACCCCTGACCAGCGCTGCGCACCTTCAGGCAACTGACGACCGCGCGGCTGAGGGGAAGGCTCAAACGGATGAGGCTTCCCCGCCTCGCCTCACTGGACAAGTGGACTTCGCCGCCCAGGGCCTCGATTTCAGCCCGCACCACGTCCATGCCGACACCGCGCCCGGAAAGCTGTGAGGCCGTGTCCTGGGTCGAAAACCCGGGTTCGAGGGTCAGGCGGTGCAGGCGTTCCGGGGTGTGGACCTCCCCGGCCTTCAGGAGCCCCAACTCCAAGCCACGGATTTCGATGCGCTCCAGGTTGAACCCGCGCCCATCGTCCCGGATGTCGAAGCGCAGGTTACGCCCCCGCTGAGCCGCTGAGATCCGCAAGGATCCAGTCTCGCTTTTGCCCAGGGCCGCCCGCTCCGAAGGGGTCTCGAGGCCGTGATCCACGGCGTTCCTCACCATGTGGAGGAAAGGCTCGGTGAGCTTCCCGAGAATGCTGCGTTCCAGTTCCAGGTCACCGCCCTGGAAGGTCAGCTTGACGGGCTTTCCGGTGTCCCGGCTGAGGCTTTTCACCATCGGCTCGATGCGGGAGAACAGGCTCTCGACCTTGACCATGCGCATCTGGAGCAGCGACTTCTGGACATCGAGGAGGCCATCCTCGATGTGTCCCATCAACGCCATCGGGCGATCATCATGGGCCTGATGGGTCCGGCGCAGGAGCAGGCTCGCTTCGTCCCGCAACTGGCCAACGGCCATGAGGCGTGCCTCCAGGGCTTCCACCCGATGGGCTGGAAGGCGCAGAATCTCAACCTCCTGGGCCTGCGACGAGGCCACGGGGGCCACCACTGCCTGCGGCTCCGGGGTCGGCACCTCGACCGGCTGCGCCTGTCCCTCATCCCGGAGGCTGGTCGGAACCCTCGCAGGGTCCGCCAGGAGGTCGGTTCCCAGCAGCTCACCTTCCAGAGCCGGCAGCTGGGCCGGATCCAGAACGGGGCAGGCCGTCATGAGAAGGAAGGCGAGCCCCTCCCGGTCTCCGGGAACATCCCAGGGCAAGGTGGAAATCAGCTCCCCAAAGCTGCCCAGCGCCTCACTGAAGACCCGGAGGCGCTCGTCGAAAGTGGCAAAGTCGAGGCAGACCTTGACCCCGTGAATCGGCATGCCGCTCATCAACAGGGCCGTCACCCGGGTGTGCTCATATTCAGACAGGGCCTTCAGGACCTCTGGAGGCAGATCGATAAGGGACGTCAGGTCCTGGCTGGCACCCTCGGCAGGCCGCGCCAGAGCCTCCAACTCTCCCAGTTGCCGACGGAGGGACTGGAGGTAGTCCTCGGGTTCGGATCTGCCCCGGCGCAAGCCGGCCACACCGGATTCCAGCGCGAGGATGCCAGCCTCCAGAGTTTCGACCAGGGAATCCGTGGATCTCAGCCGGCCTTTCCGCATGAGGTCGAAAATGTCCTCCATGCGATGAGCGGCCTTGCTGAAGCTCGGGAAGCCGAGCATCCCGGCCATGCCCTTGAGGGTGTGCGTCGTCCTGAAAAGCGAGTTGACCGACGCCTGGACCACATGGGCCGGTTGGGGCTCCTTCAATGTGGCAAGCGTCTGCCGGGCCTGTCCGAACAGGTCCTCAAATTCCGCCCATACATCGTCTAAGGATTGATCCAAGCGAGCACTCCCGGTTCCTGGGACATCGGCACCCGGCAGGAGAGTCTGGAATCCGGGTGGATCTCCCTGCACTACACTTGGCCCATGCGCACCCTCGCCGTACTCCCATCCCGGTTCTCGGCCACCCGGTTCCCCGGTAAACCCCTGGCCGCCATTGCAGGGAAGCCAATGATCCAGTGGGTTTTCGAAGCGGCCCTCCGGGCCGAGGGAGTGGACCGAGTGGTGGTCGCCACGGATGACGATCGCATCGCCTCGGTCGTAACCGGATTCGGAGGCGAGGCCATCATGACCGATCCGGCCCTGCCCTCCGGAACCGATCGAACGGCCGCAGCCTTGGCGACCCTTGGTGAGGCTTTTGATTGCATCCTCAACATCCAGGGGGACGAGCCGGCCATGCATCCCGATACCGTGGCCGCGGTGGTGGCCCTCATGCGGGACCAGCCAGATCTCCCCATGGGGACGGCGGCCTGCCCTTTCCTGCACCCCGATGACCTCTTCAATCCGAACGCCGTCAAGGTGGTGGTGAGTGACCAGCAACGAGCGCTCTACTTCAGTCGCAGCCCCATACCCTACCTTCGCCACCCATCCATTTTCCAGGCGGACTTCCGACCCTGGATGAGACCGGACCAATTGGCATCCTTCAAGCGCCACCTGGGGATTTATGCGTATCGACCGGATGCGCTCCGCGCCTTCACCAAGCTGCCACCCCACCCTCTCGAGCAGCTGGAGATGCTGGAGCAGCTGCGAGCGCTGGCGGCCGGCATGCCCATCGGCGTCGCAGATACGCCTTTCCTCAGCCTGGGAGTGGATGTGCCTGGGGACGTGCCGGCAGTGGAAGCCCTGCTTCGAGAACGCGGATTGGCCCCGGAGACGCGGTAGACTCGTGGGCCTGGCTTTGTGCCCCTTACCTTCGAGCACCACACCCATTAACCGAGGCTCCGATGAGCACTTCTCACCATAAAGTCATCATTATCGGTACTGGTCCGGCCGGGTACACCGCCGCCCTGTATGCCTCCCGGGCCAACCTGGCGCCGCTGGTCTTCGAAGGTGTACAACCAGGCGGTCAGCTGACCATCACGACCGAGGTCGAGAATTTCCCCGGCTTCCGCCAGGGCATTGCCGGGCCGGCCCTGATGGACGAGATGCGCGAACAGGTCCTCCGCTTCGGCACCACCATCAAGTCCGAGACGGTCCTCAAGGCGGACCTGCAGACCCGTCCCTTCAAGCTCGCCACAGACAAGGGGGACTACACCGCCGACGCTGTGATCATCGCCACCGGCGCCTCGGCCATGTGGTTGGGCATCGGCAAGGACGAGCAGCTCTCCCGCTCCGGCGGTGGCGTCAGTGCCTGCGCCACCTGCGACGGCTTCTTTTTTCGCGGCAAGGAGATCGCCGTGGTGGGAGGCGGAGACACCGCATTGGAAGAAGCCACTTTCCTTACGAAGTTCGCCACCAAGGTCCACCTCATCCACCGCCGGGACAAGCTCCGGGCCTCCAAGACGATGCAGGAACGCGCCTTCAAGAACGAGAAGATCCAGCCGCTCTGGAACAAAGTCGTCCTGGACGTGGTCACCGCCACCCATGAGACCCCCATGGGCGAAAAGGTGGAGAAGATCCGCGCCCTGAAACTCAAGGACACGGTGGATGGCAGCGAATCGGAATTGCCCGTGGAAGGGCTGTTCGTGGCCATCGGCCACCAGCCCAACACCAGCCTTTTCAAGGGCCAGCTGACCATGGACGAGACCGGTTACCTTCAGGTGGAAAAGGCCTCCAGCCGTACCCCCATTCCCGGCGTCTTTGCCTGTGGCGATGTCCAGGATCACGTCTACCGTCAGGCCATCACCGCCGCCGGAAGTGGCTGCATGGCCGCCATCGACGCCGAACGTTGGCTCGCCGAACAGGGTCTGGCTGAATGAAGGCTGTCTGGCGTGAATGAACAGCATCTTGAACCCCTGATCAGGCATCCCGAGGGCCGAGCCCTTCGGGCTGAAGTGGATCTGGGATGCGTCGGACGGAACCTGGAACGCATCCGGACCGCCTCAGGGGGACGAGACGTCTGGGCCGTGATCAAAGCCAACGCCTATGGCCATGGGGCCGTTCCGATTGGCAGGGCCCTGGCCACGGCTGGTGCCCATGGACTGGCCGTTTCCAGCCTGGAGGAAGGCCTGGAGTTGCGGCAGGGGGGCATTGAATGCCCCATCCTCGTGCTGGGCGGGCTGCGACCCGAGGCTCTGCCCACGGCCAGCGCAGAGGGCCTGGCCATCGCTGTGGTCGGTCCCGAGCATCTGGCCGATTACGCACGGATCCTTCCCACACATCCAGTGCGGCTGCACCTGAAGCTCGACACGGGCATGGGCCGTTTTGGTTTGCTGCCTTCCGAACTGGGGGATTGTCTGGGTGGGTTGCGACAACTGGCCCCTTGGGTCGAAGCGGCCATGGGCCATTTCGCCACAGCCGATGACCCGGACCAGGGCTTCGCCCTTCGACAACGGCGGGTATTCGACGCCTGCATGGCTCAGTTGGCGGATGCCGGCATCCACCCCATGCAGCGTCACCACGGCAACAGTGACGCCTGCCTTCGGGGATTGCTGGACCAGGACACCCACATCCGACCAGGCTTGGCCCTTTTCGGCCTCACGACCGTTCCCGAAGGGCGCGCCCTGGGCCTCGAACCAGCCCTGACCCTGGTGGCGGAAGTTGCCCGAGTGAAAACGGTCCCGGCCGGCACCACGGTGGGCTACGGCCGTACCTTCGTGGCGCCGCAACCCATGCAGATTGCCACCCTGGCCTGCGGGTACGCCGATGGCTACCGACGGGACCTTGGGAATCGGGGGGTCGTGGGTTTTGCCGGACACACATTCCCCGTGGTGGGTCGGGTATCCATGGATTATCTGACGGTGGCCCTGCCGCTTGACACCCCCGTGGCCCCAGGGGACCCAATGACCCTGTTCAGCGCCGACCCGGCTGCCCCCCACAGCATCGAGCGATTG
>JANYAZ010000131.1 GCA_025361045.1 Geothrix sp. | reverse complement strand
GCCCAGGAACATCATGGGCACCGGCAGCAGGATGGGCATGAGGCCGAAGAAGATGCCCGCCACCACGTGCTCACCGGCGATGTTGCCGAAGAGACGCAGGGAGTGGCTGAGAATGCGGCTGAGGAGGCCCAGGATCTCCAGGGGGAACATGAGGGGGGCCAGCCACCAGATGGGGCCGGCGAAGTGGGCCCAGTACTTCACGAAGCCCTGCTCCTTCATCCCGTGGAAGTTGTAATAGCCGAAGACCACCAGGGCGGCGCCCAGCGTGACGTTCCAGTTGCTGGTACCAGGACTCAGGCCAGGGAGCAGGCCGAAGAGGTTGTTGAAGAAGACGAACAGGGCCATGGTCCCGATGAAGGGCAGGTACTTCTCGCTGTGGTGGCCGATGTTGTCGTGGAGCATCTCCTGCAGGCCGCCGACGACGCCTTCGAAGGTCTGCTGCAGGGGGCCGGGAATGCGGGCCAGGTTCTTCCGCACCAGCCCGGTGATGAGCATGGCCACCAGGGCCGCCAGGGCGGCATTCAGCAGGTGGTCATAGCGCTCCAGCACAGACAGGGCTGCCCCGTGGGCGAACCCGGGCCAGGGATGCTGGGCGAGGCCCAAAATCTGGGTGAGCCATTGGGCGAGCAACGATGCGTGATGTTCCATCTCGGGCGAACCTCAATCAGGCGGTATGGCTTCGGACTTCTGGAACATCAAGCGCAGGGCTTCCAGTAGGATACCGGCCACAAAGAGCAGTATGCCAACAGACAGCGGCAGGGCCTCCGCCGGGTACCACCCCATCATCCCACGCAGCACCAGGGCGATCAACGCCAATTTGCCCAGGGACAAGAAGCCGTAGAGCCACCGCCGGCGTACCGATGGGGTCAGCATCCGGGCCGTCAGGACCCGGTGGAGGGCCCAGAAGGCCAGGCTGGCCAGGGCGCCCACGGCGAAGACGAACGCCGCCGCCCAGGAACGCAGAAGACCCCAGATGGGGATGCCCAGAATGGCCAGCACGACCATGGCGCCGGTCACCCGGCGCAGGTGGTCTTCGCCATCGTCCCCGACCTCAGGCATGGGGGCCCTTCTCATCCTGGAGGCGCTTCAGTTCGGCTTCATCCCGCCGGGACATGCGCTGGCTGACCTTGTAGAGCTCATAGAAGGCTGTGGCGATGCCCCAGATCAGGCCCACCCACTGTCCCGGCACGGGCCGCCCGAACCAGCCACCGATCCAGCGTCCCAGGAAGAAGCCCAGGGTGATGGCGATGGGGAACACGAAGCCCAGGGACATGAGGTCGCCCCAGAGGGCCCGCTCCCCTGGGTCCGCCCCTTCATTCCGCTTGAAGATCACTCTGCCTCACTTCAAAATCGCGGGCCACCCCGCGTCGTTCAGTGTATTGCAAAGGCAAAATCAAGGCGCAGGCACGCCTGGGATGTGCCGAGTGCTCCTCTGGAGGAAAAAGAACAAGCCCGGCTCCGGCGGGCTTGTTCGCGGGGGCCCCGGGGGTGTGCGCGCAGCGCGGAACCCCCGGAGAGGATTAAACCCAGAAGATTCTGCCCGCCCAATCCAAGAGCCAGGGCCCAAAGGCGGTGCCGACCAGCACCAGAATGCAGGCCACGGTCACGATGAAGACCTGGGCGGCGCCCATGGGGACGGCTTCGCCCTCGGGTTCCTTGAAGTACATCTCCTTCACCACGCCCAGGTAGTAGTATGCGCTGACGGCGCTGGTGAGCAGCGCGAGAACGGTGAGGGTGACGAAGCCCTGCTCGATGGCCAGCTTGAAGAGGTAGAACTTCCCGAAGAAACCCACCAGAGGCGGGATGCCGGCCAGGCTGAGCAGGAAGACCATCATGGCGAAGGCCAGGACGGGATGTTTCTTCCCGAGGCCCTTGAAGTCTTCGATGCGCTCGCCCTCCCCTTTGCCCTGGAGGTAGATCACCACGGCGAAGGCGCCTGTGTTCATCACGATGTAGATGAGCATGTAGAGCCAGACGGCCTGGGCACCGGCCCGGGGATCACCCGAGAGCACGCCCAGCAGCATGTAGCCCACATGGGCGATGCTGGAGTAGGCCAGCAGGCGCTTCATGCTTTCCTGCCTCACGGCCGCCACATTGCCCAGGATCATGCTGGCTCCGGCGATGTAGCAGAGCGGCAGCACCCAGTCGCTGGACACGCCGTGGAGGCCCGTGCCGAACACGCGCAGGAAGGCCGCCAGGGCCGCGGCCTTGGGGGCCGTGGCCATGAAGGCGGTGATGGGCGTGGGAGCACCCTCATAGGCGTCCGGGGCCCACATGTGGAAGGGCACCGCAGCCACCTTGAAAGCCATGCCCACCAGCACCATCAGGACCCCGGAGTAAACCAGGAGGTTGCTGGTGGCTGGCGAAAGGGACAGGGCCTGGTTGATGTCCATGAGGTTGGTGGAGACCCCGCCCGCGGCACCGTACAGAAGGCTGATGCCATAGACGAGGATGGCGCTGGAGAAAGCCCCCAGCAGGAAGTACTTCATGCCCGCTTCCACGCTGGTGGCACGATCCCGCAGGTAGGCCACCAGGATGTAGATGCAGATGGCCATGAGCTCGATGCTGAAGTAGACCGAGATCAGATCCGTGGCGCCGCACAGGAACAGCATGCCCGCCAGGGAAAACAGGATCAGGGCGTAGTACTCCACCGTCTGCTGCTTGAGGCTGTCCAGGAGCTTGACGCTGAGGGCCACAGTGCCAGCCGAAGCCACAACGCAGAGCAGCTGGAAGCCCCGGGTGAGGCCATCCATGCGGAACATGCGGGAGAAACCCTCGCCATCGGGAACCCGGGTCACCAGGAGGGCTGCGACTGCCAGGATCACCAGGGTGATGGGCGCCCACTTGTGCTTTTCATTCCGGTTGAAGAACAGATCACCGGGCCAGAGCATGAGCGTGGCCACGGTCATCAGGAAGAGTTGGGGCGTGATGAGGGGCGTGTCCCGGAGAAGCGCCGCCAATAGCCCCTGAGCGAAGCCGGTCATCAGTGGCCTCCGCCGTGGGCAGGAACGTCGTGGGCGGGTTCACCATGGGAGGCAGGCGCCTCATGCCCAGCAGGAGCGGCGCCATGGCCGGCCGGCGCGGTCATCCCCTGCATGCCCAGCTTGGCGGCGGCAGCCTGCTTGGCGGCGAGGGCCTCGGCAGCATGGAAGCCAGGGTTGATCTGCTCGACCAGTTTGCGGACCGGCGCATCCATCACGTCCATGATCGGCTTGGGGTAGAGGCCGATCCAGAAGGCGGCGGCCACCAGCGGCGCGAAGTAGAGGATCTCGCGCAGGTTCAGGTCGTCCATCTTCTCGTTCGCAGCCGAGATGGGTCCAAACATGACGCGCTGGAACATCCAGAGCATGTAGGCCGCACCCAGGATGATGCCGAGGGTGGCCACGACGGCAGCCCAGGGGAAGGCCTGGAAGGCGCCCATGAGGATCATGCCTTCACCGATGAAGCCGTTGAGCAGGGGCAGGCCGATGCTGCTCATGGTCATGAGCATGAAGATCGTGGCGTAGACCGGCATGGTCTTCGAAAGGCCACCGAAGTCCGCGATCATGCGCGTGTGCCGGCGCTCGTAGACAATGCCCACCGCGAGGAAGAGCCCGCTGGTGCTGATGCCGTGGTTGAGCATCTGGAAGAGGCCACCCTTGATGCCGTAGGGGTTCATGGCAAAGAGGCCCAGCATGCAGAGGCCCAGGTGGCTCACGGAGGAGTAGGCCACCAGCTTCTTCATGTCCTTCTGGATCATGGCCACCAGGGCGCCGTAGATGATGCCGATCAGGGACAACCCGATGAACCAGGGCATGAGGTCGTTGGTGGCGCCAGGCATGATGGGCAGCAGGAAGCGGACGAAGCCGTAGGTGCCCATCTTCAGGAGGATGGCGGCCAGGATCACAGAACCGGCCGTGGGCGCCTGCACGTGCGCGTCCGGCAGCCAGGTATGGAAGGGGAACATGGGCACCTTGATGGCGAAGCCGATGAAGAAGGCGAGGGCCATGAGGT
>JANYAZ010000119.1 GCA_025361045.1 Geothrix sp. | reverse complement strand
GAATCGGGCGGCTTTGCCGCCCGATTCCGCGTTATGAAGGGCAGGGAGGCGGACATGGGCGAAGGGATTCAACGGTGTGGCTGGTGCGGCACGGACCCGCTCTACATCGCCTACCACGATGAGGAGTGGGGCGTTCCCCAGCACGATGACCGTCGGCTCTTCGAGAAGTTGATTCTGGAGGGAGCCCAGGCGGGGCTGAGCTGGATCACCGTTCTGCGCAAGCGCGAGGCCTACCGGAAGGCTTTCCTCGGCTTCGATCCGGCCAAAGTCGCAGCAATGACGGACGCCGAGTTGGAGGCTGTCCTCCAGGATCCAGGCATCGTGCGGAACCGCCTGAAGGTTTTCTCGGCCCGGAAGAATGCCCTGGCCTTCCTGGCGGTGCAGCGCGAGTTCGGCAGCTTCGACGCCTTCCTCTGGGCCTTGGTGGGAGGCCAGACGAAGGTGAACCATCCGAAATCCCTGGCGGAAGTGCCCGCCGTGACGGCCGAAGCTGAAGCCTTGAGCAAGGCCCTCAAGAAGCGCGGCTTCACCTTCGTGGGGCCCACGATCATGTATGCCTACATGCAGTCCATGGGCCTGGTGGATGACCATTTGGTAGATTGCTGGCGGAAGCACGGTTGACTCTTTTCGCGAACGCGAAAAGAGCCAGGGAACGATAGACTGCAAGATCCGGAGTCATTGTGTCCAAGCCCTTCTACGTCACCACGCCCATCTACTACGTCAACGACCGGCCCCACATCGGCCACACCTACACCACGGTGCTGGCGGATGTCATCGCCCGGTTCCACCGCATGCGTGGTGAGCAGGTGTTCTTCCTCACTGGCACTGACGAGCATGGGCAGAAGGTGGAGAAGGCCGCGGCGGCCCGGGGAATTTCGCCGAAGCAATTGGCAGACGAAGTCGTGGCCAACTACACCGAACTTTGGAAGACCATGGGCATGACCCACTTCCGCTTCATCCGCACCACTGACGAGGACCACAAGGCCCAGGTGCAGCGCCTCTTCAAGCGACTGCTCGACAAGGGCGACATCTACAAGGCCACCTACAAAGGGCTGTACTCTGTAAGTGACGAGGCGTACGTCACAGAGATGCAGGCCAAGGAACTCCAGGCCCAGGGGCTGGCCCACCAGCTGGTGGAACTGGAAGAGGAGACCTACTTCTTCCGCCTCAGCGCCTACCAGGACCGCCTGCTGAAGCACTTCGAGGAGCACCCCGAGTTCGTGCAGCCGGAGTTCCGCTTCAACGAGGTGAAGCGCTTCGTGGAGGGCGGCCTGCAGGATCTTTCCATCAGCCGCACCAGCATCAGCTGGGGCATACCCGTGCCGGGCGATGAGAAGCACGTCATCTACGTCTGGTTCGATGCGTTGCTGAATTACCTGACGGGCTGCCCCGCCAACACCTGGCCCCCGGACCTTCAGATCGTTGGCAAGGACATCCTGCGCTTCCATGCCGTCTACTGGCCCGCGTTTCTGATGGCCGCCGGAATGTTCCAGCCCACCACCATCCTGGCCCATGGCTGGTGGCTCATGGGCGATGACAAGATGTCCAAGAGCAAGGGCAACGTGGTCCGTCCCGACACCCTGCTGCGCTTTGGCAACGATGCCCTGCGCTTCTACTTCATGCGCGACATGCAGGTTGGACACGACCGCAGCTTCAGCTTCGAGGGTTTCATGGACCGTCTCAACGCCGACCTGGCCAATGGGCTGGGCAACCTGGCCTCCCGCACCCTCAGCATGATCCAGCGTTATCGGGGGGGGGTGGTTCCCGTTCCTTCCGACTTCGACGCGATGGACCAGGAGATGGCTGACCAGCTGCTGGCGGTCTTCCCCGACTACCTGGAGAAGGCCCGTTCCAGTGATTTCCATGCGGCCCTGGATGCGCTCTGGACCTACCTGCGCACCCTCGACGGCTACATTGTGAAAGCCGAGCCCTGGAAGCTGGCCAAGGATTCCGCCAACGATCCCAAGCTGGATGCCGTGCTGGCCAACCTCTACCGGGCGTTGCGTGCGACGGCGCTGCTGGTGGCGCCGGTTATGCCCGAGCTGGCCCAGACCCTCTGGGAATGCCTCGGCCACAGCACCAAAGTGGCCGAGACCACCTTCCATGGCTTTGCCCTGGACGGCCCCGCCATCGGTCCCATCGGAGACTCCAAGCCCCTGTTCCAACGCATCGACAAGGAGAAGGAATTGAGCGAATTGTTACCTCCAGAGGCACCGGTCGAGAGCCAGCCCACCCTGGATGTTCCCGCGATCCGAGAAACCGTGGATGCCGACACCTTCTTCAAGGTGGACCTGCGCGTCGGAAAGGTTCTCGAAGCCGAACGCGTCCCCAAGAGCGACAAGCTCATCAAGATGAAGGTCGACATCGGCCTGGAACACCGCACCATCGTCGGCGGCATCGGCAAGGCCTACGAGCCCGCCGATCTGCTGAACCGCCTGGTGGTGGTGGTGGCAAACCTGGCCCCCCGCAAGCTCATGGGTATCGAAAGCCACGGCATGCTGTTGGCGGCCAGCGACAACGCCAGCAAGCCCTACCTGGTGGCACCGCCTAACGACGCCCAACCTGGATTCCTGGTGAAGTGAAACGCCCCGTCTTCAGTTTCGAATCCGAGCTCCTCACAGATGCACCCTACGAGGACATCGTGGGGCGCCTCCGGAGCGACGGGCCATCTGCCTTCAAGAGCCTGCGTTCCTTGAGCGTCTGGGCCGCGCCGGAAGCGGCTCCTGACCGCCTGGTGTTGTGTTGGGCCCGGCTGGTGATGGGTGCCAGAGAATCGGGAGAACTCACTCTTTCGGCGGATCCCAGGGGTGCCCACCTCCGAGTCGAAGGACGCATGAAAGGCTGGGCCGCCTTCTTGGTGTTCGGCCTGCTCCGTTGGCGTACGGATCGTCTGCTCGATCGCTTCGTGGAGGAACTGTGAATTCCGTGCTCTGGATGAAATCGAGTTGCACCACCTGCCGCAACGCCAAGGCCAAGCTGGCAGAGCTTGGCATCGAGGTCGAAGTTCGCGATTACTCCAAGAAGCCGCTGGAGGCGTTGGAACTCGAGCGGCTGCTGCCGAAGGACCCGAGTTCGATGCTGGGCACCAAGAGCCCCAAATACAAGGAACTCGGCCTGAAGGATCAAAAACTGACCAAGGCCGAGGCCATCGTGTTGATGGTGTTGGATAACAACCTGCTCAAACGGCCCATCCTGGTGCACCCCAAGGGCGTGATCATTGGATTCGATGCCGGTGCCTATGCCACCCTGGTGTCCTGAGGAGGGTCCATGCGCTTCTACAGCTGGAATGTGAACGGCTTCCGCTCGGTCCTGAAGAAGGGCTTCATGGACTGGCTGGAGGAGACGGAGCCCGACGCGCTCTCCCTCCAGGAAATCCGCAGTGAATGGGAGGAGGTAGATCTCGGCGTCCGCCGCCAGCTCGAAAGCGCTTACGACGTCTGCTGGTTCCCCTCCACCAGCAAAAAGGGCTATGCCGGCTCGGCCACGCTGACCAAGAAGGACCTGGGGTTCAGTCATACCAAGGGCTTGGGCATCGAAGGCTACGACGCCGAAGGGCGCATGATCGTGTCGCGTAAAGACAAGCTCGTCTTCATCGCGGGCTACTTCCCTAATGCCTCCCAGGGCCTGGTGCGACTGCCCTTCAAACGCCAGTTCGCCAGGGACCTGGCCGCCATCGTGACGAAGCACCACAAGGCGGGCGATCAGGTGATCCTGACGGGCGACATGAACGTGGCGCCCGAGGAGATCGACCTGGCGCGGCCCAAGGACAACACCAAGAACCCCGGTTTCACGCCCGAGGAGCGTGAGGACTTCAAGCTCTACCTGGGCGCCGGCTTGGCCGACGTGCTGCGGGAACGGAATCCGATGGCACCCGGCCTCTACACCTGGTGGACAGCCCGTGGCGGGGCCCGGGAGCGGAATGTGGGCTGGAGGATCGACCTCTTCCTGGCCAGTCGGCCCCTCCTCGACCGAGTGAAGGACACCCGCATCCACGCCGATGTCCTGGGATCGGACCACTGTCCCATCAGTCTCGAACTGGCCTAAGGTCGGGCAGGCTGCCTACTTGACGTTTTTCAGGGAGGGGTCCTTCAGCATCTCCTTCGCTGTCGCGGCGTTCTTGCCGGTTGGGGCGACCTCCAAGTATTTGAGGAGGTGGTGCTTGGTACCCTTGAGGTTGTTATCGCCGAATTCGACCATGGCCAGCATGAAGTGGGCTTCGCCATAAGTGGGTGCGACTTCCAGGGCCTTGAGCCAGTGGGCCTTGGCCTCCTTCGATTTGCCGGCGTTGAAGGCTTCCACGCCCCTGTTGTAGATCACGTCTGGGTTCGGTCCCTGGAGGGTCTCTAGCTGAGTGTTGTACTTCTGCTCAGCGGCCTTGTCCCCTTTGGCCTTGCTGGTTTCGATGAGGCCGATGACCACCCGCTCATCCTTGGGGTTCCGTTCCAGTGCCTTCAGAAGGTAGGGCTCAGCTTCCTCCTTCTTGATACCGGCCTGGGCGATGCAAAGGCCGAGCACCCGTTCGATCTTCAACAGTTCAGGAAGCAGATCTTCCTTGGCTTGCTCATCCTTCAACTTGTCCTTGGCCTCGGTGAGTATCTTGTAGGCCTTCTCGACATGGGGGAGCGCCTCCCCGTACTTACCTTCGTTGTACAGGGGAATGGCCAAGTTGAAGGCATCCCGGCCCTCGGCGTCCAAGGCTGCACCCGGGTCTTCCGGAACTGGCTGGGCAGCACCAGGCACAGCAGGCTGTGCCCGAGCCTCGGCAGGGGTCAGCAACGTGATGTTTTTTATGAGGAGATCACCAAGTGGGATCTTCACCGACTCCGTGTAGGGCACGTAGCCTTCGGCCGTGACCGTCATGAGGTAGTCCTTGGGCTCGAGGCCCACTTGAAGGAAGCTCCCGCTCTTGTCAGCGGTAAGTTCCTTGGTCCAGGCACGGTCAGTGCGCTTGAGCGTGATCTTGGAACCTGGGATGGGTTTGCCCTCTTTGTTGAGGACCTTGCCGGAAATCCGGCCGGTGGTTTCTGCATGGATCGACAGACAGGTGGCGGGGATCATAAGTGCGAGAATGATGCGTCGCATGGGTCTTCCTCCAAACCCATTCATCGTTCCACAGGGATGCCTGGGTACCGAGTGCTTTTCGTCAAAAATCGCCCTCACCTGCCTCGGCATCCCCCGGAGGTGGCGCGAATGCATGCCAGATGCAGGAAAATTCGGGCTGTGGTAGGCTTCCCGGCAGACAAGTCCTGAAAGTGTTTGAGGTAGCCCATGACTCCAGCGGTGCCGGAAGCTTCCTTGACGGCCCTGATGCACCTCCTGACTGAGCAGGCGCTGCTTTCGATGGGAGTTCCCCACCCGATGGTGAAGGAAGTCCCGCCAGCTAACCCAACTGTGGCAAGGTTCTACGTGGATCTTCTCACGGTG
The DNA here is from genome assembly GCA_025361045.1 of Geothrix sp. Classification (GTDB taxonomy): domain Bacteria; phylum Acidobacteriota; class Holophagae; order Holophagales; family Holophagaceae; genus Geothrix. Next base: position 5,482 of record JANYAZ010000119.1, on the reverse strand, counting down.
CTCCGAGAGAAGACCGAAGGGTCGCGAACGGACGGGGAAACGGCCCAGATCGATGAAATCCTCTACCAGTTGCGCATGCGAGTGATGGATCTCAAGCCCGCCCCGGAACCATCGGTGGCCCCAAAGTGATGAGCGTCAGGAGGATCAGCATGGGATTCTTGCAGGCCTTCCGGACCCTCTTGCTGGTGGCCTTTACAGTTGTTGCTGCCATCGCCGCGCCAACCCCGGCGCCTCCTCCGGCGGCACCGACGCCTACCTCGACGGAGCCCCTTCCGGCCATTGCCCTCAGCTATCGAGCCCGGCACTTGATGGCAGCTCTGGCCAAGGGGGACGCGGAAGCCGTCCGGGCGGCCCAGTTGGAAGTGGAGGCGCTCCGACGCACCTACTCCACGCTGGATGTGGCTCCCCTGATTGAGGCCATGGCTCTTTGGGCTCGCCAGCAAGGCATGGCCGGCAAGGTGTCTCTGGGACTGGAGGGACTCCAGGCGGTGGAGCGCTGGGCCCCGGATCATCCGACCTTGTTGGGTGCACGGATCATCCTCATGCGACGCCAGGGGGTCCAGGGCTGGCTCTGGAGTTTCCCCGATCTGTTGCGACTCACCCGCCAACGCATGGAACACCCGGCTCACCGCTGGCTCTGGTTGGTCCAGCACCTCGGCATGCTTCGCCTTGCGGCCACCCTGTTGCTCTGGGGCTGGGCCCTGACCATGGGGCTCAGGTATCGCAACGTCCTTCGGCACCTGTGGGAAGGGCCCTTTAAGCACAAGGGCGTGTCCCCGCTTCTGACGGCCTTCCTCGGCGCCCTGATTCTGACCGCGCCCGTCATTCTCGGGCTGGACCCGATGGTGGCCGCCATGCTCTGGCTGTTCCTGCTGGCGCCGTTCCTGCTCGCCAGTGAAGTGAAGGTGACCGCCTTCATCCTGGTCCTTCAGCTGATTCATCCCGCTCTGGCGGCCCTGGAACCTTGGGCTGCCCGAGAGCCGCAGCCCAGTCTGCTGACACTCCAACTGCAGCCCCAGGTCCAGCCGATCGCCCCTTCAACCCTCCGGCTCCTTCCCCCCTCGGATCAGGCTTTCCTTGCGGGATGGGGCCAGCTGCAGAACCAGGATTGGAAGGCCGCTGAAGCCACCTTCCAGACGCTCGTGGCCAGACATCCGGAACAGTCTGCCGTGCTCAACAACCTCGGCGTGGCCAAAAGCCAGTCGGGCGATGCCACCGGCGCCGACAAGGCTTTCGAGATGGCCCTGCTGGCGGGACCCAAAATGGAAGTCCTGCTCAACCAGAGCATCCTTGCCTTCAATCGGCTCGATACGGCCCTGGGTGCTTCCAAACGGGACGAAGCCCAGGCAGCGGCGCCGGAGGCCTATGCACTGCTGATCGCCCTGAACGACGCGCAGAAAGACGTCCGGACCTACCCGATCCCCCTGCCGGACACGCCGGACCGGGTGCAAGCCCTGATGGAGGCCACCGGAGGGAGCAGCGGAACTGAGACCCAGCACCTGACGGAACGGGCCTTTTTGTTCGCCCTGCTGCTTCCGATCCTGGGGCTCATCGCCTTCCTGGCTCGCGTCAAGGCCAGCGTTCGCATGGCCCATCCGACCCAGTGTGTCCGCTGCGGTGAGCCCTTCCACACCACGGACAGCCCCGACACCGAGGTCTGCCAGAAGTGCCACCACCTCTTTGTCCTGCGGGACGGACTCCACGCAGAGAACCGCCGGAAGAAACTTGACGAGGTGGCGGACCATCAGCAGGCTTCGCGCTGGATGCACAAGACACTCATCGTCTTGTTGCCGGGGTGTGACCTCGCCTTCCTCGGCGAGACCCGGGCTGCCCTGATCGAATTCCTGCCCTTCTGCCTGTCCGTGGGGATGGTCCTCGCCACAGGTCGTTCCGTACGCTACCCGGGCGAGATTCTGGCGGACCCCACTTCCACTTGGCTGGCTGTGGGTGCCGCGCTGGTGACCCTGTTCTACCTCCGCTCCTGGCTGAAGCTCATCTTGAGGAGGGCCTGACATGGCATTGGAAGGATCCCTCCGGGACTTCGACCTCTTCTCCCTGTTCAACATGATCAAGATCCAGGGGAAGAACGGCACCCTGGTGCTCTCCCAGGGGCAGGAGTTCGTCAAGGTCTTCTTCGAGAATGGTGAGATCGTCGGCTGTGACTCCAACCAGGTCCGCATGGAAGACCGGCTTGGCACCATGCTCGTCCGACTGGGGCGTCTCACGGGCGAAGAACTTCTGGGCATGGTCCAGGTGCAGCGGCAGACGCTCAAGCGCATGGGCACCCTGTTGCTGGAAAGTGGCAAGGTCACTGCTTCCGATCTGCAGGACGCCCTGTTCAACCAGGCCACCTCGATCCTTCACCGCACCTTCCGTTGGGTGGAGGGTGACTACCGCTTCGACTCCATGCTGCCGCCGGATCTGGATCGCGACCACTTCGTGCCGATCCCCGTGGATACGGTCCTGATGGAGGCGGCCCGCATCCAGGACGAATGGCCCGAAGTAGAGCGACGCCTGCCCGGAATGGATGTACCGCTCGGCAAATCCCCGCAGGCACAGGCGCTGCACCTGGACATCGATCGGGACGTATCCTCCGTGCTGGACGGCAGGGGGCACATGCAGCACGGCACTTCCGGGCTCACCCATGAACAGGAGATGGTCCTTTCCTACTTCGACCACGCCCAGGCCATCAGGGACATCGTCCAAGTCAGCCGCTACGAAGAACTGGATACCTGCAAGGCCGTGGCGGATCTCATCGAGGCCGGATTACTGGAGCCCATCACCGGGGATGCCCCGAAAGTGGTACGCCCCTGGGTGGTCGACGGGAATCCCGACCGGACACCCGAGGAGTGGGACTCCAGCCGCTACTTGTGGCCTCTGGTAGCCCTGGGTTTCCTGTTGCCCCTGGCCCTTTACGTTCCCCGTCACCGTGGCTCGATGAACATGGGGCTGGCCAGCCTCCAGCCTGTGGACGTGCGGGTGGTTCCAGAGGGGCCGACCCGGCTCCGACAGGCCTGGGCACTTCGGCTCACCTCCCCGAAAGACGGCGGTGTCATGCTGGCAAAGGATCTGGGGAGACCGCTGGATGGGCCGAACCCCGTCGCCGATCTCACCAAGTTCCCAGATCCGATGGCCCAGCCGGTCATTCCGTCTCCCGAGCCCGCCCCCACCCCCAAGAAGAAGTAGGATTCCCGATGTTCGTGCACCAACGCCAGGGTTCCCTGGAGGTGATTTGCGGTCCCATGTTCTCCGGAAAGTCCGAGGAACTCATCCGGCGCATCAAGCGGGCCATCATCGGCAAGCAGAAGGTCCAGGTGTTCAAGCCGGCGCTGGATGATCGCTACGATGTCTCAGCCATTGCCAGCCACAGCCAGCGCAAGCACGAGGCCATCCCGGTGAAGGACACCGTGGAACTGGCCCGCCTTCTCGATCCCGAGGCGCAGGTGGTGGCCCTGGACGAAGTGCAGTTCATGGACGAGGGCCTGATCCCCATCATCGAGAACCTCGCCAACCGGGGCGTGCGGGTGATTGCCGGGGGTCTCGACCAGGATTCCAACGGCGAACCGTTCGGCATCATGCCGCTGCTGCTGGCGAAGGCGGAATATGTCACCAAGCTCCAGGCCATCTGCATGGTCTGTGGCGCCCTGGCGGGGCGCACCCAGCGCATGGTCCACACCGGTGGCCAGGTGCTGGTGGGTGCGGCGGAGGCCTACGAGGCCCGCTGCCGCCACTGCCACGAGGTACCCCACGCCACCGGAGACCGTCTGCTCGAGGACCTCTCCCAAGGGTCCTGATTTTCCACTTCGTCAAGGTGATGGCCGCCATGACAGGTATCGAGGGCATGGACCGGGATGAGTCCCTGGCGGCGCTTTGACGCGGCGGTAGACTTGGCCCCGGCGCGCTGCTGCAGCGCCGAGCATGCAACCCGCCCGAGGCTTCAGGGCTCATCAGGAGGTCCCCATGGCTGGCGCCTACGCCACCTTCACGCATATCACCGACTACATGGGCTTCGAGGGCCTGCTTACAGATGAAGAGCGGATGATCCGCGAATCGGCCCGCAAGTTCGTCAACGCCGAAGTGCTGCCCATCATCGAGCAGCATGCCCAGGCTCAGACCTTCCCCAAGCACCTTATCCCCATGATGGGCGAACTGGGCTTCTTCGGCCCTTCCTTGCCCGAGGAATATGGCTGCATGGGCGTCTCCAACGTGGCCTACGGCCTGCTCATGTATGAGCTGGAGCGCGGTGATTCAGGCCTGCGCTCCTTCGCCTCCGTGCAGGGGAGCCTGGTCATGTGGCCCATCTACACCTACGGCAGCGAGGAACAGAGGAAATACTGGCTGCCGAAGCTGGCCACCGGCGAGAAAGTCGGCTGCTTCGGCCTCACCGAGCCCGACTTCGGCTCCAACCCCGGTGGCATGCTCACCAAGGCCGTGCGCGAACCCGGCGGCAAGTGGCGCATCAACGGCACCAAGATGTGGATCACAAACGGCACCGTGGCCGATGTGGCCGTGGTGTGGGCGCAGACCGAGGACGGCATCCGCGGCTTCCTGGTGGAGAAGGGCACGCCCGGCTTCAGTGCCCCCGAGATGAAGGGCAAGTGGAGCCTACGGGCCTCCACCACCTCCGAGCTGGTGCTGGAGGACGTGATCGTGGACGAGGCGAAGTCGCTGCTTCCCAACGTGAAGGGCCTGAAAGGGCCGCTCGGCTGTCTCACCCAGGCCCGCTTCGGCATCGCCTGGGGCGTCCTGGGTGCCGCCGACGCCTGCTACCAGTGCGCCCTCGACTACGCCAAGACCCGCATCCAGTTCGACAAGCCCATCGCCAGCTACCAGCTGCAACAGGAGAAGTTGGCCTGGATGGTCACCGAGATCACCAAGGGACAGCTGCTGGCCCTCCAACTCGGCCGCCTCAAGGACGCCAAGACCTACACCACCGCCCAGGTCTCGATGGCGAAGATGAACAACGTGAACGTGTCCCTCGAGATCTGCCGCAGGGCCCGCACCATCCTCGGCGCCAACGGCATCCTCGACGAGTACCCCATCATGCGCCACATGGCCAACCTCGAAAGCGTCTACACCTACGAGGGTACGCACGATATGCACACCCTCATCATTGGCCAAGAAGTCACGGGGATTCCTGCATACCGTTAAGGTCCGTTCTAACTCCAAAAAGCGGGCCGAACGGCCCGCTTTTTGGAGCGAGGGGAACTACCTTACCTTCCCGGTTCGTACGACGAGCACATCACATGGAGCCAGCCGCACCACCCGCGCGGCGGTGCTGCCGAAGAGCAGGCGCTCCAGGGTGGAGTGACCCACCTGGGCCACCACCAGCAGGGTCTCCGGGTTGGCCTCGGAGACCAGTTCCTCCGCCGGGCCCCCCCACTTCACGATGACGGAGGCCCCGGCGTAGGGCTTGACCCAACCCTCCAGCTGCTCGCGGGCGTGGTCCTCCATGGTGTGCAGCCAGGCGGGATCGGGCAGG
>JANYAZ010000101.1 GCA_025361045.1 Geothrix sp. | reverse complement strand
GGTTCCTTCCGGAAGCGCCACTCGAACATCTGGTTGAACGGTTCTGGACCATCTCCTGGGATTTGAAAGATCAACCACCTCAGACGGGGGAAACCCTGCCCCACCCCTCGGTCTACCTGGTGGTCGAAGCGGGTCGCTCGGGCCTGGCGGGCGTCAATACGAAGCGCTTCGTCCGCACCCTGGAAGGGCGGGGGCGGGTGTACGGGGTCAAGTTCCACCCGGGTTGCTTCCGGCCGTTCTGGACGGCCTCGGTGCGGACCCTCACCGATCAGGTGCTGCCATTGGAGACTGCCTTCGGCCCTGAGGGCAGGGAACTTGAAGCGGCGGTCCTCCGGTGGGGTGACGATGCAGCAGCCGCGGTGGCGAGCCTGGAGGCCTTTCTCCTGGCCCGGCTCCCTCCGCCGGATGCCAAGGCGCAACAGGCCCGGGCCCTGGTCGCCCGGATTCTCGAGGACCGGACCCTGACCCAGGTCGAGGCAGTGGCCCAGGAGGCCAACCTGAGCCTCCGTACCCTGCAGCGGTTGTTCAGCGAGTACGTCGGCGTGAGCCCCAAGTGGGTGATCCAGCGCTACCGGCTGCACGATGCTATGGCATGCCTCGAAGGGGACCACCCCGCGGACCTTCCGGCCCTGGCCCTGTCCCTGGGCTTCTACGACCAGGCCCACTTCATCCGCGTTTTCAAGGCCTTCCTGGGACGGACGCCCACGGGGTATGCCCGGCTCGGGAAAGGCTGATAGCCTCAAGATCCGTCAGATTTGAATGTTGCCGTTCTCCAGGAGACTCCATGCGCTGCGTCGTCGCCAACTGGAAGATGCACCTCGCCTCGGATGAGGCCCGAGCCTTCTGCGAGGATCTGCTAGGGCGTTTCACGTCCGAGGGAGGAACGGAGGTTGGGATTGCTCCTCCATACACCTTGCTGCACCTGGTAAGTGCCCTGGTCCGGCCGAAGGGCATCCAGGTCTTCGGCCAGAACGGCCATGCCGAAGCCAAGGGCGCCTTCACGGGCGAGATTTCCATGCCCCAGCTGCGGGATGCGGGGTGTTCCGGCGTGCTGCTGGGCCACAGCGAGCGTCGGCAGTTCTTTGGCGAGACCGACGCGGCCCTGGCCAAGAAGGTCAAGGCCGCGTGGCAGTGGGACCTGCTGCCGCTGCTGTGCATCGGCGAATCCCTGGCCCAGCGGGACGCGGGCCAGACCCTGGAGGTGCTTGGACAGCAGCTATCCATCCTGGCCGAGACTGGCCCTGGTCCCCTTTGGGTGGCCTACGAGCCCGTCTGGGCCATCGGCACCGGCCGCCGCGCCGAAGCCGCCCAGGTGCGGGAGGCCCACGCCTTCATCCGGGCCGAGCTTCAGCGCCACCTGGCCGGGACCGACTACCAGGTGCCCATCCTCTACGGCGGCAGTGTTACTCCCGAGAGCTTCCCTGAATTGTTGGATATCCCCGAAGTGGCCGGCGGCCTCGTCGGCGGCGCCAGTCTGGATCCCAGAAAGTTTGCGGAGCTGGTGCGGCAGGCGGGCTGATCAGTCTCGATTCAGGAAAACGTCCGCCACATCGATCGCCAGTCCCAACAATCCCACCGAGCTGAGCCAGTGGCCCTGGGCATTCATCTGCTGGCGGAACTCATAGGACGAGGCTGGGTGCAGGGGAACCTGTACCGCGGCGGTGCGTTTGGCTTCTTTCAGTTCCTCAATCTCCAGCTCCCGGGCCCGATCGAGACCACCGCCTGCGACAAAAGCCAGCACGCGCCGCAGCTCGTCCCGATCAAACCATAGGCCGTGGGCCTTGCAGACATCCAGCACCACACCGGACCGCCTGGCATAGTTCACGCGGTTCATGCGCTGGTGACAGGTCGGACAGGGACGGTACTGGACTGGTTCCAGCAGGACGGCCTGCGGTCTGTCCGGGGCCGGCAACGCACCGAGCACCGCCCCTTGGCGTTCGCGGCTGGTGCCCAGCTGTTCGAACACGGCGCGATCCAGCCAGAGCCCCCCACAGGACAGGCACTCATGCACGTCCAGTTCGCCGACCTTGGCCGTGGCCAGGGGCTTGGTGCAGGCGGGACAGGCCGCTCCATCGGGCGTGAGGGCTTGGCGCGGCGCCATCGCTGCGCCGCACCCAGGACAGTGCTCGGCCGACAGCGGCACCAGGGCAAAGCAAGCCGGGCAGGCCACCGTGGCCAGCTGCGCCTGACAGTAGGGACACTGGGTGGCCTCGGGCGGCACCGAAGCACCACACCCGGAACAGCGGAGGACGCGGGCCTCCATCAGTCCTTCTTGGGTTCAGCAGGGGGCTCCGGCTTCGGAGCGGGGGGAGGCTCGGCTGCGGGCGGCATGGGCGTCTCCGCCTTCTTCGAGGCGGGGTCCTCGTAGAAGCGCTGGTCCGTGAAGCGGGTCCACTGGAAGTAGGACGACAGCTTCTGCACCACCACCCGGGCGAAGCCCTTGGCCTCCTCTTCCCGGATCCGACCATCGTCGTCGCGGTGGTCCCTGGGAAGCGGATCCATGGCCTCCACCACTTCAACGGGCTCGATGGATTCCACCCAGAGCGGCTCGGGATTGCCCGGCTGCAGGAGGCGAACCTCGGCCCGCACCACCTGGGGCTGGTAGCCCAGCCGATCCTGGACCCGTTCGCGATGCATCGCCGCGTGGCTGCCAGCCCAGAGTCCCCAGAACAGGCCATCCATGATGCCCCAGCCCCGGTTGCCCGAAGCGGCACTGATGGCGCCCACGGTGACGCCAGTGGCGACACCGACGGCAGCGGCGCTGGGTCGGTTTGGCGCCGGAGAGATGTCGCGAATGTCCACCTGGAGTTCCACGGCCCCGACGGGAGGCTTCACGCCTTCGGGGATGACCACGACGCGGGTGGCTAGCCTGGCCCGCAGGGCGGAGGCGTACTCCTTCTGGAAGGGTTCACGATCAGCTAGGTTGGAAGGCAGGCTCACCGTCACGTGAACCGGTGTGGGTCGTTGGCGGAAGGCCTCGACCTCGGGCCTTGTGCACCCCAGGACCAGCAGGAGGGGAGCAATGAACAACCAGGGGGCGCGGCGCATGGGGAACCTCCGGATGGAGCGAGCCTCAGTGTGGTGTCGGGTAGCCGGGTCTGTCCAGGTCCGAAGCCCCGGCTCCCGGTAGAATGTCGGTTCCTGGAAGGCCTCACATGCTCATTCTCTTCGCCCTTGGGGCTCAGACTTCTAGCGGGACCGTGCTTCTCCGATCCACGGCACGGATGCTTTCGAATTCGGAGGCCCCCTCATGCTCATTCTGATGGAACCCAGCGCCACGCCTGACCAGGTGAAGGATGTCCTGTCGCTGCTGGAGAGCCTGGGCATCCGCTGCCAGCTCAACGAAGCACCCGAGTCGCTGAGCATCGTGGCCCCCAACGCATCCAGAACCCTGAAAGCCGATCGCATCGAACCCATGGCGGGCGTGCGGCGGGTGGTGGCCATCACCAGCCCCTACAAGTTGGCCAGCGCCGATGCCGTGACGGGACGCACGGTGGTGGAGGTGCGCGGCGTGAAGATCGGTGGTCCTGACCTGGCCCTGGTGGGCGGTCCCTGCGGCGTAGAGGGCCGTGAGCAGCTCTTCACCGTGGCGCGCTACGTGGCTGAAACCGGCGTGAAGCTCCTGCGGGCGGGCGCCTACAAGCCCCGCACCAGTCCCTACGCCTTCCAGGGCCTGGGGCTCGAAGGGTTGAGCCTGCTGGAGGAGGCCCGGGCGGAGTTCGACCTGGGCATCGTCACCGAGGCCACAGAAGTGGAGACCTTCGACGCCGTAGAGCGCAGTGCCGACATGGTGCAAATTGGCGCTCGCAACATGCAGAACTTCGCCCTGCTGCGTCGGGCAGGCCGTTGCGACAAACCCGTGCTGCTCAAACGCGGCCCCGCCGCCACGCTGGAGGAGTGGCTCTACGCCGCGGAATACGTGCTGGGCGAGGGCAATCGAAACCTGGTGTTGTGCGAACGGGGCATTCGGACCTGGTCCAATCACGCCCGCAATACGCTCGACGTCAGTGTGGTCCCGGCCGCAAAAGCGCTCACCCATCTCCCTGTGATGGTGGATCCCAGCCATGCCACTGGCCGCCGGGACCTGGTGATCCCCTGCGCCCTGGCGGGTGTGGCCGCGGGCGCCGACGGCCTGCTGGTGGAGACCCACTGCCATCCCGAGAAGGCACTCAGTGACGGCCCGCAGGCCCTGCTACCGTCCGATTTCATCCGCCTGGTGGAGCAGGCCCAGGCCATCCACCGCGTGCTGCAGGCCCCCAGCCTCACCGGGCTCTGGATGTAGGCTCTGGCTGTGGCCGCTGGTTCGTGGCAGACTAGGTGGTTCGGAGTTTCCATGAACGGCCTTGCCCTTACCCTTCTCATCCTCTTCGGTGTCCTCCTCATCGGGACGGTCCTGTTGCAGCCCGGCACCAAGGGCGGCCTCGGAGCTTCCTTCGGCGGCGGCGGAGCCAACTCCGCCTTCGGCGCCCAGGGCGCCACACCTTTCCTCTCCAAAGCCACGTATTGGCTGGCGGGGGGCTTTCTGGCCACCACCCTGTTCATCGAAGTCCTGATCATCCGTGAAAACCGATCCGTGTTGGATAAGACCGTGGACAAGACCGTGGCGACCCTCCCGGCTCCCGTGGTCCCGGTCCCCGCGCCAAGTCCTGTTCCCGCGACCATCCCAGCCAAGAAGTAACCAGTGCAAAAGCTGTCATTGACCGCATTCGCGCTTTGAGAGACACTTGGTTTTCCACGTTGCCCGCGTGGTGAAATTGGTAGACACGCCATCTTGAGGGGGTGGTGGCCACAAGCCGTAGCAGTTCGAGTCTGCTCGCGGGCACCAGATTGAGAGCGCCGGAAACGGCGCTCTTTTTCTATCCCAGGGGTTCCTCGCTTTGCGAACACTCCACAATCCCCCGCAGAATCCGGCCAAGCCGGGCCTCGACTTTATCTCCACAGGATCTGATAGCGTCATCCCCATGCTCTGGCCGCCCTCCATGGATCTCCTCGCCCCCCTGGCGCCCTGGTTTGACCAGGTGCGGCGCGACCTGCCCTGGCGGGCCCTGGACCTCGATGCAATGCACCCGGATCCCTACGCCGTGCTGGTGTCCGAGTTGATGCTTCAGCAGACCCAGGTGGCCACCGTGATCCCTTATTTCTCGCGCTGGCTGGACCGGTTTCCCACGCCGCGCACCCTCGCGGAGGCCGATGAGGACTCCGTCCACAAGGCATGGGAAGGCTTGGGTTACTACCGGCGTGCCCGCTTCCTGAAGGCCGCTGCTGGTTCCATCGCCGCAGAGGGTTGGCCCAGAGATCTGGAAGGTCTTTGCGCCCTGCCAGGTCTCGGCCCTTATACCGCCGCGGCCGTAGGATCCATCGCCTTCCAGTGGCCCACGCCCGCCCTGGACGGCAACGCCTTCCGGGCCCTGGCTCGCCTGCTGCTGATGGAAGGCGATCCCAAACGTGGAGCTGCGGACCTGCGGATCTGGCTGACCCCTGCGCTGGAGGCCCATGGGCCCTCCCGCATGACCCAGGCGCTGATGGAACTGGGCGCCACGACCTGCCTGCCCTCACCGACCTGCACCGCCTGCCCCCTTTCAGACCGCTGCGGCGCGCTCCTCGCGGGCCGCACGGCGGAGATTCCACCCATCGCCAAGCGGGCAAAACCCAAGGCCTCGGCTCTTTGGCTCGTGGCCTTCGAGGCCAAGGGTCAGGTCCTGCTGCATCCGCCCGCCCTCCGCGGGCTGCTGGCGGGACTCTGGCGCTGGCCGACCCTCGATCCAGACCTGTACCCCCCCCAACCCATCGCCCCAGACGCACCCTCTGTCACCGCCTGGCCAAGCTGGATCCAGGTCTACACCCACCGCCGGGAGGCCGTGAGCCCCCTTCACTTCCGATTGACAGCCCGCTTCACCCCCATCGAGGGCCTGCGCTGGATGCCCCGGAGCGAGTTGCGAAATCTGCCATTGGGCAAGCGGGACCAGCGCCTTCGGGACCTGCTGGATACGCCGGGCCAGATTCCCTTGGAAGCACCGGATTCGTCCGCCTTGCTCAGAGCCTGTGCAGCCCCTGCGAGGTAATCCGGAGATCCAGCGGTGGCAATCCCATTTCCCGCAGGGCCGCTTCGGCAACTTCTCGCCGCCCCTCCCTCACGACCAGTAGGCAACAACCACCACCACCCGCACCACAGGGCTTCATCCCGGCGTACCAACCCTCCCGCAGCCCCCGGGCGCGCACGGCGCGCATGGCATCAGTCTCCACGGCCGCGGATAAGCTCATCCTGGCCTGGCCCTCGCGTTCCAGCAGCTCTGCAACCGCCGCAGGGTCGGATGGCAGTGCCAGGGCCATGTCCCGGGCGATCTCGCGGATATCGGCCAGGGCCTGCCTGGTCTGGGTGTCGCCTTCGATGAAGCGTTTGTAAGCTTCCCAGTTCGTCATGCCCGAGTGATGGGGCTTCCCGGTGTAGAACACCACCAGCTCCGCCAGCAACTCTGGGTGGGGCTCAAGCCGCTCCCAGCGTGGCGAGGGTTGCTCCCAATGGAGGACCAAGGCTCCTCCCAACGCAGCCGGGTAGTAGTCCTGCCAGCCCGTGGGTGTTTGAAGCTCCCGACTTTCCAAGTCACGAAGAATCCCAATTTTAGAGGCAAGACCTTGACCGGCTTCTTCGCCCAGGGCCGCACCCAGCAGGCCCACCCCAAGGCAGGACGACACCCCCAGTCCAGAGCCCTGGGGTACCGGGCTTTGAAGGGAGACCGCCGCCGGCGGCACCCCCGAGGCATCCAGGACTCGCCAGACCCAGGAGAGACCGGGTGGCGGCTCCGTGGGCCAGCGGTCGAAGGTGAGGTCGAGACCCAGATCTCGGCTTTCGAGCCGATGCCCCGGCCCTGCCCGGGTGATCTCGATCTCGATCCACAGATCCACGGCGGCATTCACCGTGAGGCAACCGCCCATCATGGCGTAGATGGGCCACAGGTCCAGCGTGCCACCGGCGAAATCCACACGGACGGGGACGCGCCAGGTTTCAACGGTCATGTCAGAGTCCGAGGTCGCTCAGTTCCTGCTGGGCCGTACGAGCCTCCGCGCTACCGGCAAACCCATCCACCAGTTCCCGGAAGGCCTTCAGGGCCGCCGGCTTCAGCCCCTGCTTGAGGAGGCACTGAGCCCGTTTGAGCTTGGCGGGAAGAAATTGCGGGGAAGCCGCGTGTTCCTTGATGATCCGTTCGAAAGCCACCTGGGCCTTGTCGAAGGCGCGCTGGTTGTAATGGCAAAGCCCCAGAAAGAACAGGGCGTCGGAGCGCTTCCCGCTCTGGGGGTAGGTCTTCAGGAAGAGTTCGAGCCCTTCGGCCGCCAGGGGGTAGTTGCCCCGGTTGTAGTCCAGCACAGCCGCGTTATAAGCCCGTTCGTCCTCGGCCGTGGCGGCTACCGATGGCTGGGAGTCGACCACAGGGCGACTGACACTCCTGGGTTGGCTATTGAGTCGGTTGTTCAGCACCCGCGTGGTGTCCTGCACCTGACGCAGGCTCTCCTGCAGGTCGGCCTGGAAACGTCGATCCTGATTGCGGGCCTCGGCCGAGGCCTGCTGGTCGGTCTGTGCCCGCTTGTTGCCCTCCTCCACCGACTGGCGAAGTTTGAAGACCTCCAGTTTGAGGTCGCCCACTTCCTGCTCCACCCGGCGCAGTTGGTCCTCGGAATTGCACCCGATGGCAAGCAGGGCCACCAGGACGGGAAGCAACATCATGCGAGCGTTCATGGGAACTCCAGCGTGACTTCCATCCTAAACGAAAGCGGGGGCGACTGCCCCCGCTTCGCACGTTTCGGAATCGACTACTTGAGCTTGAACTCGCCGCGGCGGTTCTGGCCCCAGCAGGCCTCCTTCGCCTCGGTGCAGAGGGGCTTTTCCTTGCCATAGCTGATGGTCGTGAAGCGGGCCTCATCGACACCCAGGGTCTTCAGGTAGGCCAGGGCCGCGGCGGCGCGCTTGTTGCCAAGGGCGAGGTTGTACTCGTTGGTACCGCGTTCGTCGCAGTGGCCTTCGATCTCAAGCTTGGCGGCCGGGAAGGCCTTCATGAAATCCGCAATGCCCTGAAGGATGGCGCGATCGCTTTCCTTGATCTCGGACTTGTCGTAGTCGAAATGGATGGTCTTGAGGGCAGCCTCGGCAGCCTTGCGGAAGGCAGCGGCCTTCTCGGCCTCGGCGGCCTTGCGCGCAGCTTCCTCAGCGGCGGCCTTCTCGGCTGCGAGCTTGTCGGCGGCGGCCTTCGCGTCGGCAGCGGTCTTGGCATCAGCAGCGGCCTTGTCGGCAGCGGCCTTGTCCGCGGCAGCCTTGTCCCAGCCGTCGTTCCAGCCCTGGATCTTGTGGGGAATTTCCTTGGCGTCCTTCGCGGTCACATAGGGGTTGGTCGCGCGGGCCTTGCCGTCCTTGAACGCCTGCACGCCTTCGTTGAAGGCGGCCTGGGTCTCAGCTTTGATCTCCTCCGCCGTTTTGGGCGGCTTGCAAGCCAGGCTGCCGAGGGTGAGCACGATGGCCGCAGGGACGATGTAGATTCCGTATCGCATGGGCTTGTTCCTCCAAGATGAATTTGAGTATAGAAGGTTGGTGATCAGGGAATCGCCATTAATTTTCAGCGCCCGCGGATCCAGCGGGGGCTTTGGCAGCTGGAAAGCTCGGTCAGGCGAACGATCTGACGGCCTGACAGGTCGGTGGTGAAGAGCTGGGATGAACCGAACCGGTTGCTGGTAAACACCAGCCTCCGCTCATCCGGGGACCAGGCCGGGGACTCGGAGGTGCTCACTCCGGTGGTGATCTGATAGGCCTTCCCTTCGCCAAGCTTGTAGATAAAAAGGTCGAACTTGCCCTCAAACCGGGAGACATAGGCCACCATGGCGCCATTGGGGCTCCAGGTTGGGCTGGCGTTGTAGAGCCCCTCTCCGGTCAGGCGACGGAGGTTCGACCCATCCTCCTGCATGAGGTAGACCTGGGGTCCGCCTTCCCGATCCGAGGTAAAGGCGAGCTGGTTCCCGTTCGGGTTCCAGGTCGGCTCGGTATTGATGCCATTGCCATCGGTCAGCCGCCGGGCCCGACCCGAGGCGAGGTCCAAGGTCATGATGTCGCTGTTGCCCCGGCGGTCGCCCTGCACGAAGGCCAGTCGCTTGCCATCGGGCGACCACACCGGGGAGGACAACATGCCGCCCGAACCGCCGGTCGGATAGAACCGCTCATGGGGTCCATCCTTGCGGTGCTGGCCCCAGATCTCCGGAGCCCCCCCTTTGTAGGTCACGTAGGCCAGGCGGCCGTCGCTGGCGACCGTGGGGGAAAGGGTCAAGCTGCCATGCCGCGTCAGCTGAATCAGGCCCGCGCCATCCCGGTCCACCTGGAAGATCTCCTTCACGCCGGGGGAGGTCTGGCGCACGAACACGATGCGGCTGGAAGCCACGCCCTTTTCACCGGTCAGGCGGCCCACGAGATCGTCGGCGAGGTAGTGGGCGAGGTAGCGAAGCGGAACGATCTTGTTGGCGTTGTAGGTGCGGGTGAACACACTCTTCTCAGCCGCAGTGTCGAGGGCGGAAGCCTCCATCTGGAGATCGCCATTGGCACCTTTCGTCAGCCGGATGCTCAGCAACCATTGGGCCCCGACCTCTTTCCAGGCCTTCGCGGGGGCGGAATCGGCGGGCAGCCGCTCCTGAAGCATGGCAATGACTCCGGTCTCGTCGAGGTCCCGCTTGAGCACGGCCGTGAATTCCTGAGCGATGGTGGCCTCGTCGAGGCCGGTGACCTTGGGCGAAGTCATGGCCAACACCAGTTTTGCGCTGCTGGTGGCGGTCAATACCACTTCCGTCTGCTGCGCCCACAGCCCGGTGACCATGAGGGCACAGAGGATGGTCCGAAAAAAGAAGTGCGGCATGGCAGCTCCGGGCCTGGGGAATCTTCAGCCTATCAGACCGGCCGAATGGAGCCAGGAGCGAGAGTCCCTTCCAGCGCCAAACGGCCCAACAGTGCGACGTTCATGGGAGGCAGGGGAAGTCGAACCATTTCCTCCGCGGTGAACCAGCCCCAGGCCAGGTTCGTGCGGGGTCGGTCCGCCGATGTCACGAGGAAAGGATGAAGGCGCACCGGTCCCTCCACGATGCCCCACGGCCTCGCCGCCTGCAGGATGAGCGCCACTTCCTCCTGGCACTCACGACTCAGGGCCTCCTCGGGAGTCTCGCCTGCCTCCACCTTGCCGCCAGGAAACTCCCAGAGTCCGGGCAGCACAGGGTTGCCAGGGTCACGCCGCTGCAGAAACCAGCGGTTCCCTTGGTGCATCAGGGCCAGGACCACCTCCGTCATCGGCCCACTCCGGGAGGCTCCCCCGCATCAGCCAAAAGCGCCAGGCGATCCGCATAGCGCCGCCGCAGGGTCTCCACCCAGACGAGCTTCAGTCGGCCGTAGACGGGACGGAGTTCAAGCTCAACCCAGGTCCTCAGCTCGTCCACAGAATTGCATTGGTCCAGGCTGCGATGCAGGGCTTCGCGCGCGCCCTCATCCACCCGCTGCAGTCCGGCGATGGGGGCGTAGCTGATCCGGTGGATGGGGCTCACGCCCAGCTCCCGGATTTTCTCCCGATGCAACGCCGTGCCGTAGCCCTTGTGCTGACCAAACCCATAGCCAGGAAGGACCTCTTCCTGTCCGATCATCAAGGCATCCCGGTGGGCCTTGGCCAGGATGCTGGCGGCTCCGATGGCACAGCTGAGGGCATCGCCATCCACCACCAGGCGCTCGGGCAACCCCGTCTTCGGCCCGTGATCACCATCGATGAACAGGATTCGTGGCCTCAAGGTCAGGTTCGACACGCACTGGCGCATGGCCATCATGGTGGCTTCGAGGATGTTCTCCCGGTCGATGGCCATGGGATCCATTTCGGCAATGCCATAGGCGGGCAGGATGGCCTTCAATTCCGCGGCCAGGACCTCCCGCCGCTCGGGCTTCAGTTTCTTGCTGTCCCGCACATTGCGCAGCACATGACCCCATTTGCGGACCGTCTCCGCATCCAGCACGGCGCAAGCCGCCACCACCGGCCCCGCCCAGGCCCCGCGCCCGGCCTCATCCACGCCGCCCCAGGCCACTCCGGGAGGCACATTGCCAAGGTCCCAATCGAGGGGATTCACCGCCGCCTTCATGGTCTGGCCTTCAACATTTCAGCGATTCCCACGCAATGAGCCACGTATCCAGCACGCCCCGAAAATGGCTCCGATGCGGTCCGGGCCGGTAGATGGCCTGGATCGGGATGTGCACCCAACGGAGCTTCCAGTCCGATGCCTTCATGGCGATCTCCATCTCGATGGCGAAGCCTGAGGCGCGGAGCTGGAGCCGATCCAGCACCTTCTTGCGGATCAAGCGAAAACCACTCTGGCTGTCCTCCCAGGTCACGCCCGCGATGCGGCCCAGGGTCCAGGTACCCAGGGCATTGGTGCGCCAGCGCTTGGCGGGAATCTTGGCCCGGTCCTGGAAGCGCGAGCCAATGAGGAAATCCGCGTCAGGATGAGCGGTCAGGTGATCCAGGAAGCGCTGGAGATCCCTTGGATCGTGCTGTCCATCCGCATCAAGGAACAGGTAGAAATCGAAGTCATCGGGTTTCAAGAAGGCGATGCCGGCCCGCATCGCCTGACCCTTGCCCCCGCCCTGTCGAAACTCCAGGCGCAATACCTCTGCACCAGCAGCGGTGGCCACAGCCTCGGTGCCGTCGGTGGACCCGTCATCCACGACCACCGTGCGATGAAGGCCGAAGGGTTTCAGCCCTTCCAACACCGGTCCAATGTGATCTGCCTCGTCGTGGGCGGCGATGATCGCGGCGATCTTCAAGATCGCTTCCCGCGCTTGACGGGAGTCGCAGGCCAGGGCTGACCATAAGCGGCTTCGAAGGCTGCCTTCTGAATGGCACTGGCGCCGGGGTCGGGCACCAGCCGATGGCTGCGTTCGGGCGATTCCACGACGGCGACCTGGGCCTCGAACACCCGACCACGATCAGACGCCAATACGAGGGCCCGGCCGCCAGGTCCTGGCTGGGCAAGGCCTCTTTGAACCTCCGCGGCACCCTTTGTGCGCCACCCATCCACGGCGAGGATCTCCATGCCGAAACTCAGACCCGCGGTCGCGGCGGGGCTGCCCGGGATCACGTTCTGTACGGTGGGACCGTTGGCCGCCAGCACGAGGCCCGTCCAGGACCTGGCCCGGAGGACCGAGGCTGAGTCCTGCTGTTCGCTGGGAGTCAGGGTTTCCCAGGGTGCCTGAGCTTCCATCATCAGCCCGAAGGCCCGCCGGAGGGAGCTGGCGTCCAACTCGGCACGACCAGAGATGTAGGTCTCCCAGAAAGGGGCGGGATCCTTTTCAGAAAGATCCTGAAAGCCCTTTCGCACATCGCCATCGGTGAGGCCAGTCTCCCCATGCCGGGTCCAGAGCAGAGAGAAGAGGTCCGGCAGTCCGGTCTTCCCCCGGCTTCCTTCGCGAAGGGCCGCGTCCATGAGCCAAGCCACCAGCTCACCCTTGTCGTAGTAGCTGACGGAGCTGTTGGGGCTGAACTCGTGCGGCTTGTAGAGCCGGATCCAGGTATCCCAGCTGGATTCCTCCAGGCTCTGTTCGAGGCGGCCCGGACGTTGCAGCTGCTCGCTCCAGCACCGGGCCAATTCCTTCGAGGTGTGGCTCCAGGGCACCACGCCGGCCCGCAGGACGATCACGTGCTCCATGTAGGACGTGAGTCCCTCATGGAACCACAACATCTTGGTGGGGTTTTCGCGGCTGTAGTCGAAAGGCCCAAGCACGGGATCATGAAGCCGTTTGACGTTCCAGGCGTGGAAGAACTCGTGGGCCACAAGCTGGTGCAGGGCGTGGTAACCCTCTTGCCGATCGAAGGCATGGCTGTCGGAGATCAGGCTGGTGCAGTCCTTGTGCTCGAGGCCGCCGCGGAGGCCGGGCGCGAAGGTGAAGAGGAACAGGTAGCTGTGGAAGGGGAAGCCGCCGAAGATCGTCCCGGCGGCTTCAACGATCTTCTGGGTGGCCTGGGCCATGCGGGCTTCGTCACCGTTGTGCGCTCCCGTGAAGGCGAGCTGGAACGTCGTGCCCCCGGTCTTGAAGCTCCGCATCCGGAAAGTCCCCAGTTCAAAGGGGGAATCCACCAGGATGTCAAAGTCCCGGGCCAGGTAGGCACCCGCCTTGGATGGCAGGGACGAGGCCACTTTCCAGGCTGCAGGGAATCCCTCGAAGCGCACATCGATGGCTCGCTCCAACTGTCCTTCCAGGTAGAGGAAGGTCGAGGCGGGGATGATCTGGGCGTGGGTGGCATCCACATGATTGGTGCGCACGGTCAGATCGTTGCCGTAGACGCGGTAACGAATGGTTGTTTCCCCCTTCGTGGCGGGAAGCAGCCAACGCTGCTTGTCGAGCTTCTCCAGGGGGCGTTCCCCGAGCCCGTCCAGAACCCTGACTCGATCCACAAACCGTGCGTAGTCGCGCACCAGGTAGGATCCCGGGGTCCAGGCCGGCATGGCGGCTACGCCCCCGTGCACCAAGGCACCTGCCGGGAAGGTCAGTTCCACCTCAAGTAGGTGCTGGGCCAGATCGAGTGGACACAGGATGGCCCGAATCGGGGCAGGCTTGGCCATGGAAGGTCTCAGCCCAGGACGCCGTGCAGCCAGCGCTGCGACACCCATCGGATCTCCTCGTCGGTGATCTGATATTGATGATCGCGCAATTTTTCTTCAATGAGTGAACCCACCAACGAGGTGAAGAGGAGCACCTCCTTGCGGGCCTGCTCCAGACCCGTGCCGAACACGTGGTGCATGAACATGCCGAGGGGGCTCAGCCCCTTTTCCACCAGGGGCATCAGGTCGCGAAAGCTGGAATCCGGCGAGGGCACGGCGATCGAACGCAGAATGAAACCCGTGAATTCCTGGCTTTCAAGCAGCAGGGCGAGGTAGGCGCGCGAGAGGTCCAGACAGGCCGTCTCAACAGCCTTTTTCCCCTGGATCGGGGTGGCCAGGTAGGGCTCGACCATGGCCTGGATGCGCACGGCCATGCTGGCCAGCGACACGAGGCAGAGCTGGCGGAACAACCCCTCCTTACTGCCGAAGTGATAGTAGAGCGTGGGTTTGGAGACACCTGCCTCCTCGGCCACCTCCTTGACCTGAACCCCGTCATAGCCCTTGGCGGCAAAGTGCGACAAGGCCGAGAGCAGCAGGCGTGCTTTGAGGTCGCCCTCGGTGCTCAGCCGCTCCAAGGCGGCGTGGAAGCTGCCATGCGCTCCCACACCCAGGGCCTCGGGGCCGAAGACAGGCACCATCTCTTTGAGACCATGGTCTGGAACGGTGGACATAGGCTGCCTCGGAAGTCCCTTCAGGATGCCACGAACCCCCCTACTAGGGGTTAAGGGACCTAATGGACCGCAGACCGCCAGGGCAGGGTCAGGATCACTTCGCCCTCCCGATCCAGCCACCACTCCAGCCGGGATTCGGCCAGGACGCCGAAGCGTTCCTCGGCCAGGCTCCGATAGCTCAGGGCATGGCCCGCCTCACATCGCTCCAGCTCAAGCAGGAAGGACAGCCAGAGGGCTGAGCCCAGATCAGGGTGACCCGTTCCAGCCCGTTCCAGCAGCCACAGCCGCTCGCAGCTGCGGGCCTCGATGAGCGCCGCGATGAGCAGGCGGTCCAGCAGCCCCTTGGAAGCGAGCTTGTGCAGGGCCTGGGCGTAGGGGTTGCCCTGATCCGGGCGCAGCACCCAGCCGAAACCCTGGAGAGCCTCCAACACCCGCCGGAAGTGATTCAGCTCATCCTCGGCGAGCCTCGCGAGCAGAACCGAGGCCCGGGGCGTGTCCGCAAAGGACTGGCTGAGGTTGAGGGCGTTCAGGGCCGCCTTCTTCTCACAGTGAGCGTGGTCGGACAACAGTGCCGCGGGATCGGCGATGGCTGCCTCGGCCCAGGTGGGAGGGGTGGCGACTCGCAGGTTCAGCGGTGGCCTGAAACCGTTCATGGGCGTCCTCCGGAGAGACCATTCAGCCCCAAGGCGAAGGCAATGACGACGCCACCCAGGGCCAGCCTGGGCCAGTCCACGGGCTCCCGGAACACGAGCCCTGAAGCCAGGATCGCCAGGGGCACCTTCATGTTGTTGAAGATGGCCAGGGTGCCGATGTCCGTGCGCCGGGCCCCGGCATTGAAGAGGAAGAACCCGAGCCCCGAGGCCACCACGCCCAGGTAGGTCAGCACCGCCGCCTGGCGAAGGCTCATGCCAGCCACCTTGTCCCACTGGATCGACGGTGTGGCCATGGCCACAGCCACCACGGAGGCGCCGAGGTACAGCAGGCCCATGAGCTCCCGATCCCGCTTCCCCGTGGCTGGGGCCTCGCGGCGGTAGAGCACCTGGCCCACGGCGAAACAGGCATTGGCCCCCTGCATCAACAGGAAACCCCGGACCATGCCGGCCCGATGCACTTCGGACCAGACGCAGAAGCCCGTCCCCAGGACCGCAACCACGACCGAACACCACACCAGCCAGGGCATCCGCTTTTCCAGCAGGCCGCTGGCCAGGGCGACGAACAGGGGGGTGAAGATGGTGAAGAGCGCCACCTCGGCAGGACGCAGCCAGCGGAACGCGGCGATGTAGAGCAGGTACATGAGACCGAACTGCAGGGCCCCGATCCCGGCAAACACCAGGACCCGCCTGGGCGGCAATCCCTTGAGGTTCAGAAAGGGAAGGAAGACCAGGGCCGCCAGGACGGTGCGGACCGCGGTGACGAAAGGCGCCCCGAGGTTGCTCACCTGGGCCGTGAGTCCGAACGACAGGGCCCAGATGATCGAGACGATGATCAGCGCAAGCATGAGGTTCCACTAGTCGAGGCCATGTCCCAGCCGCAGAAAGATCTCACGCCAGGACTCGGGCAGGGCTGCGGCATCCCGGGCAATGGTGAGCTCATCGCCTCGTTCGAAGGGGCCAGTGCGACCTGCTGTGCCATGGGCCGACACATTCCGAAGGGTGGCCTCGGCCAGGGGCAGGAGACCCCGACCCGGAAGCGCCACTCCCTGCGCCCGCAGGAGCGCCTCGGCACCCAGCCAGAGGGTGGCGGCGTGGCCCGAAGTGAGCACTGCGGCTGCATGGTAGAGCGGCTTCAATTCCGCCGGCAGATCGAAGGCCGCAAACCCCAGGTCACCAAAGGCCCGCCGCAGGTCGTCCGGCACGGCCCCCGTGATCGCCAAGGGCGTGCCCGACCAATCCCGGGCCCGACCATCGAAGCTCGTCAATGGGTGGGCGCAGGGCACACCCTCCAGGTGCAGGCTGCCCGCCAGATGCACGCAGCGACCCGGAAACTGCGCTGCCATCTCTGGCACCGCCCGATCCGGTACCGCCAGCAGCACCAGACCCTCCGGCCGGGAGCCATGGTCCAGCAGCGCCACCCTTGGCCCCCAGGCCTCCGCCAGCGCGCGCCCCGTGCGGCCCCGGCCCAGGATGGTGAACTCGGTTGTCATTCCGACAGTGTGGCCCAACTGGGGCAGGGTCTGTTGGCTGTAGGCTGTGAGGGTGAAACCATCATCCATTCATTGGGGGCTCCCGCCCGAGGTCCCCTGGCCAAGGTTCCTGCGACTGCTGCGGCAACCGGACCCACCTCGGGGGTGGCTGGAATCCGCCGCGGACCTGCCGGAGCTGAAGAAGCGGCCCCTGTTGCTGCGCTGGATCGCCCAGCACCCCAAGGCCCCGGCCCACCTCCGCTCGCGGCTCCTGGCCCGACTACCCTGGCGCGCCCTGGCGGCCGTGGCCGCCGACGCGGGGGCCCACCCCCAGGCCCGGCAGCAGGCCACCGAGAAGCTGCAGCAACTCTGGACCGTCATGACCACAGGTGAGCGGCGCAGTCTGGCCATTCATGCACCCAGGCCCCTCTGGCCGCTGGTGTGGCGCACACCGGCTGCCTCCGTGCTCACGGCCTTCCTCCACCATCCGAAGCTGGGACTGGAAGCCCTGGTGGCCCTCATCCAGCCGCCCCTGCGTCCGCCGCAGGCGGAGGCCCTCGCCCTTTCCCGCTGGCGGGAAGCGGGTCCGGTCGCCGAGCAGGTCCTTCAGGCCCTGGATCGGAGCCTGGCCCTGCCTGACTCGGGCTTGGCGCTGGGGCATGCCGCCCCGTGGATCAAAGCCCTGGACGAAGAAACCCGGATCCTCGTCGCCAGCCGCACGGTCACACCCTCGCTGCGGCGGATGGCACATCCGAGGAGAGATGGGGCCGACTAGGCCCGCTTGAGCACTTCCGCCACACACCGCTCAATGCCCACAAAGACATCGCTCAGCCTGGCGTCGTCGAACATGTAGGCGGGGGTGGTCACCAGCTGGAGGGTCTCGTCGATGACGATTTTCCGGGCGCTGGGGGTGTCCTGATGGAGGTGCCCCAGGCGGCGCATGGCATCGGCGCAGCCCGGGTCACCACCCAGCGTGAGCCGCGCCGAGTTCCGACCCGACAGGGTCAGGGCCACCAGGGCCGGAGCGATGCAGATGGCACCCACGGGTTTCTTCGCGTCGAAGAACCCGCGCAGAAAGGCCGCCACGTCGGGCCTGACCTCGCCCTCGGCGCCCTTGAGGGCAAAGGAGCAGAGGTTCTTGGCCACCCCATAGCCGCCGGGCATCAGCAGCGCATCGTAGTCCTCGACTCGGGCCAGTGCGAGATCCAGACACTGACCGACGCGGGCGATGCGACTCGCTTCCTCCAGGAGGTTGCGGGTCGAGCCGGGTACCGGCTGGCCGACGGCATGGTTGATGACGTGGTGCTGGTCGGCATTGGGTGCGAGGCACTGGAAGGCGGCTCCGTGCTGATCCAGGGCCAGGAGCGTGAGCACCGCCTCGCGCACTTCCGCGCCATCGAGATGGCCGCAACCAGCCAGCAGCACCGCAACCTTGAGCGTCTTCGCCATGGGAGCCTCCTGAGTTGAACCCATTATCGCCCGAAGGAGAACCGCCGCCCGCTTTCGTCTACCCTGGTGCCATGCACCGCTCCTCCCGCCTGCCGCAGGGTTTCGAACCGAACGCCCTGTCGGCTGCGCTGACCCGGCTGAGGGCCGAGGGACGGGAGGTCCTGGATCTGACGGTGTCGAATCCCACCCGCTGCGGGTTCCGCTACCCCGAGGCCGAGATCCGGGCGGCGCTCTCCTCACCCGGAGTGCTGACCTACGATCCCGACCCCCAGGGTGCCCTGGCGGCCCGAGTGGCCATCGCCGACCACCACGGCCACGGCCTCCGCCCCGAGGAACTGCTGCTCACGGCCTCCACCAGCGAAGGCTACGGCCTGCTCTTCAAGCTGCTGGGTGATCCCGGGGACGAGGTGCTCGTGCCCAGTCCCAGCTACCCGTTGTTCGAATGGTTGGCGCGGCTCGAAGGTCTGGATGCCCGGCCCGTGCCGTCCTATTTCCAGGACCGCTGGCACCTGGATCTCGGCGCCCTCGAATCCGCCGTGTCGCCGCGCACTCGGGCGGTGGTGGTGGTGAATCCCAACAACCCGACTGGACACTTCCTGACCCAAGCCGAGTGGGCGGGCCTCACCCGCCTGTGTGCCAGGCGGAACCTGGCCTTGCTCGTGGACGAGGTCTTCGCGGACTACCCCCTGGAGCCTCCAGTCGATCGCCTGGCCTCGGCCCTTCTGGACCCCCATCCCCCCTGCCCCGTCTTCCTGCTGTCCGGGCTCAGCAAGGTGGCGGCCCTTCCTCAGCTGAAACTGGGCTGGATTGCAGTGCGTGGGCCGGGCGCATTGGACCACCTCGAGGCCCTGGCCTTCCTGGCGGATCAGTATCTGTCCGTCTCCGCCCCGGTACAGGCCGCTGCCCCGCGGTTGCTGGAGCTGGCACCGATCCTCCGGCAGCAGATCCTGGAACGCGCACGGATCAACCTCGCCGCGCTGGACGAGGTTCTGAAGGGCCATCCCCGCCTCACCCGCCTGCCCGTGGAAGGTGGCTGGACGGTGCTGCTGCGCCGACCGGCCCTGGATCCAGATGAGGCCTGCGCCTTGCGACTGCTGGAGGCCACCACCACCCTGATCCACCCCGGATCCTTCTTCGACCTTCCCGGCGATGGCCACCTCGTGCTCAGCCTCATCACGGAGGCAGACCGATTTCACCAAGGTTTGAGCCGTATCTTCCCCTTGCTCTGACACGCCTGCATAATCACCGGAACCCATGAGCACCCTCGCCTCCTGTCCCAGTTGTGGTGCCGCCCTGAGCTTTCGGCCCGGGACGATGGTGGCCGTCTGTTCGTACTGCAAGGCACTGGCGGCAAGGAAAGACCGCGATCCCGAGCTGATCGGCAAGGTGGCGGACTTGGTGGACACCGACTCACCTCTGGGGCTTGGGGCCTCGGGGACCTATACCGGCCGTTCCTTCACCCTGGCCGGCCGCGTCCAGCTGAAACATCCCCTCGGTGGGGTCTGGGATGAGTGGTACATGGCCCTGGACGATGGCCGCTGGGGCTGGCTGGCTGAAGCCCAGGGGCGCTTCTACCTCACCTTCACCCATGACCCGCACGGCACCCTGCCCTCGGTCGGAAGCCTCCAGCCTGGCGGCCTCGCGGACCTGGGCCCGGCCGGCCTCTGGACCGTGGGGGAAATCAGCGAAGCCACTTTCCACAGTGCCGAGGGCGAGATCCCCTGGGCTGTGGAGCCTGGTGCCACCTATCGTTTCGCGGATCTGTCCGGTCGCAACGGGGCCTTTGCCACCCTGGATTACAGCGAAGACCCTCCCCTCTTTTTCCTGGGCCGGGAGATCCCCTTGGCCGACCTGGGCATTCGGGGCGGAACGCGCAAGCCCACCAAGGTGGGTGGTCTGAGCCTCAACTGTCCCAAGTGCGGCGGTGCCCTGGCCCTGCATGCCCCGGACCAGACCCAGCGGGTGGGCTGTCCCAGCTGCGGCAGCCTGCTGTCGGCCGAGAACGGCAAGCTGGCCTTCCTGAAGAGCCTGAAACAGCCGCACCAGGACGTGGTGATTCCACTCGGTGCCGAGGGCCAGCTGAACGGGGAGAAGGTCACTTGCATCGGCCAGCTGCGCCGCAGCTGCACCATCGAGGGCACGGCCTACCCCTGGACCGAATACCTGCTGCTGGACAGTCAGCACGGCTTCCGGTGGCTGGTGGCAAGCGATGGTCACTGGAGCCTGGCCACGGCCTTGCCTGCGGGCGAGATTCCCCAGGCTGGTGAAGGTCAGAAAAACATCTATGCCCTGGGCGGAAGCTGGCGCCGGTTCCAGGATGTGGAGGCCGTGGTCGAAGGTGTATGGGGCGAGTTCTACTGGATGGTCGAGCAGGGTGAACGGGTCCAGGTGACCGAGTTCGTGTCCCCCCCGCGGAGCCTCAGCCGTGAGAAGCAGGCGCACAAGGGCGGCGGCGGGGAAGTGAACTGGAGCCTCTCCACCTACCTCGAACCAGGCGAGGTCTGGACGGCCTTCAAGCTGCCGGGTGCGACCCCTTCACCCCAGGGCATCTCCTCCTTCCAGCCCAACCCCCACAAGACGACGCTGTCCAAATCCACCCTGTGGATCGTCGGCGCCCTGGGGTTGCTGCTGGCGCTCGTCATGGTGGAGTCCGCGACCCATCGCAACGTCGAGCTGTTCAGCCGTCGGATCGACCTCTATGAATTGGCTCCGGGCCTCCGCAAGGAGGCCGCCGAAGCCATTCGCAAGAGCATTCCCGCCCGCAGGCCCGCGGCACCGGCCACACCTGCCGCCCCCGCCGCAGAGCCCCAGGAGCCCGTCTACTTCTCCGGCCCCATCGAGATCAAGGACGGCCACCGCAACCTGGCCGTCACCCTCAGCGCCCCGGTCAACAACAGTTGGATTGGACTGGAAGGCGCCCTGGTCAGTGAAACCACGGGCGTGGCGGAGCTCTTCCTTCTGGAGAGCAGCTTCTACCATGGCGTGGATGGCGGCGAATCCTGGGCCGAGGGCGACCAGTCCACCACCGTCTTCCTCAGCGCCGTACCTCCGGGTTCCTATGTGCTGCGCCTGGCCCCGCAATGGGACGGGAAGTTCCCGCCAGTGAGCGTGATCGACGTGAAACTGCGTCAGGGCGTCATGCGCTGGCTCTACCCGGGCCTGGCCCTGCTGGCCATCCTCGTGGTACCCCTCATCCTGGTGTTCCAGATGGCGGCCTTCGAGGGGCGCCGCTGGCAGGAGAGCATGTACGGCACGAGCGCGTCTTCCAGTGGAGGT
>JANYAZ010000089.1 GCA_025361045.1 Geothrix sp. | reverse complement strand
GTCCCCGGGGTGAACCGGACATTGATCACTTGAGCGTGAGCTTCGCCGGGCGGATCATGGGGGTCTGATCCCGGAGGGCCCATGTCCGAATGCGTTATTCCCACTTTGACCTCACCCGAGGTGGTGGCATCCAAGTCCGTTCTGCCCGCGGGCTGGAAGGCGGACCTTGCGAACGTGAAGGGACTGGACATCACGCTGCCCGTGATGGAACTGCTACGCCGCACCACCAGTCGGCTACCCCAGGACGTGATCGAAGCCATCGTGAAGGGCCGCGACGCCGAGGAGGAAGGCAGCCGGGCCTTCAACACCCTGAATGACATGGTGCGCAACATCAACCTCGCGGATGGCCAGGTGACGCCGCTTTGCCAGGACACGGGCTCCATCATCTTCTGGGTGCGCCATCCCTTCGGACTCAGCCAGCGCGCCGCCAAGGTGCAGATCCGCGCTGCGGTGGTTGAGGCGACGAAGCGCTCCTGGCTGCGTCCCAACTGCGTGGAGTCCCTCAGCGGCAAGAACAGCGGCACCAACATGGACCCTTTCCATGACCACCACCCGGCCTTCCACTTCGAGGAGTGGGACAAGCCTGAGATCGAGATCTCGGTCATGCAGAAGGGCGGGGGCTGTGAGAACGTGGGCGCCCAGTACCGCCTGCCGGACGCCGCACTGGGGGCAGGTCGTGACATCAAGGGCGTGCGCAAGTGCATCATCGACGCCGTGGTGAAGGCCCAGGGCCAGGGGTGCAGCCCCGGCATCCTCGGCGTGGCCATCGGCGGTGACCGGGTCACCGGCTACGAGAAGAGCAAGGAGCTGATCCTTCGCAAGCTCGGAACGGCGAATGCCGATCCGAAGATGGATGCCTTCGAGAAGGACCTCACGGCCGACCTCAACACCCTGGGCATCGGCCCCATGGGCTACGGCGGCGTCACCACCGCGCTGGGCATTCATGTGGAGGAGATGTACCGGCACCCGGCAAGCTTCTACGTGAGCATCAGCTACATGTGCTGGAGCAGTCGGCGAGGCTCCATCACCATCGCGGCCAACGGCCAGCCTTCCTTCGATCTGTGAGGCTCCCATGATCCGACTCACCACCCCCATCACCGAAGACCAGATCCGCACGCTCAAGGTCGGCGACGAGGTGCTGCTCAACGGCCGCGTCATCCTCAGCCGGGACATTGGCCACAAGTACATGAAGGAGCAGAAGCCCGAGTGGCTGAAGCCCATCCTCGAGAACATGGTCATCTACCACTGCGGGCCGGTGGTGAAGAAGAACGAGGACGGCACCTGGTCCTTCGTGGCCGCGGGCCCCACCACGTCCATCCGTGAAGAACCCTACCAGGCCGACGTCATCGACACCTACAAGGTCCGTGGCGTCATCGGCAAGGGCGGCATGGGCAAGAAGACCAGCGAGGGCTTGCAGAAGACCGGCGCGGTCTACCTCCACGCCACCGGCGGTGCGGGCAGCCTGCTGGCTGAGCGCGTGAAGCGCGTGGTGGACGTGAAGATGCTCGAGGAGTTCGGCAGCCCCGAGGCCTTCTGGATCATCGAGGTGGAGGACTTCCCCCTGGTGGTCACCATGGATAGCCACGGCGGCAGCCTCCACGAAATCGTGCTGGCCCAGAGCCAGGAGCGGGCCAAGGCGCTGATGGCCTGAACCAGCCTGATGCTGGAATCAGCCCTCCCGCGCTAGGCTGGGGGGATGGTCCAGACCTACCATCAGCTTCGCCTCGATCTGGCTGCGGCCCTGGCCGTCTTCCTGGATCCAGAGGAGGCCCATGCAGAATGCCTCCGGTGGTTCGAGGAAGGCCTTGACTGCTCCCGCACCTGGATGGCAGCCCACGGGGCCGAACCCGTCCCCACGCAGGTGCGCCGTCGTGTCAGCAGCTGGGTGCGGCGCCGCCGGAAGGGTGAACCCTGGGCCTACATCCTAGGTTGGACCTTCTTCCGGGATCGTCGTTTCAAGGTCAGTCCCGACACCCTCATCCCCCGACCCGAGACTGAACTCCTGGTGGAAGCCGCCCTGGATGTGGGCCGGCGGCTGAAGGTGGACCGCTGCGTGGACGTAGGTACGGGCAGTGGCATCATCGCCGTAAGCTTGGCCCTGGAGACGGATTGGCAGGTGACCGCCACCGACGTGAGCCCTGAAGCCTTGATCGTGGCCAGGGAGAACGCGACGATCCTGGGTGCGACGGTGGCGTTCCAGGAGGGGAACCTCCTGGTCCCTGTGCCCGATCCGGTCGCGCTCGTGGTGGCGAACCTCCCTTATGTGGACCCGGCGGACCAACCCACCCTGCAGCGGGAACTGGCCTTTGAACCAGCCTCGGCCCTGTTTGCCCCGGACCGGGGATTGGCCCTCTCGGTGGCCCTGTTGGGCGAAGCCAGGGTCAGGCACGCCCCGGCTTGCCTTCTGGAGATAGGGGCCGGGCAGGGGGGCGAGTTGTGCCGGCGCGCCATGGGCATGGGCTGGAGTAAAGCCATGATTCATCAAGATCTTGCAGGTCATGACCGCATCCTGATCGCCCTGGCCT
>JANYAZ010000143.1 GCA_025361045.1 Geothrix sp. | reverse complement strand
CACTTCCGCGAGGCCTTCCACGGCCGCACCGGCTACACCCTGAGCCTCACGAACACCGCCGACCCCCGCAAGCACCAGTACTTTCCCAAGTTCCCCTGGCCCCGGGTGCCGAACCCCAAGCTCAGCTTCCCCATGGACCTCGCCAAGGTCGAGGCCGCGGAAGCCGAAGCTGTGGCCGCCATCGAGGCCGCCGTGGCCCAGCATCCCGATGACATCGCCTGCCTGATCATCGAGCCCATCCAGGGCGAAGGCGGTGACAACCATTTCCGGGGCGAGTTTCTGCGCAGGCTGCGCGTTCTGGCGGACCGTCATGAATTCCTGCTGATCTTCGACGAAGTGCAAACGGGCTTCGGTGCCACGGGCAAGTGGTGGGCGCACCAGTGGTTCGACGTGCAGCCCGACATCATCGCCTTCGGCAAGAAGAGCCAGACCTGTGGCATCGCCGCGGGCCGGCGCCTCGACGAGGTGGATGGCGTCTTCAAGGTACCCAGCCGCATCAACAGCACCTGGGGTGGCAACCTGGTGGACATGGTGCGTGGCACGCGCATCATCGACGTCATCCGCGAGGAGAACCTGCTGGACCACGGCGTGAAACAGGGCGAGCGCCTGCTCAAGGGCCTGCAGGAGATCCACCGCGACTTCCCCGACTTCACCTCGAATCCCCGGGGCCGCGGGCTCTTCTGCGCCCTGGACATCACCACGCCGGAGTTGCGCAACGCCGTGGTGAGCAAGGGCCATGACCTGGGCATGATGGTCCTCTCCACCGGCGTGCACGGGCTGCGCTTCCGCCCCGCCATGAACCTCCGCACGGAGGATCTGGACCTGGGCGTGGAGCTGCTCCGCAAGGCCGTGGCCGAAGTCGCTGCGACTTCGCCTACTCTTGTTGGATGAAGATCGAGCTCTACTGCGATGGTGCGTGTCTCGGGAATCCCGGCCCCGGCGGTTGGGGGTATCTGTTGCGGGTTCACCTCGCCACGGGTGTGCAGGAGAAGGAGGGCTCGGGCCCCGAGGCCGACACCACCAACAACCGCATGGAGCTGATGGCCGCCATCCGGGGCCTAGAGGCGCTGACGAAGCCCTGTCAGGTGCTGCTGCAGAGCGACAGCCAGTACGTGGTCAAGGGCATCACCACTTGGCTGAAGGACTGGAAGCGGCGCGGCTGGAAGAAGGCGGACGGCAAACCCGTCATGAATGCAGACCTCTGGCAAGCCCTGGACGCCCAGCTGGCCCGGCACCACGTGGAGGCCCGCTGGGTGAAAGGCCATGCAGGCCATGCGGAGAACGAGCGCGTGGACCGGCTCGCCAACGACGCGGCCCAGCTGGCATAAGAGTGTCTACCCCCCCCCACGGGGTTTGTTCGGCACTCTAAGACAGGCCCCTTTGCAGGGGCCCGTCATCAGCTGATCGGTTGGATCAGCGGCGTTTCTGGAACCTGTAGGCGATCTCCGCCGTCCAACCCTTCACCGGTCTGCCGTCGCGGGTCGCGGGGCTGTAGGTGGATTTGTTGGCCGCATCAATGGCTGCCTCGTCGAATCCAAACGCACCAGATACACCTTCGATCACGGACACCTTGAGGGCTTGGCCCTGCTCACCGACGAAGACTTTCAGCCTCACCGTGTGATCTTGGTTCGTTTCCCAGCGCAGTTGGATCGCGCGAACCGGGAATACCGGGGCGCTCTGGTTGACCACGCGGGCAGGTTCACTCACCGGGACGGCGACCGGGGTCGCTTGAGAAGCTGAGGGAGTCGGAACGGATGGCTTCGGCGCTTCCTGCATGGGCTGGGGTTTGGGAATCTCGGGAGCCGGCGGGGGCGGCAGGCTCACGGGCTTGGCTTCGGATGCCTTCTTCTGCTCGGCGAGCTTGAGTTCGTTCTGCCTCTGCTCGGCGAGCCGCTGCTCCGCGGCCTTCTGCTGGCGCTCCAGCTCGAGCTTGCGGTCTTGGGCCTCATCCAGCTGTTTCTGAATCCTTGCCTTATCTTCGACGGATCGGGTTTCCGTGAGCTGCTTCTGAAGCTGAGTCGTCTTGTCGGCTTCGGCCTTGGCCTTGGCGTCGAGGTCCGATTTCTGCTGTTCGATCTGCACCTTGAGCAGTTGCAGTTCGGCCAGCTGTTTCTGCATGACCGGATCCACCTTCGGGCGACCAAAGAAGATGTATCCCAGGCCGAGGATCACGACGGCCGCCAGCCCCCCGCCGATGAGCAGGGTGGAGTTCTTCTGGCTGACCTTCGCCTCATTGTGGCCATCGATGTGTTCGACGCGGGTGGCGCCACTGCGCAGCGTCTCGCCCGCGGCGGTATAGGCCAGGTAGTTATCGCCCTTCTCGGCCTTCATGGCGGTGGCGTCCCGGTCGTTCTCCTCCCGGAACAGCGTGTGCATGAAGAAGGCCATGTTGAACGTGGTGGGGCTGTACTCGCCGTCGTAGAGGACCCGCTCCAGCTCTGTGCTGAAGGCCTCCACCGTGGCAAAGGGCTGGCGGCCCAGCAGGAGCCGACCGAGGAAGGCGCGGATCTCCGCCGGCAGCGGGGCATCCTCCTGAGCCGCTTTCAGGGCTGCCTGGTCCAGCACGGCCTGGAGATCGCCGCCCACCGGCAGGCGTTCAAAGGTGAGCAGTTCATACAGCATGGCGCCCAAGGAGAACAGATCCTGTTGCAGGGCATCGTTCTCGGGCCCCTGCAGGTAGGAACTGAGCTTGTGCTTGGCGGCGGGGGCCTTGGTCAACATGCTCTTGACGAGCGAGGCGTAGGGCGCATCCACGAGCTGGGTGGCGCCCTCGAAGCTGACCCATACGCTGTGGGGACTGAGCACCCCATGACTGACACCCTTGGCCTGCATCTGCACGATGCCCTGGGCCACGCCCTGGATCACCGTCAGGGCATGATCGACACCGAAGGGAATCTGCTCTTGCTTGGCCTTGTCGATGAGCTGGGCGAGGCTTCGGCCCGGTACGTAGTCCCAGGCCACATGCGGAGTCTTGCCACTTTCAATCCGGTAGCCCAGACCGAAGATCCGCGCACCGCCCAGAAGGGGTACCACTCGGCCCGCTTCTGCCAACCGGGTGTTCATCCCAGCCTGGAAAAGTTCCTCCGAGAAGGTCCGGACCAGCACATGCCGGTCAAAGCCATTGCCAGCTATGACCACTGCGCGGTGAATGGAGCCAACAGGATCATTGGCCAGCTCATATGCCAGCAGGTAGGACCCGAGGCGGGTGTAAGTACCCATATCCAACTCCAGAGGGAATGCTTGGAAAGATAGCCCGAAAGTCGAGTTTCGCCTAGTGCCTTGGCAAGCAGGCCCGGGGGACTGTGATCATGGTCCAGCCGGGATTTCCCACTGATCGCCCACCGTGCGCCAGATCAGGATCCAGAGGTTGGCACTGGCATGGACCCCGTTGGAGAAAGCCAGTTGCATCTGGGCGAAGGGGAGGGACAGATCGTCCCAGGGGCCGATGCGCCGGCCCGAGCCTTCATCGAAGTGCTCTCTGAGGCGTCGGTTCCGCTCCTCTTTGACCGTCATGAAACGGCGGAGCTGAGGGCCCGGGTCCAGGCTACCCTTGGCCGCCCAATACGGCTCCTGGGTCACCAGAAGATGGGCCAGTTGCTCATCTGCATAGGCCTCAAAGCTCTCCCGGAGGGGGCTCATGCCCGCCATGGCGGAGGGATCCGTCAGGAGCTGGACCTGATGGGCCAACAGGCCCAGATCGCGGACGAGGTCTTCGGGGCGGCGACGTTCTTCGCTCAGGCGCAGGATGGTGCGGAATTGGGCTTCCACCTGTTCCACGGTGGGGGGCTGATCGTTCGCCACACCACGGGCACCCTCCAACAGAGCCTGCGGATGGGCCCGCAACAGGGTCGCCATTCGATGTGGAATCAGCCGGATGGCCTTGGCGGTCTGAGCTTCGTGGACCCTTGGCGACCAGGAGCACAGCGGACCGCAGGCAAGCAGCGCCCAGACCAGAGGCATCTGAGCCCGCATCACAAAGCCTCACGGGCCAAGGTGGACACCGCCTCGCCCATGGGATCCATGGGAATGCCCAGGGCCCGCAGGCGGTGCAGCAGCGTGGTCCGGCGCATGCCCAGGCGACGGGAGGTTTCACTCTTGTTCCAACCTGTCGCCTGGAGCGATTCCAGGATCAGGTGCCGCTCAAGATCCTCCAGGAATTGCCCCAGATCCTGGTGCTGGGGGAGCCTCGGGAAAGCCACGGAGGGCAGCACGCCGGCGATGGAGGCAGGAAGATCCTGCAGCAGGAGGCGTTCGGGATCGGACCCCAAGGCCATGGCCCGCTCCACGGCGTTTTCCAACTCGCGCACGTTGCCGGGCCAGCCATAGGCCTCCAACGCCTGCAGGGCCGCAGGCTCCACCTGCTTCAGGGGAAGGCCCAGTTCCCGTGAGAACTTCCGGGCGAAGTGAGCCACCAGCACCGGGATGTCCTGGGGATGTTCCCGCAGGGGATGCAACTGGATGGGGATGACGTTCAGGCGGTAGAACAGATCCTCACGGAATCGTTTCTGTTCCACCAGGCTGCCAAGGTCTTCATTCGTGGCCGCCAACAGCCGGAAATCCGACTTCAAGGTGCGCGTCGATCCCAGCGGGGTGAACTCGCGCTCCTGGATGACCCGCAGCAGCTTCACCTGAAGGCTCATCGGCATGGTTCCGATCTCGTCCAGGAACAGGGTGCCGCCCTCGGCTTGCTGGAAGCGGCCGGGCCGGTCCGTGCGGGCATCCGTGTAGGCTCCGCGCACGTGGCCAAACAGTTCATCCTCGAGCAGGTTTTCTGGGATGGCGCCGCAATGGATGGGGACGAAGGGTCCATTCGCCCGGGTGCTCCATTGGTGAATGGCCTTGGCAGCCAGTTCCTTGCCCGTTCCGGAAGGGCCGGTGATGAGGACCGTGGAGGGCGAAGGGGCGACACGTCTCAGAAGCGTCTGGAGGTTCTGCCAAGTCTCGGAGCGGCCCACCATCTGAGGGCCTGGTGTCTGCCCCTGGATCTGCTCACGCAGGCGCTTGTTTTCCTGGTTCAGCAGGGACTTCTCGATGGCGCGCAGCAGGGTATGTTCCAGTTCCTCGGCACGGAAGGGCTTGGGCACATAGTCGTAGATGCCCATCTTCATGGCCTGGAGGGCGGTCTCCACGGAGGTGGATCCGGAGAGCACCACCACCACCGTGTCCGGCTTGGCGACGGCCTGACGGGCCAACTCCAGGCCGCTCAGGTCCGGCAACATGAGATCCACCACCGCCAGATCGAAGTGCTCACCCCGCAAGAATTGGGCACCACGCAGACCGGATCCGGTGCCCACCACCTCATGGCCGTGACGGGACAGAAGGGCCCCCACCACATCGAGAATGGTCGGGTCATCGTCGACCAGCAGAGCCCTGGCTGGATTCATGCCTTTCAGGTTCCCTGCGGAGAGGTCCCCTGTCAAGGTTTGGACAGGTCCGATAGGCTTTCACCATGCTTTCCAGATCCAGCCTTTGGCAGCGCCTCGCCGGAGCTTCGCTCTGGCCCTTGGCCTGGGCCATGGCCCTGGCCTGTACCGTCCCATGGCTGGTACCCGAGCGCTGGGATGGCCAGCTGGCCACCCGCTGGTGGGTGGCGGGCCTGGTCGTCTGGCTGCTCTCCCTGCCTCTGATCCGGTTCCGCCGCTGGGCAGTACTGCCCCTGGCACTTAGCCTCACCGGGGTGACCTTTGTCGGCCTCGCCCGGGCGGCCCGGTGGGAAACGGATCTGCCCATAGGCTTCCAGGCTCTGGAGGGCCGCATTGCAGCGCCCTGGACCCTGCAGGGCGAGCGGCTGCGGAGCCAACTCGACCTGGCCGCCCCTGAGTCGATGAAAGACCTTCGCGTGCCCATCACGGTTCCCGCCGAAGGCGAGCTGGCCCCTCCCGAGCCAGGCACGCCGGTTCGGCTCAGAGCCGAGGTGCGACCCGTCCAGCCAGCGCCAACCTTCTTGGCGGAACGTCCCCTTTGGCGTGCGCGCAGTGACGAGTCCCCCCGTCGCATCCACTTGCCTTCGGCGCAAGTGATGGAAGTCCTTGGCCCGGCCAAGCCATCCCTGCTCCTCCGCCTCCAGGTCTTTGTCCGGCACCGCTTCGAGGCCCTGCCCCTCGGCCCCACCGCCAAGGACCTTTGGGGCGCCCTCGCCCTGGGGATTCCCCCGGCGGATGAGGCCCACTTCAGTGTGTTCGCGGAGAGCGGCACCATCCACATCCTGGTGGTGTCCGGCTTGCAGGTGACCCTGGTGATGGCCGCCATCGAAGCCCTGCTCCGTCGCCTGCGTTCGCGGGGCGCTGCGGCAGGATCCATCGTCGGGGGTCTGCTGTATTCCGCACTGGTGGGTTTCTCGGCACCGGTGTGGCGGGGCCTCTTCATGGGCGTGGCCTGGGCCATCGGCCGCCGCAGCGGCTGGAAGCTCCCACCCGTGGCGGGGCTGCACCTGGCCCTGCTCCTCTGGCTGATTGGCCATCCTGCGGCCGGGGTGGAACCCGGGTTTCTCCTCGCCTGGTGGGCCCTGCTGGGGCTGTTCTGGGGTGCGGAGCCCCTGGCCGGCCTGCTATCACCGTTGCTGGGACGCCTCGCCCTGCCTTTGGCTCGCCTCGCGGCCCCCTGGCTGTCGACGATGCCCCTGCTGGCCCTGCTGCATGGGGGTGCGCCCTGGTGGGGCATCCTCGCCAACCTGCTGGTACTGCCGCTGGTGGCCTTCCTGACCCCGATCTGCCTCGCGCTCATTCTGGTACCCCTGCCGGGCATCACCCAGGGTGCCAGCGCCGTCCTGACCTGGATGGGAGACCGGCTCGTGCCGACCCTGACGGGCATTGCCCCCTTGGGTACCGGCATCCTCTGGCCATGGCTCCTGCTGACGCTGGGGTGGCTGGCCCTGGCCCACCTCCAGAGTCGGTTGATGCGGACCCGTGCCCTCACCCTGGGCCTTGTCACCCTATCGCTGGGACTCCTCGCCTTCCGTGGCACGGGCTGGGCACCCCGGACCCTGTCCCTGGAATCCGTGGACATCGGTCAGGGAGATGCCCTCTTGCTGCGCGTCCCCGGTGGTGAGGCCACGCTCATCGACACCGGTCCAGGACCTTGGACCGGTCGGCGGCTCGCCCGGGTGCTGAGCCGACGCGGGGTGCGGGAACCGCTGCACCTGGTCCTCACGCATGCCCACGGCGATCACGCGGGCGGCTGGGCCACGCTGTCCCGGCTCTGGCCCATCGCCACCACCGCGGTGCCAGTCACGGCCGACGAGGAGGATCCCTGGAGCCCCTTCCGCCCGACCACGGGTGCGGATCCCATGGGCCTGTTGCGGGGTGATGCCTGGACCCGGGGTGAAGCGGCCTTCAATGTTCGCTGGCCTCTCCGCGCCTTCGCCTTGCCGGACGCCAACATGGTGTCAGCCGTTCTGCGCGTGACGTGGCAGGACCGGGAGCTCTGGCTCATGGGCGATGCCCTGGCCATCCAGGAGCGCGACCTGCTGGACCTGGGTGATCCCGGCCGCTTCCCCCACCGACTGCTGAAGGTGGGACACCATGGCAGCCGCAACGCCTCGGATCCAGCCTGGGTGGCTGCGCTGAAACCGGAAGTGGTCATCATCCCAGCGGGCTTCCGCAATCGCTTCGATCATCCCCATCCGGAAACGCTGTCGACCTTCCAGGGTGCAGGCCTGCACCCCTGGATCACCGGTCCCTCCTGCGGCGTCCGGGTTTCCGCCGAGGACGGGGGATGGCGGATCGGAACCGGCGATGGCTCCTCGACCTTCACGCCCCTGCGAAAAAACCCGAGGCCCTGAGTTTTTCCACCAGCCGCCGGCTGCCCTCTGCGTGATTGGCCGCCCACTGGACCTGGGCGTCTGGGCCCACATCGTTCACCACCACCAGGGCAGCACCACAGGGCACACCCGTCAACCGGCAGGCTTCGAACACACCCGTGAGTTCCAGGTGCTCCACCGGGGCCAAGGCGGCGAGCAGGGTCGCCCCTTCCACGGTGCCGGTGATGGCGGGCGGGACCAGAACCGCATGACCAGGAAGGGAGCCTGGAAGGGAAGAGGGCCACCTGCGACGCTCGATGCTGGGCCGGTAGGCGCCGCCGCGGGCTTCCTCCAGGGAGGTGGCAATGGCCTCTGTGGCCCATAAGCACTCGAACAGGGGAAGCCGGTGATCGTAGCGCCCGCAGGTCCCCAGGAAGACCACCGCCTCGGGCCAACGGTCCACCACGAGGGCAGCCGTGGCCGCAGCCGCACTGACAGCACCGACCCCCACGGTGGCGACCTCCCAGCCTGCCGGGGGATCGCCCGCGAGGGGACCCAGTTCGGGAGCGAAGGCGGAGAGCAGAAGGCGCATGGCCCGATTCTACCGGGACGGGAGATGATCCAAGGCCCAGGCTGCGACCGGGATGGACAGGCCGTTGCCCAGCAACCGGTAGCGGGCCTCGAGGGACAGGGCCTCCGGGAACCGGAATCCCTCTGGCAGTCCCAGCAGCCGCGCCACCTCGAAGGGCGAGAAGCGACGCACGCCGCGCTCCGTCTTCAGAAAGGACCCACTGCCCACGAAGCGTCGACCGTAGCCACCGATGAAGCACGCGCTCCGGCGATCCCCGGCTTCCACCAGATCCAAGCCCTGGTAATGCCGGGTGTGGGTTTCAGCTCGAAGGTACAGGGCCTCGTCTTCTATCGCATCCAGGAAGTCGGCCAGGGCACGGGCAGGGAGGCTGGGCATGGGGAGCCGCTCCAGTGGCTTCCGTGAGGCCACAACGAACACTCGCGGTCGCAGGTTGGGAAGGCCGAACCGACTGGGACAGGCCTGAAGTTCCAGGTGATGCATGCCATGGGAACGGATGGCTGCCGACAGCAGCGCATGGGCATCCGAACCCAGGAATCCGTTCACGTTTTCCAACACCAGCTGCTCCGGCGGTGCCTGCTTGAAGCACTCCACGAGGTGGTGGAAGGCCCCGGAACGTCGGTCTTCAAGGTCCCGATGGTTCCCCATGCGGCAGAAAGGCTGGCAGGGGGGGCTCATGAGCCAGGTGTCGGCTCCAAGACTGGCCAGTTCCTCCATGGGCAGGGTGGCCAGTTCCCGGGCCTTGGGCTCCAACCCATGATTGAGGACATAGGTGGCATTGGCGGCCTCGCTCACGTCATAAGCCGCGAGGACACTGCCCCGGTGGCGGAGGGCGCAATGCCAGCCACCCAGGCCCGAAAACAGCTCGAGGACGCGCATCAGCCGCAGCCCGTTCCGCAGCCGCTGCAGGTGGCCGTGAGGGTGGTACCCCTCGCGAGGCTGCGACCTTCGAAAAACAATCGCAGCGCCATGGCCAGGCCCGTGATGGCATCAGCCCAGGGGAACCAGTGGCCGAGGACGACGCCCGCCAGCAGCAGGACCGCCAGTTCCAGCAGGGTGCGGGTCCGTGCGGCATCGAGGCCCAAGGCGGGGTGAAGGTCGGTCAAGCGCTGTTTGGCATACCAGATGGGAGCCAGCAATCCTGGGGCCAGCAGGGCCAGTCCCTGGACAGGCGGGCTGGCCTGCGGCGACCGCTCACCCATGAGTGCCGCCGCTGTGGTGAGGGCCATGCCCAGGGCCAGAAGACCCATCAAATGGCTGACCCCTTTCAGTGTCAGGCGGTCGCGTTCCAATCCGCGGTTGCCAAGGCCCTCCTGGATCCGACCCAGCAGGCTCAGGGCCGGAGGCACGTGCAAAAGGCAGGCGGCGCCGAACCCCCAACAGGCCACCGAACCGGCCGTGACCCCGAACCATAAAGCGGCACCGCCCATGCTCAGCGCGGCTGCCATGGCCAGGAGTCCCAGGCGGGCGGCCCGGGTAGGGCTTCCCGTCAACGCGTCAGCTTCCGGTACTTGATGCGGTGGGGATCGAAGGGCTTCAGGCCCAGCACATCCCTGCGGTATTCCTCGTACTGGCTGTAGTTGCCATCGAAGAACTGCACCTGGGAATCGCCCTCGAAGGCCAGGATGTGGGTGGCCAGGCGGTCCAGGAACCACCGATCATGGCTCACCAGGACCGCGCTGCCGGCAAAGGCTTCGATGGCCTCCTCCAGGGCCCGCATGGTGTTCACATCGAGGTCGTTGGTGGGTTCGTCAAAGAACAGCAGGTTGGCTTCGCTCTTCAGGGTGAGCGCGAGGTTGAGGCGGTTCTGCTGGCCGCCGCTGAGTTCGGAAATCTTCTTCTGCTGGGAGTCGCCGGAAAAGCCGAAGCGGCTCAGCCAGGCACGGGCGTTGATGAGCTTGCCGCCCAGCTCGATCTGCTCGTAGCCACCGGACACGGCCTCGAACACGTTCTTGTCCAGGTTGAGGTTGGCACGCAGCTGATCCACGTAGGCCATGCGAACCGTTTCTCCAATACGGATGGAGCCTGCATCAGGCTGCTCCTGACCGGTGAGCAGACGCAGCAGCGTGGACTTGCCGGCGCCGTTGGGGCCGATAACGCCCAGGATCCCGGCACGGGGAATGGCGAAGCTCAGGTTCTCGAAGAGCACACGGTCGCCGTAGGCCTTGGAGACACCACTGAGTTCCGCCACGAGATCACCCAGGCGGGGGCCGCTGGGGATGTAGATCTCCAGCTCCTGCTCCTTCTGGCGGCCTTCCTCCCCGGCTAACCGCTCGTAGTTGGCGATGCGGTCCTTGCTCTTGGCATGCTGGCCTTTCGGCGACATGCGGATCCATTCCAACTCGCGCTCCAGGGTCTTCTGGCGCTTCTGGTCAGACTTCTCCTCCCGGGCCAGACGGCCGTGTTTCTGCTCCAGCCAGCTGGAGTAGTTGCCCTTCCAGGGAATGCCTTCGCCGCGATCCAGCTCGAGAATCCAACCAGCCACGTGATCCAGGAAGTAGCGGTCGTGGGTGACGGCAATGACGGTACCCTTGTAGTCTTGCAGGTGCTTTTCGAGCCAGGCCACGCTCTCGGCATCAAGGTGGTTGGTGGGCTCATCCAGCAGCAGGATGTCGGGCTGCTGCAGCAGCAACCGGCAGAGGGCCACGCGTCGGCGCTCACCGCCGGACAGCAGTGCAATCTTGGTATCGGGGTCGGGACAGCGCAGGGCATCCATGGCCTGCTCCAGCCGCGAGTCCAGATCCCAGCAGTCGTGGGCGTCGATCTTGTCCTGCAATTCGGCCTGCTTGGCCAGCAGCGCGTCCATGTCCGCGTCGGGGTCGGCGAACTGGTCGCTGATGGCGTTGTAGTCCTTGAGCCAGCCCACCTGCTCGGCAGCACCTTCTTCCACGATCTCCCGCACGGTCTTGTCAGGGTCCAGCTGGGGCTCCTGATCGAGGATGCCGGTGGTGTAGCCCTTGCTCAGCACGGCCTCGCCGTTGAAGT
The DNA here is from genome assembly GCA_025361045.1 of Geothrix sp. GTDB lineage: Bacteria > Acidobacteriota > Holophagae > Holophagales > Holophagaceae > Geothrix. The sequence continues at coordinate 3,220 of JANYAZ010000143.1, read as the reverse complement.
CCTGATCGACGCCCGCCATGATGCGCAGGACGGTGCTCTTGCCGGAGCCGTTCAAACCCAGCACGCCGATCTTGGCGCCGTAGAAGTAGCTGAGGGAGATGTCCTTGATGACGGGCTTGTTGTTGTAGATCTTGCTGACCCGCATCATCGAGTAGATGATCTCGGGCTGGTCGCTGACAGTCTTGGCCATGAGGGGATCCGACAAAAAGGCCGCGCGTGGCGCGGCCTTTCCAGGATAGCTGATTCAGCGCTTCACGGCTCCAGGGCCGCCTGGGCCGCGGCCAAGGTGGCGATTGGCACGCGGTAGGGGCTGCAGCTCACGTAATCCAGGCCCACGCGGTGGAAGAAGCCCACGCTGCGGGGATCACCGCCGTGCTCACCGCAGACACCCAGCTTGAGGCCGGGACGGGCAGCCCGTCCCTTTTCGCAGGAGATGCGCACCAGCTCGCCGATGCCCTCCTGATCCAGGCTCTGGAAGGGGTCGTCCTCCAGGATCTTCTTTCCCACGTACTCCGGAAGGAAGGACCCGGCGTCGTCCCGGCTGAACCCGAAGCCCATCTGAGTGAGGTCGTTGGTGCCAAAGCTGAAGAACTCTGCCTCCTCCGCGATGCGGTCCGAGGTGATGGCTGCCCGTGGGATCTCGATCATGGTGCCGATGGGGCAGATGAATTGGGTGCCGCGTTCCTTGTTCACCTGGGCGATCTCGTCGAGCATCTCGGTCTTGGTGTAGGCCAACTCGCGGACGGTACCGATGAGGGGCACCATGATTTCCGGAACGGCCTTGATGCCCTTCGCAGAAACGTTCAGCGCGGCTTCGACGATGGCACGGACCTGCATGCGGATGATTTCCGGATAGGTGATGCCGAGGCGGCAGCCGCGGTGGCCCATCATGGGATTGAATTCATGCAGCTGCGCCACACGACGCTCCACGGTGCCCAGGTCCACGCCCAGCACCTCAGCCATCTCCCGCTGCCCCGGTTCATCCTGGGGCAGGAATTCGTGCAGGGGTGGATCCAGCAGGCGGATGTTCACGGGCAGCCCATTCATGGCTGTGAAGATGCCCTCGAAGTCCTCGCGCTGGATGGGCAGCAGCTTGGCCAGGGCCTTCTTGCGACCATCCATGTCAGTGGCAAGGATCATCTCCCGCACGGCCAGGATGCGATCCCCTTCGAAAAACATGTGTTCCGTACGGCAGAGGCCGATGCCTTCAGCGCCAAAAGCACGGGCGACAGCGGCATCGTGCGGTGTGTCGGCGTTGGTGCGGACCTTCAGGCGCTTGGCCACATGGCTCCAGGTCATGATCTTGGCGAAGCGCTGGTAGAGGTCACTATCCTCGGCCTTCAGGCGGCCATCGACCAGCACCTGGTTGACCTCTGAGGGATGAGCGCTGAGCTTGCCGACGAACACTTCGCCGGTGGAACCGTCCATGGAGATCCAGTCCTGACCGGCTTTCAGCTCACGGTCACCCACTTTCACGAGACCCCGAGCCAGATCGATTTGCAATGCGGAGGCGCCGCACACACAGGGCTTGCCCATGCCACGGGCCACCACGGCCGCGTGGCTGGTCATGCCGCCGCGAGCGGTAAGGATGCCCTGGGATGCCACCATGCCAGAGATGTCCTCGGGGCTCGTTTCCACCCGAACGAGCACCACGGGGCCCTCTTGGGCCATTTTTTCAGCCTGTTCCGCCGTCAGTGCAATGCGACCTGTGGCAGCACCAGGACCAGCGTTCAGACCCTTCGTCAGGAGCTGGCCTTCCTTCCGCAAGCGGTCCTTCTCCCTCGGATCGAAGACTGGTGCAAGCAGCTGGGAGAGGCTGTCAGCGTCAATGCGTTTGAGGGCGGTCTTGCTATCGATGAGACCTTCATCCACCAGGTCGATGGCAATCCGGATGCCAGCCATGGCCGTGCGCTTGCCGTTCCGGGTTTGCAGGAGGAAGAGCTTTCCCCGTTCAATGGTGAACTCGATGTCCTGCATGTCCTTGAAGTGGGTTTCCAGGCGCTGGCAGGTGGCATCCAGTTCCTTGAAGGAGGCTGGCATGACCTCCTCCAGGCTTTTCAGCCCAGTGCCCTCCGCTTGGGCCGCGGTGATGGGTTGGGGCGTGCGAGTGCCGGCCACCACATCCTCACCCTGGGCATTGATGAGGTACTCCCCATAGAAGAGCCTTTCGCCGGTGGAAGGGTCCCGGGTGAAGGCGACGCCCGTCCCGCAGTCATCCCCCATGTTGCCGAAGACCATGCTCTGGACATTGACGCCAGTGCCCCAGTCATCAGGAATGCGATGCAGGCGCCGATAGGTGATGGCACGGTTCGTGTTCCAGCTTTCGAAGACAGCACGGATGGCACCCCAAAGCTGGTCCATGGGGTCTTGCGGAAACGGGTTGCCGGTCTCCTCATAGACGATGTCCTTGAAAGCGGAGACAAGCGCCTTCCAGTCTTCGGCGCCCAGGTCCGTATCCAGGTGCTTGCCTAGCCGCTCCTTGGTTCGCTCCAATTCAGCTTCAAAAAGAGCGTGTTCGACGCCGAGGACCACGTTGCTGTACATCGTGATGAATCGGCGATAGGAGTCCCAGGCGAACCGGGGGTTTCCACTTGCGCGCTCCAGGGCAGCAACCGTATGGTCATTGAGTCCGAGGTTCAGAACGGTATCCATCATGCCCGGCATGGACACGCGGGCACCGGAGCGCACGGACAGGAGGAGGGGATTTTCGGTGGAACCAAAGCCACAACCCCGCACGCCTTCAAGCCACCTTAAGGCATCCAATACTTCAGTCTTCAAACCTTCGACCAGCTGTCGGCCATTGGTGTAATAGGCGCTGCATTGTTCGGTCGTGAGCGTGAAACCAGGTGGAACCGGGATGCCGAGACCGGCCATTTCGGCCAGGTTGCACCCCTTCCCGCCCAACAGGTTGCGCATCGAAGCGCTCCCCTCGTTGCGGTTCCCTCCGAAGGTGTAAACACCTTTGCCCATCAGATCCTCCACACGGAACGATCAGTGTATCCGGCGAGGCCTGAAAAACCCCCGCTGATGCAGGGGCTGGGTACACAGAAACGGGTCACCTTTTTGGGGTGACCCGTTTGATTTAACGTCGCAGCGACCTACTTTTCCACTCCTGTGCAGAGCAGTATCATCGGCCCTCCAAGTCTTAACTGCCGTGTTCGGGATGGGAACGGGTGTGACACTTGGGGAAAAGCCACGACGAAGGCTTTAAAAGGGTTGA
>JANYAZ010000038.1 GCA_025361045.1 Geothrix sp. | reverse complement strand
CAGTCTGGCAAGGTCTGGTCGCTGACCCCCAACCCTTGCTTACCCTGCCCGGAATCAGCCCTTCCTTGATGCGCTTGACTGCCAATTCCTTGAAGCCGCCTATGTATTACTGCTTCAACCCGGCATAGTAGGCGGCTTCTCGAGCCAGACGGTGGGCGCGCCGATGGTCTGGATGGCGGTCATCGGGTGGGGGAATGATCATCACGCGGGGGCGGAGTCGGCGGACCTCGGCCATCAGACGCAGCCGATAGGACTCCTCTTCCGTGAACCGGCCGTCAGGGAAGTCCAGGACCAGACGGGGCACCCCAAGGATTCGAGCGGCCTCCTGGGCTTCCGCGCGGCGGGTCTCTGCGGTGCCACGGGTACCGAGATCACCACTGGTGAGGTCGAGGATGGCGGCCTTCAGGCCCCGGTCCGAGGCCAAGGCAAGGATGCCGCCCACATGAACCTCCACATCGTCCGGATGAGCACCGAGGGCCAGGAGGTCGAGACCCTCGAGGTCAGCATCAAGGCTCATGGTTCCTCCACCAGGATGACGGGATGGGCGCCATCCATGCGGTCCAGGATGGCATCAAGCAGGGGGCCGTTCCTCAACCAGGGAACCCCGGGCATCACCCGCTCCTGAGGCCGGCCAAAGGGGAAGAGCGTCTGGCGCAGGAACTCCGGATCGCCGCCCAGGTGCTGGGATGCGGCCTCCCGGTGCAGGCGTCGGTCCAATTTCCCAAGCCGTTCCAGGCTGCGGGCCTGCTCCCGTCGGAAACGTTCCTGAATGGGCAGGGGCCAGGTGGTGTCTGCGGCCGCAAGCTGGAACTGTCGAGTGGGGAGAACGCCGGGCCAGGGGCCAAGCCCTTCCCAGGCCCCCAGGCGAAGGGCATCGATCTGGTCGGCTGACACGCGGAACCCGGAAGGCACGACGAAGACGCTGGGGCGCGGAAGAATCGTCGGCATCACAAGGCCCAGTGGCTCCCACAGCGGTTCGCAGAGCCGCCAATAGGCCCGCTCGGAAGGCCCCAGCACGACCGCGGTGACCGGCAACATCAGGGACTGCATCAGGGGACGGAGGGCCGCGCCTGGGCTCAACCAGTGGCCCTCGGGCAACGGGGTTCCGCGCTCCAGCCGTTGCCGACGACCGGTCTGGGGATCCAGGGAAAACCAGGCGGCCTGGAGGCGCGGGTCCAATGGCAGCGGTGCTCCCTGGCTCTCTAGGGCTTCAGCCTGCTGGACGAGCAGGGCCTCGAGATCCAGGGTGCGCCAGCGCTCCAGTTCGGACTGGATGGATTCCCGGACCTTGGGATCGGTGGGCGAAAATGGCCTCAGGCCTCTGTCCCACAGCGGCTGGCCCAGGGCCAGGACATGGCCACGCAGGGTCGGTGCCTGGGGCTCAGGGAGGGGCCCCCACAAGGCCGACGCTTCAGCCTGATGTTGCCGGGTCCATGGAAGCCAGCCTGTGGCCGTGCCGAGGCGGGTGTCGAAGCGGAAGCGGTGGTGGACCAGGCGCTGTCCCTTCCGGCCGATGACGGAGGCCACCTCGGCGCGGTCATGGTCCTCGTCGGCCAGCCAATAGACCGCCTCAGCCCCGGTGCGGCGGGCTTCGGCCAGGGCGGCCAGGGCCTTGGCGATGGACAGGGCGGGGCTCCATCCGGCGCCGATCTGTTGACCGGTGGCGATGACGGGCCGTGGGCTCATGCACATCCCTCAATGGATGGGTGTGTTGTTGTTCTTGGCTTCCCGCCTGGACGCGACGTACACATGGGCCCAAGCCTACCCGATATGCGATGCTCGACGGGATGCTGAGCCTGGAACCCTGGTTTCCCCCGACCTCGCCAGATCTGGCCGTTCTCGCCATGGTGGCTGCGGACGAAGCGGGCTTGGAATCCCTGCGGGACTGGCCCACCGTGCAAAAAGGGGGCATCGGCTTTGGGTCGCTGCCCCCCTTCCTCTGTTGGCGAGGCACGGAGAACGGTGCCTGTCACTTGGTGCTTCTCCAGGCGAGAGAGGTGGGCGCCTTGGTCCCTGGGGCCAGGACCGCGCCGCTGCCCGAGGGTTGGCTCGATGCACTGGATCTGGCCGCCCTCGCCCGGCCTCTGGCCAGGCATCCGGATTTTCCGGGAGGGGCCTCGATTCATGTCGTACACCTGCCGGGGGGCCAGGCCTTCCGGATACGAACCTTTGGCGTACCTTCGGATGGACTGGTGGCCGAGGTGCTGAAGCGGACCAGTCATATCCAAATCTGGAATCTGTCCGATTAGCCGTGTCAGAGGGGCCACCATGGTCAGCCTGGATCTGTCTACCCTGAAGGAAGCCGCCATGGCGGTGGCCGTAGGCCTCATGATGGGGCTCGAGCGCGAGCGGAGCGGCTTCGAACGGAGCCAGGAAGGACCAGGGGAGGCCGTCAACCGGCGAGCCACCGAGCAAGTCGAGGTTCCCCACGGCAGCCTGGGGGCGCGGACATTCGCGCTACTCACGCTTTTGGGTTGGATCTCCGTGAAGGTTGGCGGCGACAGCTTGGCGATGCCCATCGCGGTCATGGCTTTCGCGGCACTGTTGATTGGTCTCTTCTACTTCGAGACCAGCTCCTCCGATCGCGGCCTCACCACGGAGATGGCTGCCCTTTCAGCGCCCCTGCTCGGCATGTTGCTGACCCGTGATGCGCTGCTGGCGGTCGCCGTGGCGGTGATCGTGACCCTGCTGCTCTTGTCCAAGCCCTGGATTCGAGCCTGGATACCCAGACTGCAACGGGAGGACCTGACCGCCTCCATCCAGTTGCTCATCGTCTTCGCCATCCTCTTGCCGATGTTACCCGTCCGAGCCCTGGACCCCTGGGGCGTGCTGTCACCGCGCAAGGTGGGATGGATGGTAGCGCTGATCGCCGCGGTGGACTTCCTGGGTTACGCCCTGAACCGGTTGCTGGGCCCCCGCCGGGGGGCGCTGATGACTGGTCTGGTTGGTGGATTCATCAGTTCCACGGTGGTGACCGTGTCGATGTCCCGGCAGGCCCGTGAGGACGATTCCCTCAACGATCCCGGCCAGGTGGCTGTTCTGCTCGCTTGCGCGGTGATGGGCATCCGGGTGGCCATCCTGGCTGCCGTGGTGGGGGGACCTGGGCTCGCCAGGCCACTGTTGCTGCCCATGGCGGCGATGGTGCTGGTGCTGCTCGGGGCCAGCGGATGGATCTACCGCACTGGCAGGATGAAGTCAGGCGGGGACGAGGTGGCGGTCCAGAATCCCTTCCACCTCAAGCGGGCCGTGGCCTGGGGTCTGGCGCTGGCTGCGGTCTTGCTGGCCTCCGCGGTGGCCCGGGCCTGGTTCGGCGACCGGGGCCTGTTCGTTGCCGCAGGCCTCTCGGGTCTGGCTGATGTGGATGCCATCACCCTCGCGGTCAGCAGCCAAGTCCGGGGTGTGGGGCTTGCCCCAGCCACGGCGGTCCAGGCCATCGTCCTGGCCATTGGTGCCAACACCTTGGCCAAGGCGGGGTTCGCCTGGGTCTCCGGCGGACGGGCCTTCGGCCAGCGTCTGGCCCTGCTGCTTGGAGCATCCATGGTGGTGGCTCTGGTTGTGGTCTGGATTCAGGTCTGAGGCTACTTGCCGCGATTGCTCATGCGGGTGTGCGTCACACCACTCTTGCCCTGTGGCTTGGTGGATGCCCTCACCATGGGCTTGGGGCTGGAGGTGGCCTTCTGCTTCCCGGTCGAGGCCGTGGCGGCAGGCTTGTCCGCGGCCTGAACGGACTTCAGGAGATCGGCGGGGACGAGCGGCTTGGTCATGGGGTACTCCTGCTGACAGTCTAGGAGCGTGTCCAAGTAATCGATAGGGGCTGCATTGATGGCAAAGGGCGTCCAGGCAAGGAAGCGGGCGCAGGGCGGTGCGGGTTCACCGTTCAAGCCCGGTGACGCCGCATGGATGCCCTTTGCCATCAACCCTTCGGGCTGGTGCGGCAGCCGTCGGGATGCTGCGTCAGGCTCCTCGTCCTTGGAACCGCCAGGGCCTTCGTCGCCTTCCTTCTCGGTATCGCCTCTGGCGATACGCGAGACAAACAGATATCTGCCTCCCTCGGCTGGCGCACCAGTGCAGCCCCCACCCATTACTTGGACACGCTCCTAGCTGCACCAGAGGTCCAATCCCGGTCTGTTGGTGGTTTGGGTGGAGAACCCACCTGGATGATGTGACAGGGTTCCTGGGAGGCCCGTGTACGCCCGGATATGCTGGATGGGGCCGGGAACCCCGGCGGACTTTCCTGGGATGGTGGGCCATGGGCGCAAAGGTGCGGGAAGGGTTGGCAGAGGGTGCACTCCAGGCCTTCGGCGCATGGAAAGACGCTTCGAGGCTGGTTCGCAGGCGGCTGCTGGAAACCTGGCTCGACCAGGTGGCCCTGATCCGGGAGGAACTGGCGCTGGCGATGACCCGAGAGACCGGCAAGCCCATCACCCTTGCCCGGGGCGAGGTGGGCCGAGCCGAGGCGACACTGCGGGCCACGATCGAAGCCGTGGCGTCCTTCGGCGAGGAGAGCATCCCCTACGATCTGATGGTGGGTGCGGAGGGTTGCCGGGCCGTGCTTCGCCGCTTCCCGCTCGGTCCGGTACTGGCCATCACGCCCTTCAACTTCCCCGTGAATCTCGCGATGCACAAGCTGGCGCCCGCGGTGGGCGCGGGGTGCAGTGTCATCTGGAAGCCCTGCCCGCAGGCACCGGACACATCCCGGCTTCTCTGGGAGAGCTTCGAGGCGGCCCGAATTCGGGTGACAGCCCCCACCCATCTGCTTCAGCTGGCCGGGGCGGATCCCGTCAGAGCCGAGGAACTGGCCCGGGATCCCCGCATTGCCGCCGTCAGCTTTACGGGCTCCGAACGCGTGGGTCGCCATCTCGAACAGGTACTGGCCGGTAAGCGGCTGCTTCTGGAACTGGGCGGCAACGGTGCGGTGGTCGTGGATGCGGACGTGGACGCGGCGGCGGTGGCCCGGCATATCGCGCCCGCAGCGGTCGCCGGGGCGGGGCAGAGTTGCTCCAAAGCCCAGCGGATTTATGTGCATCGTCAGCTTTGGGATGCCTTCGTGCTCGCCTTCGTCGAGGCGGTAAAGGCGTTGCCCGTGGGAGACCCCATGGATCCTGCCACGGTGGTGGGGCCGGTCATCGATGAGGCCACCGCCCTGCGGATCGACGAAGGCCTCGACCGCGCGGTGGCGGCCGGTGCCATGGTCCTCCTGCGAGGCAAACGACTGGGGGCCCTGGTACCTCCGGCCATCCTCACGGGCTTGCCGGAAGCGGATCCACTTCAATGTGAGGAGGCCTTCTCCCCGGTGACGATCCTCACCTGCGTGGCCAGCTTTGAGGAAGGTCTGGACTTTGCTTCCACCACTCGATTCGGCCTGCGCGCCAGTGCCTACAGCCGCGACCAGCGGAACCTTCGGCTGGCGGAATCGAAGCTGAGGGCCGGTGGGGTGCTCTTGAATCTGCCGCCCACGTTCCGCCTTGACGCGGCGCCCTTTGGCGGTGTGAGCGCCAGTGGCAATGGTTTCGAGGGGCCCCGTTGGGCGATGGAAGGCTTCACGGAAGGCCGCCTCATTGTCGAAGGTCCAGCCCTGTAAGATCTGCCCGGGAGTCCAGCCATGCCCCTGACCATGTCCTTTCAGCCAGGCGATCTGGTGGTGGTGGTGCTTCAGTCTCCGCGAGAGCGCATTTGGGGGCGTCTCCTTGGACTGGAGGCTGCCGGCATTTCGCTTCGTGGTGTGGACCTGACCCCCTGGGAGGAAATCCTGACCCTCGTCCGGACGGGACAGGCCGATCAGGTGGCCCTGGGAACGAGGTTCCTGCCCATGCACCGCGTCGAAACGATGTACCTGGACGAAGCCAGCTCCGGGGCTCTAAGTCTTGCGAAGACCTTCCAGGACCGGACGGGAGAGGATGCCGCTGGATTCCTCTCCGATTCCCATCAGCGCAACACCCAGTGACCAGCCAGGAGGAACCCATGACCCAGAGCAACCACGCCCGATGGATGGAACGATTCCGCGTCCGTGCCAAGGCGTTGCAGCGCCACATCGTGTTGCCGGAAGGCCGGGACGACCGGACGCTCCAGGCCGCGCAGCTGCTGTTGGATCAGGGCCTCTGCCGCCTCACGCTGCTGGGTGATTCTGCCGATATCACGAAGCGAGGCGAAGCCCAGGGCCTCTCCCTGAAGGGTGCCGCACTGGTGGATCCCGGCACCAGTCCCCTCTTGCCGGAATTGGCCGGGGCCTACTTCGAGCGTCGCAAGGCCAAGGGCATCACGGAGGCTCAGGCCTTCGAGGCGGTGCACAACCCGCTGTGGTTCGGGGCCATGCTGGTGCAATCGGGTCACTGCGACGGCATGGTGGCCGGTGCCCTCAACACCACCGCCGAGACTGTGCGGGCCTGCTTGCAGGCCATCGGCGCGGCCAAGGGCATCAAGACCGTATCCAGCTTTTTCATGATGATTCATCCGGACGCGGCCTTTGGTGAGCAGGGCGCCGTGATCTTCGCGGACTGCGCCGTGGTGCCCGATCCCACGCCCGAACAACTGGCGGACATTGCCATCGCGGCGGCCGAGAACGCCCGCAGCGTCATGGGGGTCGAGCCGCGCGTGGCCCTGCTCAGCTTCTCCACCCGCGGGTCGGCCGAACATGCCCGGGTGGACAAAGTCCGGGCGGCCCTGTCCATCATCAAGGCGAAGGTTCCGGGGCTGGCCGTGGACGGTGAGCTCCAGGCCGACGCAGCGCTGCTGCCCTCGGTTGGTGAGCGCAAGGCCCCCGGATCACCGGTGGCTGGCCATGCCAATGTGCTGGTCTTTCCAGATCTCGATGCGGGGAACATCTCCTACAAGATTGCCGAACGCATGGGCGGGGCTGCGGCCCTCGGGCCCTTCCTCCAGGGCCTGGCTCGTCCGGCCAATGACCTGAGCCGCGGCTGCAGTCCCCAGGACATCGCGGATGTCGCGGTGCTGACGGCCCTCCAGTGAAACGGCTGGCGTTCTTCATCTCCGGCACCGGTGGCAACGCTTTGAACCTGCTGCGGGCCTGCCGGGAGGGCCGGGTGAACGGCTTGCCGGTGTTGGGTCTCGCCTCCACGGGCCAGGTGGGGGGCATCTCCCGTCTTGAGGCCGAGGGCCTTCCAACCGTGGTCGTGGTTCGCAAGGCCTTCGAGTCCGACGAGGCGTTTTCGGAAGCCTGTTACCAGGCTTCGGAAATGGCTGGAGTGGATGTCATCTGCCTCTGCGGCTGGCTGAAGAAACTGGCTGTCCCGACCCGCTGGGCGGGTCGCATCCTGAACATCCATCCAGGCCTCCTGCCCCGCTATGGAGGGCCCGGCATGTATGGCATGCATGTCCACCGGGCTGTCTTGGCGGCGGGTGAGGTTGAATCGGGAGCCACGGTTCACCTCGTGGATGGCGAGTACGACCACGGACGGATCCTCGACCAGATGAGGGTTCCTGTCCTGGCGGATGACACTCCCGAGGACCTTCAAAGGCGGGTCTACGCGGCTGAGATGGCCTTGTTCCCCAGAGCTCTGGCGGCATATCTGGCCGAACAGGCCTAGACTGTTCGCATGAACATGAAGCAGGAGCACACGCCGCGTGCGACAGGTGGAGGTGCCGCGTGATCCCTCTCCTCACCGCCGACGAGATGCGGGCCGCGGAGCGCCAAGCCATCGAGGGCTGGGGCATTTCGTCCCTGGTCCTTCAAGAGCACGCTGCCATGGGTGCCCTGGCGCTGCTTCCAGCCGGGGAGCCCTTGAACGTGCTGGCAGGACCAGGCAACAACGGCGGTGATGCGCTGGCCCTGGCCCGCCTCGCCAGACTTCAGGGGAGGGACGTCGCAGTCCATTCGCCGTTTGCAAAACCTGAATGGCGAGGTGACGCGGCGATCCAGGCCCGTTTGTGGAAGGGGCTAGGTGGCGGCGTCCAGACCTTGCAGGACCCGGTCGAAGCCATGAAGGCCTGGCGTGGCTGGGTGGTGGACGGGCTGTTCGGGCTGGGCACGACCCGGCCTTTGGACGGTGCAGTGCTGGCTTGGGTACGGGCCCTGAACAGCAGTGGCCTGCCGGTCCTGGCCCTGGATCTGCCCTCCGGCCTCGATCCGAGTGCGGCCGAGATCCCGGGCGAGGCCGTTCACGCCAAGCGCACGGCCTGTTTCGGGGTGCGCAAGGTTTGTCACGGGTTGCTTCCGGCCCGGGACCACTGCGGGGAGATCGCGGTCATTCCCATTCCGTTGGACCAGCCCCCCAAGGCGGCCATGCAGCTTCTGGAGCGGCCCGTGGTTCCTCCCCGGGAATGGAACGCCCACAAGGGCAGCTTTGGACATGTGGTCATCCGGGCGGGAAGCCTGGGCATGAGTGGCGCGGCGGTGCTGGCGGCCCTGGGTGCCCTGCGGGTGGGGGCCGGCCTGGTGACGGTGCTCACCGATCCTGAGGTGCGAGCCGAGATCGCCGCCCAGGTTCCGGAGGCCATGGTGCGGGCCTGGCAGGGATCCGTACCCCAGGAGGCAGACGTCCTGCTGGTAGGCCCCGGTGGCATCAGCCAGGTACCTGACTGGGATGGACCGCTGGTGGTGGACGCCTCGGCCCTCAAGGAGGGTGAAGGAAAGCGCTGGCTGGACCGGCCGGGCACGGCCATCACGCCCCACCCCGGTGAGTTCGCCCGGCTTTTCCGGCTCTCCCGTCCTCTGCTGATGGACGAGCGACTGCTCCAGGCCAGCCAGGTGGCCGCGGGTAAACCAGGCGTCCTGCTCCTCAAGGGTGCCCAGAGCGTGATCGCTGGCGGCGCACGGGACGACCTCTGGATCAATCCCACGGGCCACCCGGGCATGGCCACGGGTGGCAGCGGTGATCTGCTGGCAGGCATGGTGGCCGGATTCCGGGCCCAGGGTCTGCCCATGCGCGAGGCTGTGGCTGCTGCAGCCTGGTTCCACGGCGCCGCCGGGGACCGCCTCCCTGGTGCCGGTCTGCTCCCCATGGACCTCGCCGGCCTCCTGCCGGAGTTGCTGCGTGCCTGAGTTGTTCCTGGCCAACGAAGATGCCACTGAAGCCCTGGGTGAATCCCTGGCCAGGTTGACGCCCCCCGGAGGCACCTGGTTGCTGAGCGGAGACCTGGGGGCGGGCAAGACCACCTGGACCCGCGGTTTTCTGCGGGGACTGGGAGGCGATCCGGAGGAGGTCGCCTCGCCCACCTACGCGGTGCTGCATCGCTACGCCGCCGCGGAAGGGTGCCTCTTCCACCTGGATCTCTTTCGAACCGGGCCGGAAGGGGCCTGGACCCTGGGTCTGGAGGAAAGCCTTGGAACCACCGATCGGCTGGTGGTCGAGTGGGCTGGTGGCGATGGACCCTGGCCCTCCCCTTGGGTGGCCCACCTGTCCCTCACGCCGCAGGCTGAGGGACGGCATGCGGAATGGACACTGCCTGACCACCCGGCCGCGCGATGATGAACCCATGAGCCTGCTCCTCGCCCTCTCGCTTCTCACCTGCCTGCTGGCTGCCCTGGCCGTCTGGGCCAGCCTGCGCCGACCCTCGGCAGACCCCGCCCCCTTCGAAGCGATGCGCCGCCACGCGGAAGAACTGGCCTCGCGGGATCGAAGCGAATCAAGGCAGGCTCTGATCTCCCAGCTCCAGCCCCTGATGACTGAACTTGGGGAGATCCGGACGACCCAGGTCGAGAAACTGGCTGAAGGCTTCCGGCTGCTGGTCACGACCACCCAGGAGGCCTTGAAGTCCTCGCGGGAAGAACAGGCCGTGCAGCTCAATCAAGTGCAGCAGCAGGTCGAAAAGCGCCTGCAGGCCATTCAGACGTCCAACGAGGAACGTCTCGAGCAGATGCGGCGAACGGTGGATGAAAAGCTGCACGAGGCCCTGGAGAAGCGCCTGGGTGAGAGCTTCAACCTGGTGGCCCAGCGCCTGGAGCTGGTGCAGAAGGGCTTGGGTGAGATGCAATCCCTGGCCCAGGACGTAGGCGGACTGAAGCGCGCGCTCACCAATGTGAAGACCCGCGGGGTGCTCGGTGAGGCCCAGCTGGGAGCCTTGCTGGAGCAGTTCCTGTCCTCCGGGCAGTACGCCACCAATGTGAAGATCAGACCCCGCTCTCCCGAGATGGTGGAGTACGCCGTCAAGCTTCCCGGGGTCGAGGAAGGTGGCACCGTCTGGCTGCCCATCGATGCCAAGTTCCCCCTGGAGGATTACCAGCGGCTCATGGAGGCCTACGAAGTGGGCGACCTTCCCGCGGTGGAGTCGGCGGGAAGGGCCCTGGAGAACCGGTTGCTCTCCCAGGCCCGGGATATTCGGGACAAGTACATCGCCCCCCCTTACAGCACCGATTTCGCGTTGCTCTTCCTGCCTTTTGAGGGACTGTACGCCGAGGCTCTCCGGCGGCCAGGCCTGCTGGAGAGGATCCAGCGGGAGTGCAAGGTCACCTTCGTGGGGCCCACCACCCTCACGGCCTTCCTCAACAGCCTCCAAGTAGGATTCAAGACCCTGGCCATCAGCAAGCAGAGCGGAGAGGTCTGGAAGGTGCTCGGACAGGTGAAGACTGAGTTCGGGCGCTTCGGGGAGTCCCTGGCATCGGTTCAGAAAAAACTGGACGAGGCCAGCACCAAATTGGGCGAGGTTTCCAAAGGCAAGGAACGCATGGAGAAGCGTTTGGCGGGTGTGGAGGCCCTCCCCGAAGCAGACCTCAAGGGCACCTTGCCGGGCCCGTACATCGCCGAATAATTCACTTCACAATCTGGGAGAATGCCTTAGGATTCGGGCAAACACCGGGGGGGTGATGCTGAAGGGACGGGAGCGTCACGGGATCGGCGAGGTCATTGCCGTCGACCGGAACTATGTCCCCATGCAAGAAGTCAGCCGCCGGCGTGCCCTCTGTGCAGTTGTGTCCGGAAGGGCCCATGTCCTGAACCCGGCGACCTTCGAACGCCATGGCAACCTCGAGGGGCGTCTGGAACTGATCATCTTCCCCCACGCGCAGGCCTGCAGTGACTCCAAGCTGCTTCTGGGGCGGTTGGAACGCCGGGTCCTGCGACGCGACCATTTCGTCTGCCAATACGAAGGTTGCCTGAGGAAAGCCACGACGGTGGATCACGTGGTGCCGCTCTGCCAGGGCGGATCCACCACCTGGCAGAACCTGGTGGGCTGCTGCTTGTCCTGTAACCAGGTCAAGGGCGGACGCACCCCGGAGCAGGCTGGCATGGTGCTGAAGCGCCAGCCCAAGGGCCCCCGGGCCCACCTCTTTGAACAATTCGAAGAGCTTCTAAGGCGCGCCAGCGCAGCCTGATTCGCCTGTAATCGCCCGGGTCTTCAGCTGCAGTTCGGCCCACTCACGGCCGGGATCGCTGCGCCGCGTGATGCCGCCGCCGGTCCAGTAGGTCAGCTGGTCCCCCTGGATCTGGGCCGTGCGGATGGGAAGGGCCAGATCAAGGTCGCCGGTGGGGGAGATCCATCCGACCGCCCCGCAGTAGAACCCCCGGGGGCCAGCCTCGGCCAAGGCCAGGTGAGTGCAGACGGCGTGCTTCGGGGCCCCGGTGACGCTGCCACCAGGCAGGACCGAGCGAAGGAGTTCGGCCAATCCCAGTCCCGGATGGGCGGTGGCCTCCACGGTACTCACGAGATGCTGGACGGTGGGGTAGGGCTCCACGGCCATGGGGCGCACCACGCGGACCGAACCGGGTACGGCCACCCGTCCCAGATCGTTGCGCACCAGATCAAGGATCATGGTGTGTTCTGCCCGTTCCTTCGGGTCGGCAAGGAGGAGGACCGCCGCCGCCAAGTCTTGTTCAGCATCGCCGGTCAGCGGGGTACTACCTTTGATGGGCTGGGACCAGAGGCGGTCCCCGCGCCGGGCGAGCAGGCGCTCCATGCTGAGGCTCAACAGGTACAGACCATCGAGGTTGAGCAGGGCACCGAAGGGTGGGCGAGCCCGTTGAAACGCTGAGAGCGCCAGGGCCACGGGATCCCCGGAGAGGTGACCCTCAAAGGGCACGCAGAGGTTGGCGACGTAGAATCCACCCTCTAGGATGCAGGCCTGGATGCGCTCGACGGCCCATCGATGCTGCTCCTCCGTCCACAGGGCCGCCAGGTCCACCGAAGCCTGGCCCAGGGCACCGGTCGAGGTGAGCCGGGCCAACCAGGTGGCTGGATCGGGAGGAGATGCGCCCCAGGACCAGAGCTCTCCTTCGTCCCCTATCACATGCAAGGCTTCCTCCACGGCCACCCAGTGCTGGCCGAGGCGGCCCTGCTCCACGGGCTTCCGGAGCAGCTCTGCCTCATCACAAGCCAATTCGAACGAAGCTGCCCCGATCCAGGGACAGGGCTGCGCCTTCACGGTTGCTTCCAGGGCAGCCCAGGGGGACCCCGGCAGGGGCTTTCCGCCAAGCCGGGTGTCCCAGGTCTGGTCCCCCCAGGTGGAGACCAGTGCTGGCCCAGGGAGGGCCAGAAGCCCCTCCCCGGTGTCTCCCGTGTGCAGCCAGGCGGCCCCCTGCCGCAACAACCCCTGGGCACAGGCAGGCCAGGGGCGCGGGAGTTGGATGGGCTGGCGATGCTTAGGGGCGAGATCCATAAAGATATGATCCCATTGGAACCTGCAACTGACTCAACACACTAGCGGTTGAAAAATGGCTACTAATAAATTGCAGAGGTGTGACAAATAAAGAACAAAAAATGAACTTTTCTTTTTCAACATTTACCTTTAGCCTCTTTTTCAGGAGGAACTCCCATGCCTTCAGTGGATATCAGCTCTCAGACAGGTAAAGATTTTGCCGGAGATGCTTTAATCGTTCCCGTGTTTTCCGGGCGTGAACGCCATCGTCTGCCACTTGCCATCAGCAAGGTCGCTCGGCAGGTGATGGATGAGGAGGATTTCAAGGCGGACTATCTTGAAGTTGTCCCCCTCCACCATCCCAATGGCGTGAAGGAGAGCCGGTGGATGGTGCTGGTCGGCCTCGGCGATGAAGAGAAGGTGACGCTCAACAAGATCCGGAAGGCGGTGGGTACCGCGGGCCGCTTCTGCCTCAAGAAAAAGTGGAAGAAGATCGGTGTGCTCTCCCCCTCCACATCCACCATTGATCATGATGCGGTGCAGGTGGCGGTGACCGAGGGTGCCCTGCTCGCCAATTATGATTTCGTCTCTTTCAAAGGTGGAAAACCTGAAGCCAAGCAGTTCTCTTCCATTGAAATCTTTACCAATGGTGACGACACCCGCAAAGCACGGCGCAAGTTGCCAGCCGTCGAAGCTGGCGTGGCCGCCTGTCACCGTGTTCGGGATCTCGCCAATACCCCCGCAGGGGATCTCTATCCCGAGGTTTTTGCCGAAACAGCGGTGAAGCTGGCCAAGCAGCACAAGTTGCATTGTGAGGTGCTGGATGTACCAGCGCTCGAAAAGGGTGGATTTCGCTCCGTGCTGGCCGTCGGTCAGGGCAGCGTCAGGCCGCCACGGGTGGTCAAGCTCGAGTACAAGCCCAAGGAAAAACCAAAGAAGCACGTGGTTTTGGTGGGCAAAGGGGTCTGTTTTGATTCCGGCGGTCTCTCCCTCAAAGACGCCTCCGGCATGGAGACCATGAAGGACGACATGACCGGGGCGGCGATCGTGCTCGCCACGCTGGTGGCCTGCGCCCAGTTGGAGGTTCCGGTTCAGGTGACGGGCCTGATGGGTCTGGTCGAGAACATGCCCTCGGGCTCAAGCTACAAGCCAGGCGACGTGCTTCGCAGCCGCAGCGGAAAGACCGTGGAGGTGCTCAATACGGATGCCGAGGGACGCCTGGTGCTGGCGGACCTGCTTCACCTCGCCAGCGAACTGGGGGCGGACCATGTCGTGGACCTCGCCACCCTGACCGGCGCCGCCCTTGTCGCCATGGGGGATGGGGTTTCCGCGGTCATGGGGACGGACCAGAAGCTGGTGGACCGGCTCATGGATGCGGGCGGATCCGTTGGGGAGTATCTCTGGCAGCTGCCGCTGGTGGAGGAATACACCGACCTGCTCAAGAGCCCCCTGGCCGACCTGAAGAACATCACCGGCATTCGCTGGGGCGGGACCATTACGGCTGGTTTGTTCCTTCGCGAGTTTGTGGGGCAGGCTTCCTGGGCCCATGTGGACCTGTCTGGCAGCTGGTCCGGCAAGGAACGGGACTACCGAACCCATGGGGGGAGCGGTGAGGGGCCCCGGTTCCTGCTGGAATGGCTCATGGACTGATGGACCTGTCGGTCCGGTTCAAAAAGGGGGCTTTCGCCCCCTTTTTTTCAAATAGATGAAGATGTCCCTCTTGACCGCAGGGCATGGATGGGGATTTATTGAGGACTGCCCTCACGTCACCTAAGCCCCCTCACCCCTCGGAGTTCCCATGGAAGCGATGGAGACCCTCACCAAGGCCGACCTCTCCCGACATCTGATGGAGCGGCTTGAATTGGGGAAGAAAGATGCTGATCTCCTGGTGAACACCTTC
Organism: Geothrix sp.; assembly: GCA_025361045.1. Lineage (GTDB taxonomy): Bacteria > Acidobacteriota > Holophagae > Holophagales > Holophagaceae > Geothrix. Next base: position 17,428 of record JANYAZ010000038.1, on the reverse strand, counting down.
CTGGAGAGCATCATCGAATCCCTGAAGACCGGTGAAGGCGTTGAGCTGCGCGGTTTCGGCAGCTTCCGTTTGCGCGATCGCCGGGCCCGCCAGGGACGGAACCCGCGCAGCGGCGAGAGCATCCAGGTACCGCCCAAGCGCGTGGTTTATTTCAAGCTGGGCAAGGAACTGCGCAGCAAGCTCATCGACGACTGAACCTCTCGTTCTCGACCGGAGTCCCCATGCGCCTTCGCAAGCTGATCCTCTCTCTCTTGGCTGTGTTTGCCATCGCAGCCCCCGTGTTTGCGCAGAAGAAACTTTCCAAGGAAGAAAAGGCCAAGCTTCCCCGCATGGCCATCCTCGATTTCAAGGCCGCTCCTGATTGCTGGCATGGCTGGCACCACGGCGGCTGGGGCAGTCAGATGGGCACCATCTCCAACCAGCTTCGGGACCTTTTCACCACCGAGATCATGGACCGGGCCAATGGCAAGATCCGTCTCATCGAACGCGAGCGGCTCCAGGACATCCGGGCCGAGCTCAACTTCCAGCAGAGCGGTGAAGTCGATACCGCCACGGTCCAGAAGATCGGGAAGCTGCTCGGCGTGAAGTACGTCATGACCGGCAAGGTCACCCGCTTCGCCTACAAGGAAGGTGGATTCAGCACAGGCTGGGGTGTGGGCGCCCTGGTGGGCAAGGTGACCGGGAACAGCACGGCAGGCGCCGTGGCCGGCAGTGTGAATGTGAAGAAGGCCTCCTTCACTGGTCGACTCGACATCCGCCTCATCGAAGTGGAGACGGGCGAGATCCTCTTCGCCAAGGGCGATGACGGCAAGGTCGATGACACCAGCGTGAAGGTCGCTGGGACGGGTGCTGAGGTTTCCTACGACGAAGAGTTGGTGAACAAGGTGTTCGAGCCCATCGTCCAGAGGCTCGCACCCAAGCTCATTCGTGCCACTGGCCAGGCCAACGAAGACGAATAAGTCAGAACCCTATTTGGCTGGAAGGGGCCCTGCAGGGCCCCTTCCTACATTCAGGGGAAACCATTCGTCCACGGCCGATCGGATGGCGTCTGTGTAGCCAGTTCCCAGCGCCTCGGCACAGTGCAGGTGCCAGGTGGATGCTTCAATGACACGTCCCTGTTGGAAGCGCGCGGCCAGGAAACGCTGGACCTCTGGTGGCACAAGGCGATCCTGGGTAGCCAGGAAACAAAGGCTCGGTGTGGCGAACTGCAGGTCCCCCGTGCGCTGGAGCAGATCCGTGTCCCTGGGCGCGTAGCCTGCCATGCGTCCGGCCATGAAGGCTGCTGCGGCCCCGATTGGGGGTGCCAGAACGTGCCACCACCTGTCTTCGGGCCCCCTCACCAGACGCTCCGCAAAGCTGCGGCTGCTGGCCGGGGCGCCCTCCCAGATGATCCCGGCCAGGGGCCCTCTCCCTTCACGTTCCAGGTCCGCCAGGGCCAGCAGGCCCACGGAGGCACCCAGACTGCGCCCCAGCAGAAGGATTTGTTTGCGGGGGATGCCAGAGGCTTCCAGGTGATGCACCATCCCCACTACGTCCCGGGACTCCAGAACCCCGAAGGTCACCGCCGGAGCGGGACCTCCACGCCGCAAGGCATCATCCCGACGCCGGTAGGTGAAGATCGCGGCATCCAGGCGCGGGAACCACTTGAGGGCCGGACTGGTGCCCCAGCGGTCGTCGCCGAAGCCATGGAGGAGGAGCACGACCCCAGGCGAGGGGGTGGGTCGTTTGAATCGCCAGAGCTGCAGACCAGCGACTTCTTCGCTGGACCACCTGCCACCTGGATCTCCATCTCGGCCCTCGGCCAGCTCCCGGTAGGTTGCGGCGACGCGGGCAAGGGGCTGGGGCCGGTAGAAGGGCGGATCCACCAATTCCCGGGCCACCGAGCGGGTCTTCCAGGCCATGAAGCCGCCGACGCCCAGCAGGGGCGTCAGACCAAGTGCGACCCAGCCGAAGCGCCTCACCAGTAGCCTGTGGTGAAGAGGAGGTCGGCGTCCCGGGGCGGCATGCGGAGCTGGCAGCTGAGGCGTTGATCCGGGCCTGCAGCGTTCTTCGCCAGAACCTCGTTTTCATGGGCATCCGCAGGTTCGAGCAGGTCCAATCCCTGAAGCAAAGTGACCACGCACCTGCCGCAGGCGCCCCGGCCCGAGCAGGCCGAGGCCACGGGCAGTCCCGCCGCGAGGCAACGGGACATGAGCGTCCCTCGCCCACCCAGCACGTGGTCCCGCTTCCGGGTTCGGGCCACCACCACCATGGCTATTTGAGGAGGATGGCCGTCACGCCGGGCAATCCCTCGGCTGGTGGCAGGGGGTCCGGCTTGCCATAGAGCACTGCATCGAGCTTCTGGGCGAGGGTGATCTGGTAGATCCCCTTGTCGGCAGGCATGTCCAGCTCGCCCATGTCCGGGCTGAAGGTTTCTCGCTGGCTGGTCAGGAAGTACCGGTGCTTGCCAGTGGCCAGCCCTTTCACGTGCAGACTGTTGGCGCCCTTGGCGGACTGCTGCACGGGGAGGCGGGCCCCATCAAGTGTCAATTCCACGGGTCCGCGCACAGCACGGGTGAACCGGAACACCACTGAGCCCGAGGGAATGGGGGTGCTGGGGGTCAGAGGAACTTTCCTGCACCCCAAGAAAAATGAGGTACCCAGCAGCACCATGGCGGGAAGAACGGCGTTGAACTTCATGAATCCTCCGGAACTTCCATCATATGCGATGAAAGCGGGAGAGGTCCCGAAGCAGCTTCAGGATCGTTGGACCAGGACCACCGCCTGCGCGGCGAGGCCTTCGCCGCGGCCCGTGAATCCAAGCCTTTCCGTGGTGGTGGCCTTCACGTTCAAGGCGTCGGCGGAAAGGCCGAGCAGGGGGGCGATGCGGTCTCGCATCTGAAGCCGGTAGGGACCGATCTTCGGTCTTTCCCCGATGAGACAGACATCCGCATTCACCACCTGCCAGCCCCGCTCGGCCAGGTCCCCCATGACCCGCGTCAGGAGATGAGCTGAGTTGGCTCCCAGGTAGGCAGAGTCAGTATCGGGAAAGTGCTGACCGATGTCACCGAGTCCAGCGGCACCCAACAGGGCATCCATGAGGGCATGGAGCATCACATCGGCATCACTGTGTCCAGTCAGTCCACGGTCATGGGGAATCACGCACCCCATCAGGAGCAGGGGGCGGCCATCCTCGGGGGCTGCGAATCGGTGGACGTCGAATCCCTGGCCGACCCGGAAGGCGGTCATGAACCCTCCGCCCCAATCACCCGGTGGTTCCCCGTGGATTCATCCGAGACCTTGAAGGTCCCCGTGATGGGGTGTTCAGGCAGGGTGATGATCACCTCGGTCCCGCTGCCCTCCTCACTGATGAATTCCAGGGTGCCGCCGTGCTCCTCGACGATCTTCTTCACGGTGGCCATGCCGAGTCCGGTTCCCTTCTTCTTCCCGTAGCTGAAGAAAGGTTCGAAGATCCGCTTGATCACCTTCCGGGGAATGCCGCGACCCCGGTCCTTCACCCGGATCTGGACTCCCCCGGTCACCTGGACCCAGGACACCAGGACTTCCCCGTTCATGTCCGTGGTCGCATCCAGGGCGTTGGCCATGATGTTTTCCATGACGCGGGTGAAGCGTCCTGGATCAAGTTTGATCAAGCACATGGGTCCTTCAGCGCGCAGTTGAACGCCGAGTTCGGCGGCGCGCGGAACCATCGGTTCGAGGAGGGCCTCGAGAAAGGCCCGCAGATCCACGGTTTCATGCTTGGGTTCGCGCACCTTCGCGAAATCGAGGACGTCCTGGCTCAAATGGGTGAGACGGTCGACACACTCCAGGATCTTGCGGCAGTGATGCCGGATCTTGTGATCCTCGGTGGACAGTTCCAGCAAATCCGCATGACCACGGAGGACGAAGAGCCCGTTCTTGAAGTCGTGGACGATGGAACTCGCCACTTGGCCGACGGTGGCGAGCACGTGGCTGCGAAGGTTCTCCTCCGAAAGGCGAGTGCGCTCAATGGCGATGGCGCAGAGGGCCACGATGGCTTCAAAAGTCTCGCGGTCCGGTGGTTCAGTGATGGGTCTGCGGCTGTCGAGGTACACGACGCCCAGTCGCCGACCCTGGAGCAGGAGGGGGAGGCAGAGAATGGTTTTCAGTTCCAGCCGCTGGATGGATTGCTGGTTCAGCAGGTGGTGTTCGTCGGCCACATTGAGGATCCAGACGGGATCGCCCGTTTCGAACACTTTATGCACGCTGGAAAGGGAAAGCTGGATGCTCCCTTCGAGCTCATGAGCCAGATTGCGTTGCACGCGGGTGGTAAGCTCGCCGTCCTCCAGCAGCATCAGGAAGCCACGGTCGGTGCCCGAGATGGACAAAAGCTTGTCCATGGATTGCTCAAGCAGGTCTTCGAGGTCCACTTCCTCGGCCAGAAGCTGGGCGGTCTCGAGAATGGCCTGGAGATGAAGCTCTGAGCTGCTCTGGTCCAGGCTCAGCAGCGTAAGGGTGTAGGCACCGTCCGCCAGCCGGAGCGGAGTGCCAGGCTCCCAGGCCGCACGCCCGAGCTGCTGGTCCTTGTAGAAGCTGCCATGGGTGGTCTGGAGATCTTCCGCCCACCAGATGTCATCGCGGAGCTCCAAACGCATGTGGTTGCGGCTGATCATGCTGTCTGAGAGCACCACGTCGCAGAGGCTTTGTCGCCCCAGGGTGACAGAGCGGCTGAGCGCCACCGTACGCTCGAATCCATGGCGGTCGCGAATCAGGAGCTGATAGCGCTGGGCCACAGCATCTCCAGGCATTGGAGCAGGGAAGGGCGGGGTTGGATTGCGTAAACCCAAGATTATCCGCCCATCGGCTGGACACAAGTGGAAGTCCCGTGAGGGAATAGGGGTCATGCATCGACACCCCGACCTTGATCCCACCAGTGGCACCGAGGATCCCGCTGAATACTCTCTGAGGCCGCAGAGGCTCCAGGAATATATCGGCCAGGAGAAGGTGAAGGCGCGCCTTGAAATCGCCCTGCAGGCCGCCCTCAAACGCGGTGAAGTGCTCGATCACGTGCTGCTGTTCGGTCCGCCGGGCCTCGGCAAGACCACCCTGGCCCACGTCCTGGCCAACGAGATGGGCGCGCCCTGCAAGGTCATCCAGGCCCCAGCCCTGGAGAAGAAAGGCGACTTGGCCGCCATCCTCACCAACCTGGAAGAGGGTGAGTTCCTGTTCATCGACGAGATCCATCGCCTGTCGGCACCCATCGAAGAACTGCTGTACTCGGCCATGGAAGACCGGAAACTGGACATCCTCATCGGCCAGGGCCCCAGCGCCCAGACCCTGAAGGTGGACCTGCGACCCTTCACCCTCATCGGTGCCACCACGCGGGCCGGGTTGATCTCGAAGCCCCTCCACGACCGCTTCGGCATGGTCCATCGTCTGGAGTTCTACACCCGTGTCCATCTGGCCATCATTGCGAACCGCTCGGCCAGCCTGTTGGGCATCCATCTGGCCAAGGAGGGCGCCGAGGCCATCGCCCGTCGCAGCCGAGGTACGCCACGCATCTGCAACCGGCTCCTCCGGCGTTGTCGGGACTACGCGGAAGTGAAAGGCGACGGCACCATCACCGAAGCCTCGGCCGATGCCTGCCTGAAACTGCACGAAGTGGATGATCTAGGTCTGGATGCCCTGGATCGGGAGTACCTCCAGGCGATCTGCCATAAACACCGTGGCGGCCCAGTGGGCCTGCGCACCCTGGCGGCCGCCTTGGGCGAGGATGAGGGGGCGCTGGAGGACCTGGTGGAACCCTACCTCATGCAGGTGGGTTTCCTGGATCGTACACCCCAGGGGCGCAAGGCCACCGATGCCGCCTACGCCTACCTGGGCGTGAAATCGGATCCAGGGCCGCTCTTCCGCTAGCTCAACGCTTGACGTCGGCCTTTTTGGCATCAGCATCCGACAGTTTGGCCGCAGGCAGGGACCCCCCCTTGGCGGTGCCGTTGGCACCTTGGGTGGCCTGATCCTTGCGGACACAGACACCCTGCAGGGTGCCACCCTCATCCACCACCAGGGAGCCGACTTCCACATCGCCTTCCACGTACCCGGTCCCGTGGATCTCCAGGCAGTCGGTGATCTTCATGATCCCCTCCGCCCGGCCGGTGACGACCAGGTGTTTGGCGAAGATGGTCCCCTTCACCAGACCGCCCGGGGCAATCGAGACTTCTCCTGTGGAATGAATGGTGCCCTCCACCACGCCCTCCACGCGGAAGCTGCGCGAGTTCGTATGCACCTCGCCCTTGAACAGCACCTCCTTGCCAAGCAGGGAATGGATGGCTGGGGCGGATTCAGGCTTGGGTTTGCTGCTGCGGAAAACGGCCATGGGTCACTCCTCGAGTCAGGATTGCCTGCCAAGGGCGCGCAGCCATTGGCGTTGGAGCCGGAGGTAGGGTTGGGGGTTTACGGGTTTCCCGTTCCGGCGGACCTCGTAATGAAGATGGACGCCCGTGGCGTTGCCCGAGCGTCCCATGGCCCCCAGGATATCCCCGCGCGACACCTTCTGCCCGGCTTTCACGTCCAGGTGGTTCAGGTGCGCGTAGAGGGTTTCCTGATCGTCCGTGTGGCGGATTCGCACACCCCAGCCATAGCGGTCCATCCATCCTGCTTCCACGACTTCGCCATCGGCGGTGGCCTGGATGGGCGTGTCGAGCGCGTTGCTGATGTCGAGGCCGGTGTGGTACCCAAGCAGGCCGTCGCCGGATTCGTTGGAGCGGGAGAAAGGACTCACCCTCACCCCGAAGCCTGAACTGAGATAGCCGGCGGTAGGCGGGATCGAAGGTGTGTGTGTCCAGGCGCGGATCACGGGCTCCATCCTGGCTCGCACCACCGCGGCCTGCTTGGCGGTGTAGTCGAGATCCTGGCGGAGCCGGGAGAGGCGCTCCTGCGTGCCCGGGGGAAGGGGGGTGGCGTTCGGTTGGGGTTGGCCCGGCAGAGGAGGCAGGGGAGAGCCCGCGGGAGCCTTGGGATCCAGCAGCTTCAGCAGCTCGGTGTGCTGCTTGCGCAGGGTGACCACCTCGTTCTCCAGGGCTACGGCCTGGTCGAGAGATGAACGCAGCTGCTCTTGCTGTTCCTGGGTTTCCTTCTGCAGGCGGCCGAAACTCATGATCTTCTTCGTCGCCCACAGTCCGTAGCCGGAACCGATCATCGCCAGGGCCCAGAAACCTACGACCCCGCCCAGGAGCCAGACCATCATTCGCCGTGTGAGCGACCACCGGAAGGTGCGGTGACTGAAGACGACCATCACTGTGAGCCAGCGCCCTGAATCAGGGCGGCTGGAGCGCACAGCGAGACGGCGTTCAGGCTGAGGAGTGGACATGGCCCCACAGCATACCTGGGAATAGCCGTGCAGGCGAATCGTCTTATTACAACGAACGGTCTAGAGAGGCGCCAGCAGTGACCTCGATAGCCAGTATTCCAGAGCATGGCCTGCGAAAAACACGAGACCAATCAGGCTGTTCAAGGTGAAGAAAGCCTGGTCGATGCGGGAGAGATCTCCCCCTCTCACCAGCCACTGCTCCCGGGCCAACATGGCCGCAACCCCACCCCACCCGGCCCAGGGCCAGAGGTGACCACCCATCTGGTGGTCGAACATCCCCCAGCAGAGCAGCGCCAGGATGTGCAGGCTGCGCGAAAGGAGCAGTGAACCGCGGGTGCCGAGCTTCGACGGGATCGAGTGGAGACCCTTGGACCGGTCGAACGCTTCATCCTGAAGCGAGTAGAGGATGTCGAAGCCTGCCGTCCAAGCCAGGACGCCGCCCGATAACCACAAGGCGGGAGATTCGATGCGCCCGGCCACAGCGATCCAGGCACCAAGGGGGGCACCGGCCAGGGACAGACCCAGTACGACGTGGGCCCAGGCCGTGAAGCGCTTGCACAGCGAGTAGCCGAGGATGATGACCAAGGCCAGCGGAGACAGGGCCCAGGTGAGGGGGCCCAAGGCTCCGGCGGCCAAGCCGAACAGGACGATGCCCGCTCCCAGGAGGGCCATCGCCCCCGCTTTCGACACCCGGCCCGCCGGCAGGGCGCGGCTGGCTGTGCGGGGGTTTTCGGCATCCACGTCTACATCCGCCAGCCGATTGAAGGTCATGGCCGCCGTCCGGGCACCCACCATGGCCGCCAGGATCCACAGCGCCGTTTGCAGTGGGGGAAGGCCCTGGGCCGCACCCACCGCGCCCAGCAGGGCAAAGGGCAGCGCGAACAGGGTGTGCTCAAACTTGATCATGTCGAGCAGTTCGCTGACCTGTCGGGAAGCGGCGAGGCGGGGACGAGCTTCCTGGGGCGGGAGGAGGCTGCTCGGACTTTGATCCAGTGATGGGGTGGTCGGGATCACCTGCTCCGTGGGCGATGCCTCAGGGCAGGGAGCATGGTTCAAGTCGGGTTCGGAAGGTTCCATCGCCTCCCATGATCGTACGAATTTCGACGTTTGTCTCCGCGGGCAGCCCGGTTCAGGTCCGGCGCAGCATCAAGAGGGTGCGGTCATCCGGATAGGGGGCCCCTTGGGTGAACTGGTCCAGTTCCCCAAGCAGGGTTGCGTCCAGGGCCATGAGCGGTTCGTGGCGCCGCGCGACCAGCAGGTTGGTCAGGGCTTCGGTTCCATATTCTTCCTCCTGCGGATCTGCAGCCTCCGTGATGCCATCCGTGTAGACCACGAGCAGGTCGCCCTGTCCAAGTTGAAGGGTGGCCTCGGCATAGGGATTGCCCGGCAGCATCGCCAGCGGCAGCCCCTGGGCCTCCAGGGCCTCGACTGTGCCGTCGGGGTGGATGAACAAGGCAGGATTGTGGCCCGCATTGGTGTAGGTGAGTTTCCCGGTCGGAGGATCCAGCAGGGCGAGGAAGGCCGTCACGAACCGCCGTCCATCGGTACGGCGGGCCAGCATCTTCGAAAGCTGGAAGGCGAGATCCGCCGTGGACAAGTCGCGCTCCGTCCAGGCTTCCAGGGTCGCCTGGAGCGAGGCCATCAAAAGACCCGGACCCAGACCCTTGCCGCTGACGTCCGCCAGGCAGAAAAGCCACCGCCCATCGCTCCGTGGCCACCAGCCGAAGAGGTCGCCCGACACCTGGCGGCTGGGCAGGTTGTTGCCGTGAATCTCGAAACCATCGATGTCGGGTGGGAACCCCGGCAGCAGGCCTTGCTGAATGTGGCGGGCCAGATCCAGTTCCTGGTCCACCTTCTTCCGGGCCATGGCTTCTTCCCGCATGCGCGCCTGCTCCAACTTGGCCGTGGCCAGGTGGGCCAGGGTGCTGGCGAGGCGCAGGTCCTCCTCGTTGAAGGGCAGGCGGGGTGGGTGCGAGTCCAGGTACAGCAGGCCTTTCACCACACCTTGATGCTCCAGCGGGGTGACCATGGCCGACGTGACGCCGCTGAGCATCAGGGAAGGGGAGGCCAGGCCCTGGTTGTCGGCCATGTCATTGAAGAGGACGGATTCCTTCCGCTCGAGGGCGGCATCCACCAGGCTGCGCGCCAGCAGGATGGGCTGGTTGCCTTCAGGGCCGCGGGAAGCCACGGTGTGCAGGCCGGACTTGGTGTCCTGGATCAACACGGCGGCTCGCCAGGGCTTCAGCAGCGTCCAGAGGCGATCCAACATGTGGGACAGCAGCTGCTCGGGCGGGCTGTCCTCCAGCAGTTCCAGAGAGAGGGCCTGGATTTCCCGGATCACCTCCCGCAGGCGCAAGGTTTCGGGTGCTTCAGTGCGCCGATCGGGGGCGGCCCGGATGCGGTCCAGCGGCAACACGATCGATCCGGCCGAGGAGGAGGCGTCGGAGTCTGCCCCGATGCGCACGCGGGGCCCCTGTGAGGGCGAGCCCAGTCGGATGGGCACCTGCCCCAGGCGGATCTCATCCTCTTCTCGCAGGGGATGGGGCACTGTGATGCGTTCCCCATTCAAGGAGGTCCCGTTAAGTGAGCCCAGGTCCTCCAGGTAGGGAATGCCATCCTTCAGGCTGATGCGGGCATGGTGCCGGCTCAGGCTCGCATCAGGAATGGCCACATCGTTCTGGGAAGACCGTCCGAGTGTCCAGGATTGTGCATCGCCCTCCAGAGGGATGGGGGACCTGCCGGGAATGTGCAGCACCAGTGGCTTCATGAGGCCTTTGAGGTCAAGAATGGAGAGGGTTTGAATGGTGAATTACAGGCAAGGTACACCACCTTGAGCCACCACGGTTGACCTATGATGATGAAGATCCCAAGGAAACCATGTCCCTACAACCAGGTGCCCGCCTCGGTCCCTACGAGATCCTGTCCCCCCTCGGCGCGGGGGGCATGGGCGAGGTGTGGAAGGCGAAGGACACTCGGCTGGATCGCTTCGTTGCCGTCAAGGTGCTGCCGGAACATCTGGCCAAGAGCCCCGAGGCCCTCGCCCGCTTCGAGCGCGAGGCCAAGGCCGTGGCGGCGCTGAACCACCCGAACATCACGGGGATCTTCGACATCGGGAACGTGGAAGGCTTGGCTTTTGTGGCGATGGAGCTGCTGGAGGGCGAGTCCCTGCGGACGCGGCTGGAAAGCGGCCCACTCACGCCAAAGAAGGCCACGGAGCTGGCGATTCAGCTGGCCCAGGGTTTGGCGGCGGCCCACGATAAGGGGGTCGTTCACCGCGACCTCAAGCCCGACAATCTGTGGATCACGAAGGAAGGTCGCCTCAAGATCCTCGACTTCGGCTTGGCCAAGCAGCTGCCGGGCATTGGCCAGGGCTCGGATTCCTACCTGCCCACGGCGGCCATCCAACCGGAGCACCACACCGAGAAAGGCATGATCCTTGGTACCCTCGGGTACATGTCGCCGGAGCAGGTGCGGGGCGAAACAGTGGATGCCCGGGCTGATCTGTTCAGCTTCGGCGTGGTGCTCTTTGAGATGTTGACGGGCAAGCGGGCCTTCGCCCGGGACACGGCTGCCGACACCATGGCAGCCATCCTCAAGGAAGACCCGCCAGATCTGGAGCACTCCAGTCGTCCACTCCCCCCAGGCCTGCAGCGGGTTCTTCAACACTGCCTAGAGAAGTCACCAAACCACCGCTTCCAGGATGCCCATGACTTGGCCTTCGCCTTGGAGAACGCGCTGGCCCCCCAAAGTGGAGCTCCGGTTGAAGCCACGCCGGTCCTGCCCACCTCGGCCTCCCGTCGCCGGCTGGGGCTTGGGTTGGCGGTTCTTATGCTGCTTGGTTTCTCGGCAGCCTGGTGGTTCGGCCGATACACCGCCGCAGCAACGAAGGTGGCCGAATTGCGATTCTCGCTGCGGACCGAGGATTCCTCTGACCAAGCACTGGAACCCAGCGAAGCCAGCTTCGCCATCTCGCCAGACTGTTCCCACATCACCTACGTTGCCAGGGGCCCCAATGGAGCGCCCACCCTCTGGGTACGGGCCCTTTCTTCCCTGACACCTCAGGTGCTCGCCACTGGGGGCACGGGCGGTGACACCTACCACAAGCCCTTCTGGTCTCCGGACGGACACTCCGTGGCCTTCACCACCGGGGGAAAGCTCAAACGGATCGCCCTGAAGGGCGGAGAGCCGATCACCATCTGCGACTTGCCTGGAGGCCCCTTCAGCGGCGGTGCCTGGCATCCCGATGGCTTCATCCTTTTCGGCCTCCAGGTCCAGGTTCACCCGGACCATTCGGATCGCCGCCCTGGCCTCTACCGGGTCCCCGCGAGTGGGGGCGCCGTGGTCCCGTTCACATGGCTCCAGGGTAACGAAGTGGGTCATGGCTGGCCGATGTTTCTTCCTGATGGCCGTCATTTCCTCTACAAAAGTTGGGGTGCAGGTCTGAACTCCAACAACGAGGGGGGGATCCACCTGGCAACTCTGGATGGCAAGCCCTCCGTCAAACTCTTGGCCTCGAACTACAAGGGCGCCTGGTTGGAGCCAGACTGGCTGGTCTATGTGCGAGGGACAGCCCTGGTGGCCCAGCGGCTGAACCTCAGCTCGGGCCAGTTGGTCGGAGAACCCCGGTTGATCAGCGAGACCCTGGCCACCGAGGCCAACTCTCGAGGAGCGGCCTTCGCCACCAGCCCTTCTGGTGCCATCCTCTTTCGCCCTGCCACCGAGGTCTCCCTGTCTCAGTTGGTTTGGGTCGATCGCCACGGCAACCGGGTGGGCAACCTGGGCGAACCTTCCCAGGACATCAGCGTTGCCCTTTCTCCGGACGGTACCCGCGCAGCCCTGTCGACCGTGAGTGGCCGCAACGACCTGGGGTGTGTGGAACCTCCTGTGAACCTCTGGATCCTGGACCTCCTGCGAAACATACGTACCCGCTTCACCTTCATCGGGTCGAACAGCGACGAAAATCCCACCTGGTCCCCGGATGGTCGCCGAATCGCCTTCGCCTCCCACCAGGGCGACAAGACTTCCAGGCTGCTGGTGAAGGACGCCTCCGGCGGCCGCGAAGCCGAAGTGATACCCTGCGACTCCCAAAACCCCCACCCCCTCTCATGGTCGCCCGATGGATCTCAGATCCTCCTCCAGCAGGTGGGGACGACCCTGTTGCGTGAATTGGCAACGGTTCAGCCGAGCAGAGGCACGAAGTCCGTGATCTTCGAATCAGGATTTCCTGTGTCCCAGGGCCAGTTCTCCCCAGATGGGCGCTTCATCGCCTTCACGTCCGAGGAATCGGGGCGGCAAGACGTGTTCGTCCGCCCCTTCCCGAAGGGCGAGGGCAAATGGCTGGTGTCCCGAGCCGGCGGGGCCGCTCCGCGATGGCGCAAGGATGGGAAGGAGCTTTTCTATCTGGATGGCGAGGGGGTGCTGTGGACGGTGCCCGTGCGCCTAGGCTCCAACTTCGAACTAGGCAAGCCCGTGGCCCTCTTCAAGTCAGGCCTGCTCCCAACCGCCCCGGATTTCTACGGAGGGGCTGCCAACTACGACGTCAATCGAGACGGCACCAAATTTCTCATGCTTACCCTCCAGAAGCGCGGAATCCCTCCACCGTTGAATGTCGTCCTGCATTGGACACCCGAAAATGAGGTGCGCCCGTGACCCTTTCCGCCGGCGCCCGCCTCGGCCCCTACGAGATCCTGACGTCCCTGGGTGCGGGCGGCATGGGCGAGGTGTGGAAGGCCAAGGACACGCGGCTGGATCGCTTCGTGGCCGTGAAGGTGCTGCCCGAGCATCTCGCGAAGCATCCCGAGTCCCTTGCCCGCTTCGAGCGGGAAGCCAAGGGCGTGGCGGCGCTGAACCATCCGAACATCACAGGCATTCACGATTTCGCCACGCAGGGCGGCACCACCTATGTCGTGATGGAATTGCTTGAAGGCGAGTCTCTACGGTCCTTGCTCGAGAGAGGACCAGTTTCCCCTCGCAAGGCCACGGAGCTGGCGATCCAGATGGCGCACGGGTTGGCAGCGGCCCATGAGAAGGGAGTCGTGCACCGGGATTTGAAGCCCGACAACCTCTGGATCACCAAGGAAGGCCGCCTCAAGATCCTCGACTTTGGTCTGGCGAAACAGCTGCCCACGATGGGTTCGACTTCTGATTCGCTGCAACCCACCGCCGCTGTAAGCCCTGGCCACCACACCGAGAAGGGTATGATCCTCGGCACGCTTGGCTACATGTCGCCGGAGCAGGTGCGGGGCGAAGCGGTGGATGCGCGCAGCGACTTGTTCAGCTTCGGCGTGGTGCTCTTCGAGATGCTCACGGGCAAGAAGGCCTTTGCCCGCGACACCGCCAGCGACACCATGGCGGCCATCCTGCGGGATGATCCGCCCGAACTGGAAGGGAACAGCCGCCCCATCCCCCTGGTCCTGCGCCGCATCATCGACCACTGCCTGGAGAAGGCGCCGACCCGCCGTTTCCGCGATGCCCACGACGTGGCGTTTGCGCTGGAGAACCTGTCGTCATCCGACGGGCCAGCACCGATCCCCGCGCCATTCGCGCCGCACAATCGTCGGAACAAGGCCCTCCTGGCCGCGGGTTCGGTGGCTCTCAGCCTGATGTTGATCCTGGTTGGGTGGGCCCTCAAGGTGGGCTCGCCTCCTCCCACTTTCAAGCGCCTGACATTCTTCCGCGGCACGGTGGACCGGGGGGGCTTTGCCAACCACGGGCAGACCATCGTCTACAGTGCCCGGGTGGATGGCCAGGATTCCAGCCTCTACAGCCTGTCCTTGGGCTCGGCTGAGCCCACCCAACTGGGGCCGCCGGGCACCCACCTGCTGAGTGTGTCCGACCGCAATGAACTGCTCGTGCTCAGGAATCCGCTTGTCTGGGGCGGGCGCTATCGCGGCAACATGGCCCAGGCCACCCAGGCCGGAACGGGGCTGAGGGAGGTCGGCGAGAGGGTGTTCATGGCCGACTGGCTGCGGGGCTCCCAGGAGTTCGCCTTGGGAAGGACCAGTGATCGCGACGTCCAGTCGGTCCAGGTCGAATTCCCCTCGGGGAGAGCGGTCTACGAGACCAGCGACTACCTGTCCCAGATGCGTTCGTCTCCGGATGGGAAACGCATCCTGTTCCTGGAGAATTCGGCCGTTCCCGGGGGTTCGATTCGACTGCGGATCCTGAGCCCGGACGGGAAGGTGGTCACCCTGGCCAACAGTCCACACGTTGGTAGCGCCGTCTGGGCGAGCACCGGACGGGAGATCTGGCTGGCGGAGTTGGAAGGAGATCAGACGACCCTTTCCAAGATCTCCCTCAGCGGGTCCAGGATCATCCTCTGGCGGGGCGCAGGCAGCCTTGTCCTCCAGGAGGTGGATCCGGAGGGCCGACTGCTGGTGAGCCTCCAGCAAACCGAGAGCCAGGCGGAGACTCCTGGAGATGATCCAGCCTTCCCGAGGAACCTGAACTGGCTGGGCTCGACCTTCGCTTTCGCCCTCACCCGCGATGGCCGTGGCCTGCTGTTTAACGAATCGAACAGCGGCGGCGGGAATCTTGACGGCGTCTACCTGCGTCGGGCAGGGGAGCGCGCTCCAGTCCGTCTGGGAGCAGGCTACGGGAGCGATCTGTCCCCGGATGGGCGGATGGTGCTGGCATCAAACCCGGACGGGCAATTCCGACTCATACCCACTGGAGCGGGCGCAGCCCGAAAGCTCGATACCGGCCCGGGGATCGGCGCCGCCGGGTGGTTCTTCCCCGACGGGCGGAAGGTTCTCCTCGACAAGTCTCTTCCGGATGGCACCTCGCAGATGGTGATTGCAGACCTGGAGCAAGGCGGTGTCCGCAATGCGGCTCCTGCCGGATTTACGGCCTTCACGGGCCAGCGTCCCCTATCTCCGGACGGAACTCGGATGGCCCTCTGGTCCCGCGATTCGAAAACTGATCTCACCAGATTCATGGTATTCACGACCGACGGCGAGGAGCGGATTCCGGTCACGGGCGTACTGCCCACCGAGGTCCTCCAGGCCTGGACCGAGGATGGGCGCGGCCTGTATGTGTTCGACCGGACCAAGATCCCCGTGCAGATCACGCGGGTGGACATCGCTACCGGTCGCCGGGAGCCCTGGAAGAAATTTGTTCCCGCCGACCCCGCCGGGATCCGCGGCATCACCAATTTCGAGATGACCCGGGACGGAAAGCGCGTGGTCTTCAACTACAAGCGCGTGCTCAGCCAGCTGTACCTGGTGGAGGGCCTGAAATGACCCTTGTTCCCGGCACCCGCCTCGGTCCCTACGAGATCCTAACCCCCCTCGGCGCGGGCGGCATGGGCGAGGTGTGGAAGGCCAAGGACACGCGGCTGGACCGCTTCGTGGCCGTGAAGGTGCTGCCGGAGCACCTGGCCAAGAGCCCCGAGGCGCTGGCGCGCTTCGAGCGTGAAGCCAAGGCCGTGGCGGCCCTGAACCACCCGAACATCACGGGGATTTTCGACATCGGCAACACGGATGGTGTCGCCTATGTGGCGATGGAGCTGCTGGAGGGCGAGTCGCTGCGGACGCGGCTGGAAAGCGGCCCACTCACGCCAAAGAAGGCCACGGAGCTGGCGATTCAGCTGGCACAGGGTTTGGCGGCGGCCCACGAGAAGGGCGTCGTTCACCGCGACCTCAAGCCCGACAACCTCTGGATCACGAAGGAAGGCCGCCTCAAGATCCTCGACTTCGGCCTGGCGAAGCAACTGCCAGGCATCGGCCAGGGCTCGGATTCGTACCTGCCCACGGCGGCGATCCAGGCGGACCATCACACCGAGAAAGGCATGATCCTGGGCACGCTGGGCTACATGAGTCCGGAGCAGGTGCGGGGCGAAGCGGCGGACGCCCGGGCCGATCTGTTTAGCTTCGGCGTGGTGCTCTTTGAAATGCTCACCGGGAAGAGAGCCTTCGCGCGGGCCACCGCCAGCGACACCATGGCGGCGATCCTGCGGGATGATCCGCCCGAACTGGAAGGGAACAGCCGCCCCATCCCCCTGGTCCTGCGCCGCATCATCGACCACTGCCTGGAGAAGGCGCCCGAGCGACGTTTCCGGGATGCGCACGACGTGGCTTTTGCCCTTGAGAACCTGTCTTCATCCGAGACGGCGGCTCCCATCTCGGCCCCCTTTGCACCGCAAAACCGGCGGGCAACGCGGGCGTGGGCCATGATCGCCGGGGCCGCCGTGCTCGGCGCGGGCCTCACGGGGTGGCTGCTGCGCGGCGGCGCTCCGGCACTACCCGCCTTCCATCCCCTCACGAACGAGCGCGGCACCCTCAGCGCCGCGCGCTTCATCCCCAGCACATCCGAGGTCATCTACAGTGCGCGCTGGGGCGTTCAGCCCGAGCAGTGGTACACGCGCAAGCTCGACCAGCCTGGGGGGCAGACCGTTCCGGGTGGCGAGGGGCCCATCCTCTCGGTGACCCGAGAGGGCGAGGTGCTGGCGCTCACCGAGGCCTATCTCACCCACGGTCAGCTCTCCGGTCGCCTCTTTAGCCTGCCTGTCGTGGGTGGCAGCCCTAGGGAGTGGGCCGAAAGCGTTTGGGGCTGCGACCAGGGGGAACGCAGCGGGGACATGGCGTGCATCCTGGGCTCCTATGGCGCGGAGATCCGGATCGAGTGGCCGCTGGGACACCCCGTCTACCGCTGCCTGAATACCTTGCGTTCCCCCCGGATCCGGGGCGACCAGCTCGTGGTGTTCCAGGAAAAGCAGGGGAACGTGGAAGAGGGTGTACTGCTCCTGGTAGACCGGAAGGGACAGGTCCGGGAACTCTCCACGCTGAAGGGATTCACAGGACTGGCTTGGGGACCCCGGGCCGACGAAATCTGGGTGTCGACGTATCACGGAGGCGAGAGCCGGATCCTGGCCCTGGACTTGGCGGGCCGGTCAAGGACGCTGCTCCACCACGCCGGGCGCCTGGAAATCCAGGATGTGGATGCTCGAGGGCGGGTCCTTGCGGCCCTCCACACCTACCAGCGTCATACCTTCGCCCACCTCGAGGCAGAGTCTTCAGACCGAGACCTGGGCTGGCTGGACGCCCAGGCGACCATGGGCATGACTTCGGATGCGCGGACCGTACTGCTGGCGAATCTTGGGGA
>JANYAZ010000020.1 GCA_025361045.1 Geothrix sp. | reverse complement strand
CTCCCACTTAGGAGAATACCTATGAAGATCACCCGCATCGCCGGTATCGCCGCGTTGCTCACCGCCGGGTTCGCCCAGGCCCAGACCCCTACCATCAAGATGGACGGTGTTCTCCTTGAATTCTGGGCCACCCAGATGCTCGACAACAACCTGCGTAACGACGCGACCGCCACGGCCGGGGCCGCCAAGTATTACGGCCTCGATTCCCGCTTCCAGGAGAACAACCTCGCCGTCAAGCGGGCCGAGCTCTACCTCAGCGGGACGATCACGGACACGCTCAGCTGGAATATGTTGTTCGATCCCAACAACAGCAACACCACCGCCGCGCCCAACAACGTCCTGCATGACGCGATCATCACCTGGGCCCCCGTCAAGGGCTTCAACGTGAAGGCCGGTCAGTTCAAGATGCCGACCACCTATGAAGCCACCATCGTCTCCGCCCGGGACATCCTCTTCTTCGAACGCAACCAGATCAACCGGGTCTTTGGCGACAAGCGCGACCGCGGCATCTGGGGCAGCTACACCTACGGCGATGCCAAGGCCTTCCAGGGGAAGATCAACCTCGCCATTTCCAACGGCACCACCGATGACGGCAGTGGCGGCAAGAACAACGAGAACACCGTGGCCGGTTCCGGCAACGCCCAGAAGGATTACACCTTCCGCTTCGAGAGCACCTTCCTCTCCCAGCACAAGGCTGGTGCCTACTACCGCGAGGGCGTGACCAACCTGAAGGATTCCACTGCCACCTACGGCACCACGCTGCCCGCTGCTTGGACGGCGGCAGGGGTTACCGCACAGCAGATCAAGGACAACAAGGACAAGACCACCCTTCAGGGCGTCTACTACGCCTTCAAGAACGACTCCTGGCAGTTCACCGCGGAGTACGCCACGGGCCTGCTAGGCCGTAGGTTCCCGACCCTGTTCGCCGCGGCCGCCGCCCCTCTCCGTGAGCACCTGGACCAGAAGTTCACCGGCTATGTCGTGGAGGGCGCCTACAAGATGGGCAACCACTGGTTCACCGGCCGCTACGACATGCTGAACTACAACTCCGGCGATAAATGGTACACCGCCACCAACCCCTACAAGACCAACACCACCACAGGGGTGCCCACCGGCAACGACCTCAGCCCGAAGTACACGGAAATCACCGTGGGCTACAACTACCTGTTTGACTACACCAAGCAGGTCAGGAGCAACCTGAAGCTGGACTACGTCGTGCGCAGCAGTAACTTCCTGGCTCCCCGTCTCGGGCAGACCGGCGAGCAGGGTGGCAACAGCATCGTCGCCTCGCTCTCGGCTTCCTTCTGATCCGGCTTGCATAGCTGATCCCTCTCTTCTTCACCACCACGGAACTCCCGGGTCACATCCCGCGAGTTCCGTGATTTTTTGTGGTCAGACCGGTGTAAAATTTTGAATACCTCCCACTCACATCCCTTTTGCACTGGAGCAGCCATGCGAAAGCATCTCCTGACCCTGGGCGCCACTCTGGCCCTATCCCCCTTCCTGATGGCGCAGAAGATCGGCGTCATCAACTCCATGAGTGGTCCCGAAGCGCCCATTGGTGAAAACATCACCAATGGCATCAAGCTGGCGGAAGAGGATCTGAAGAAGAAGGGCCTCAGCCTCCAGTTGGTCTGGGAGGACGACACGGGCAAACCCCAGATCTCCATGAGTGCCATGGAGAAGCTGGCCACCCGAGACAACGTGGTGGGCGTGGTGGGTCCCTACACCTCGGCTTGCTCCAACGCTGTGGCCAAGCTCGCGGAGAAGTACAAAGTGCCCCTGCTGATCCCGGCCGCCGCCAAGGAAGAGATCACCCGCCAGGGCCTCAAGCATGTCTTCCGCATGAATGCCCCGGCCGACAAGTATGCGTCCAGTCTGATCGATGCCGCCACTGCCATGGGCAAACCAAAGACCATCGCCTTCATCTACGAAAACACCGACTTCGGCACCTCCACATCCAAGACGGCCAAGGACTATGTGGCCACCAAGGGCATCCAGGTGGTGGCGGATGTGCCCTATCCCAAAGGCTCGGCGGATTACCGGTCGACCCTGGCCCAGATCAAGTCGAAGAACCCCGATCTCGTCTTCATGGTTTCCTACGTGGCGGATGCCATCCTGCTGATGCGGCAGTCCAAGGAAGTGGGCCTGCAACCCCAGGCTTTCCTTGGCGCTGGCGCAGGCTTCACCACCACCGAGTTCGCCAAGGAGAAGGCGATCTCCGAGAGCGTCATCTCCTGCACCCAGTGGACCGATGATGTGAACTGGCCCGGCGCGAAGGATTTTGGTGCCCGGTACAAAGCCAAGTTCGGCAAGGAGCCCACCTACCACGCCGCCTGCGCCTATGCCTCCATGATGATCATGGCCGAGACCGCCAAGAATGCCGGCGGAGACCGCGCCAAGACCCGGGATGCCCTGAAGGCTGGGAAGTGGAACGGCGTGATGGGCGAGGTGGCGTTCGCAGACTACGACGGATTCACGAACCAGAACAACCACCAGATGCTTGTGCAGCAGATCCTCGCGGGAAACTACGAGACCATCCTGCCGACCAAGTTCGCCACCAAGAAGGCGGTCTACCCCTTTCCCAAGTGGAAGTGATTCTATCCATGCAGAGGGCGCCATCAGGCGCCCTCGTTTGATCTCCGGGAGTAACTCGCGCCCATGGCTGTCTTCATGCAATCTCTCATCAGCGGCATCCTGATCGGCGGGGTGTATGCGCTCATCGGCATCGGCCTCACGCTCATCTTCGGCGTGATGCGGGTGATCAATTTCGCCCACGGAGACATCCTGATGGTCGGGATGTACCTCACCTACATCATCTTCACGATGCTGGGCATCGATCCCTTCGTGTCGGTGCTGATCACCTTTCCGCTGATGTTCCTGTTCGGTGGGTTTCTCCAGAAGGTATTCATCAACCGGGTGCTCAATGCCCTGGCCCAGAATCAGATCCTGCTCACCATTGGCCTGGGCCTCATCATGAGCAACACCGTGATGCTGATCTTCACGTCGGACTACAAGATCCTCACCACGTCCTACTCCTCCGCCTCCATCCAGGTGGGCGGAGGTGTTTCGGTGTCCACCCCCCTACTGATCTCCTTCCTGATCACGGCGGCCATCACGGCGGCCCTCTACTGGTTCCTGCTGAAAACAGACACCGGCCAGGCCATCCGCGCCACGGCCCAGGATCGGGATGCCGCACAACTCATGGGCATCAACGTCAAGCGCATGTCCATCATCGCCTTCGGGCTAGGCTCTGCCTTGGCCGGCACGGCCGGCGCACTGATTTCGCCGACCTACTACATCTTTCCCCAGGTGGGTGGGGTTTTTACACTGAAAGCCTTTGTCATCACGGTGTTGGGCGGCATGGGCAGCGTGGTGGGAGCGACGTTGGGAGGAATCCTGATCGGCATCACCGAGTCCATGAGCGCAGTCTACATCTCGTCCGGATGGAAGGATGTGGTGGTCTTCGTGCTCTTCCTGCTGGTACTCCTCTTCAAGCCTTCGGGCCTGATGGGCAAGTCGCGGACCTGAGGAGATCACCATGAACAAGAGCATCCTCAAGGCCGTCGTCATTCTCCTCCTCCTGAGCGGGCTCCTGGCCATTCCCAGGTACGTGGAAAGCCCCTACGCGCTCCATATGATGATCCTGCTGTTCCTGAGCGTGATGATGGGACAGAGCTGGAACATCCTCGGTGGCTACGCGGGCCAGCATTCCGTCGGCCACGCCGCCTACTTCGGCGTGGGCGCGTACACCACCATGATGCTCATGCACACCAAACAGATCGCCCCATGGATCGGGGTCTGGGCTGGCATGGCCCTGGTGATCGTCGTGGCACTGGCCATCGGCAGCATCTGCTTCCGATTGCGTGGCCCCTACTTCGTGCTGGCCTCCATCGCCGTGGCGGAGATCCTCAGGCTCTCGGCCATCAACCTGACCACCTTGACCAACGGTGCCGAAGGCATTCTGGCCACGGAGCTGCCCGCCTTCAAGATCGGTGGGACCATCGTCACGGATTTCCTCACCAAGGTGCCCTTCTACTACATCGGCCTCTTCCTGGTGGTGCTGACCATTGGCATCACCTACCTGGTCCAGCACTCCAAGCTGGGCTACTTCTTTCAGGCCATCCGCGAAGACCAGGACGCGGCCCACTCCCTGGGCATCTCTATCTCGTTCTACAAGAACATCGCCCTGGTCATCTCGGCGGTGCTTACCTCCCTGGCAGGAAGCTTCTACGGCATCTACGTCGGGTTCGTGGATCCCCCCACCGTGCTCGGGTTGGATGTTTCGGTCCAGATCATGCTCATCTGCATCATCGGGGGCATGGGGACGCTCTGGGGGCCGGTGCTCGGTTCCCTGGTCCTGGTGCCTCTGTCCGAGGCCCTGCGCAGCAACATGATCACTGAAGGCCTGGTCAAGATCGGACTGGTGAACGCAGACTCGAAAATCGGACTCTTCCTGAAGGAGAACCTCTCCCACGCCCATGTCCTGCTCTACGGCATCCTCGTGGTGGTGGTCATCCTGTTCATGCCGGATGGGCTCATGGGATTCATCAAGCAGATGGCCACGCGCCGTAAGCAGGAGGCGGTCTGATGGCCATCCTGGAGATCAAAAACGTCAGTAAGTTCTTTGGTGGACTGGCGGCCAATTCGGATGTCTCCTTCTCCGTCGAGGAAGGCACGATCATGGGTCTTATCGGTCCGAATGGTGCCGGGAAGACCACTCTGTTCAACTGCATCACCGGGTACTACCCGCCTTCCAAGGGCGAGATCTTCTTCGACGGAAAGCGGATGAACGGACTGGATCCGGACAAGGTCTGCATGCTCGGCATGGTGCGGACCTGGCAGAAAGTGCGGCCCCTCGCGAAGCTCTCCGTGGTGGACAACGTCATGGTCGGCGCCCTGGCCCGCACCTCGTCCCTGAAAGTGGCCCGGGAACTGGCCATGGAGCAGATCAAGGTGGTTCGCATGGAGCACCGGGCGGATTTCATCGCGGGCGGTCTCCCCATCGGCGAGCGGAAGAAGCTGGAGGTGGCCCGGGCCCTGGCCACCCAGCCTAAGCTCCTGCTGCTGGACGAGGTGATGGGCGGCCTGAACCCGGCCGAGAGCGAGGAAATCATCCAACTCATCCTCGATATCAAGAAACGGGGCCTCACGCAGATGGTCATCGAGCATGACATGAAGGCCATCATGCGCATCTCGGACCGGATCGTGGTCCTGACCTCCGGGGAGAAGCTCATGGAGGGCTCTCCGCAGGAAGTCGTCAGCAACCCCGACGTGATCAGCGCCTACCTGGGTGAAGCCCATGCTTAAGATCGAGAAGCTCAATTTCGCCTACGGCGACCTCAAGGTGCTCTGGGACGTGGACCTGGAAGTGAACCAGGGCGAGATCGTCACCGTTGTCGGCGCCAATGGCGCCGGCAAGTCCACGACGCTCAAGAACATCTCCCGCTTGGTCAAGCCGAGCTCGGGCACCATCACTTTCAACGGCAAGGACCTTGGCAAGATGCAGTCGCATCATGTGGTCGAGGCGGGGTTGGTCCAGGTGCCCGAAGGCCGACGCATCTTCCCCGAGATGACGGTGATGGAGAACCTCCGCATGGGGTCCTACGTCAAGGCCACCCGGGCGGACCGCCAAAAGAACATCGACTGGGTATTCGAACTGTTCCCACGCCTCAAAGAACGGGAAAAACAGCTGGGTGGCACCATGTCCGGCGGAGAACAGCAGATGCTGGCCATCGCCAGGGGGCTGATGGCCAACCCCAAGATCCTGCTGCTGGACGAGCCATCCCTCGGTCTTTCCCCGTTGCTGGTGAAGAACATCTTCGACATCATCACCGGCATCAACAAGGAGGGGGTTACCATCCTCCTGGTGGAACAGAATGTCTACCAGTCCCTCCGCATCTGCCACCGGGCCTATGTCATGGAAACCGGCAGGGTGGTGCTCACGGGGAAAGGTGACGAACTGCTCAACAACGATCATATTAAGAAGGCCTTCTTGGGCATGTGAGGAGAACGCGATGACCACCGTCGAAAAATGGATGACCAAGAACCCCATCACCATCGATCAGGACGCCTCGATCATCGAAGCCATCCACCTCATGAAGGAGAAGGGCATCCGCCGTCTACCCGTCATGGCCATGGGCCGGTTCACCGGGCTGATCACAGACCGCATGATCAAGGACTACACCCCCGGGAAGGCCACTTCCCTGGATACCTGGGAAGTCCACTACCTGCTGTCGAAAACCCCGGTGAAGGACCTGATGAATCCCTCGCCCCGCACCATCACACCCCAGGAAGACCTCGCCACGGCGGCCCAGGCCATCCTGGACCATAAGCTGTACGGTCTTTGCGTGGTGGATGGCAAGGGTGACCTGGTGGGCATCATGTCCGTGGGGGATATGTTGCGGGCCGTCGTGGAGTTCGCAAAGACAGGCGAGTAAGCCTTCTGTTGGGCACTCAATAGGCCATGCTGGGAAAGGGTTGACCCTGCCTCCGGTTCCCCGGGAAGATCGAAGGGCAGTCCCTATTCCCAGGAGGCACCTTGAGCCCAGCTCAACGCTTGCGCGATATCCGCGATGGATTTGAACGCCCATTCTGGGTGGCCAACGTCAGCGAGTTGTTCGAGCGCCTCTCGTACTACGCGGCTTTTGCGTCTTTGGCGCGCTATCTGAACGAGTCCCTTGGATTTCCGACCCAGGATGCCAGCAGCTTGGCTGGATTGTTCGGTGGACTGGTGTGGTTCCTGGCGGCCTTCGGAGGTGCCATCGCGGACCGTCTCGGATTCCGTCGCGCCCTCTCCCTGGCGTACCTGATCCTCAGTTGCTCCTACTTCCTGCTCGGATCACTGGGGTCCTCCTGGATGGCTCCGATCCGCGGCATGGTACCCCTGGGCGCGCTCGTCGCCTTCCTGCTCATGCTGCCGGCCCTCGGCATCGCACTGGTGAAGCCGGCCGTGGTCGGCACGACGGCGAGAGCCTCCAAGGACAATGTCCGCTCGATCGGCTATTCCATCTACTACACGCTGGTGAACATCGGCGGCGCTGCCGGTCCCTGGGTCGCATCCTATGTCCACCGGCACATGAGCGTGGAGAACGTGTTCCGCGTGGCCGCGGTCAGCGTGTTCGTGATGTTCTTTGCGGTGCTGCTGATGTTCAAGGAACCACGCAAGGCCGGCGACGCGCCGCCTCCCTCCTTGGTTGAAACCGGGAAAAACTTCATCACGGTGCTCTCGAATCCGAAGTTCATGCTGTTCCTGCTGATCTTCACCGGGTACTGGGTCGTGTACTGGCAGGAGTTCATCACGCTGCCCCTCTACGTGGTGAAGTACGTCGACCCGAAGGCGGATACCGAACTGCTGTTGATGACCGGCCCACTGGTGGTCATCGCGCTGACGGTTCTGCTCAACCTGGCCACGCAGAAAATCGCCTCAGTGAAGGCAGTCACGATCGGCACCTTGATATCCTCTCTGGCCTGGATCGTGTTGATCTTCAAGCCGACCGTGACGGGTGTGATCATCACCCTCGTTTGCGTCGCGCTCGGTGAGATCGTGCAGTCACCCCGCTACTACGAGTACATCTCGCGCCTCGCCCCTCCGGGCCAGCAGGGCACCTACATGGGCTTCGCGTTCCTACCCATCGGCCTAGGTTCGTTGATCGGTGGCTGGTTTGGCGGGAAGTTGATGCACCACTTTGGCGAGGTGAGACGCCAGCCGACTGGCATGCTCTGGACGATCATCGGGGTGGGCGTGCTCACGGCCCTGTTGCTGTGGGTGTACGATCGCCTGCTTCCTGCGAAACCAGAGGAGGCGAGCCCAACCGGGGCGGTCTGAGGGCTCAAAGGTACCTGGAGATGAAGGCCCAGCGGGCTCGGACGATGTCCCAGTTCTGCCAGGGCTTGCTGAAGGCACTGCCATGATCGGAGCCAGGATAGAGGCGCAGGTCAAAGTCCTTGCCCGCCTTCTGCAGGGCATCCACCCACTGAATGGTGTTCTGGGGGTGGACGTTGTCATCGGCCATGCCGTGCATGATGAGGGCCCTGCCGGAGAAGGTCTTGGCCGCGGCTGAGAGGTTGGTGCCTTCATAACCAACCTTGTTCTCAGCCAGGAGGCCCATGTAGCGTTCCGTGTAGATGCTGTCGTACAGGGCAAAATGGGTGACTGGGGCGCCAATGATGCCGAGCTTGTAGGCGGGGCTGTGGGTCATGGCGTAGGCGCTCATGAAGCCACCGTAGCTCCAGCCTTCGATGCAAACACGGGACAGGTCCGCGAAGCCCTGCTCGCCCAGCCACTTCAGGCCATCCAATTGATCCTCCAATTCCTGCTTGCCCAGTTGCTTGTAGATGCCATCTACGCTGACCTGGCCCTTGTTGGAGGCGCTGCGGTTGTCACAGATCCACACCACGATGCCGTTCTGGGCCAGGAAATGGAACCACATCAATTCCCGATTCCAGGCGTCGTTCACCTGGGGTGCTTCGGGACCCCCGTAGATGTGTTGGAAAACGGGGTATTTTTTCGCGGCGTCGAAGTCCGGAGGCAGAATGAGTGCGGTCTCCATGGGGAAGCCATCGCGGGTCTTCACCTGTTGCAGTTTGATGGTCCCAAGCTTGAGTTCCTTCAACATGGGACTGGGGTTCTCGTCGATCATCCGGGCCTGTTTGCCGTTGCCCTCAAAGAGGGCCTGCTTGGCCGGCTGTTCGAGGTTGCTCCAGGTATCGAGGAAAGCGCTGAAGGCCTTGTTCCACCGCACGCGGTGGCTGCCACGGGTCTGGGTGAGTCGGGTGAGGCCCTTGCCATCCAGGGCAATGCGGTAGGAGTGAGTGGCGATGGGGCTGTGTTCGGAGGCGTCAAAGTAGACCAGACCTTTGCCTTGGTCCACTCCATGCAGATGTCGAATGTCCCATTCGCCCTCGCTGACGGCGTTCTTCAGCCCCCCTTCGGCATCGTATCGGTAGAGGTGGCGATGACCGGTCCGGCTGGATTCCCATAGAAAGCCATCGTCCTCCAGAAAAGTCGGCAGTTCCTGGCGGTGGGGGTCCTGCCAGGTGCGCCCCTGCTCCTTCAGGAGCAGCTTGGAACCAGAACCTTCGAAACGGCGCAGTTCCATCCAGGTCTGGGCCCGGTCGGTGAACAGGGCGAACAGTCGCCCCTTGGGGTCCCAGGTGACCCGCGTGATGAGGGTCTCCTGGCCAGGGTGGGATTCTTGAACCCAGGAGGTTTGTCCCCGCAGATCCACGAGGCCAAGCCTGGCCACGGGATTGGAGTCACCCACCTTGGGATAGCGGCCCTGGATCAGTTTCTGCGGCTGGGTGCGGTCGTCCACCAAGGTGAAGACCGGAACCCTGGATTCATCCAGGCTCAAGTAGGCGATGCGCTTGGAGTCCGGTGACCACCAGAAGGCCCTGAAGCCACCTCGACTGAAGACCTCTTCCTGATACACCCAGTCCAGACGGCCGTTGAACAGGGTCTCGCTGCCGCCCGTGGTAAGCCGGGTTTCCTTGCCAGAGGCAAGGTCCACCCGATAGAGGTCGTTTCCACGGAGATAGGCCACCTGGGTGCCATCGGGACTGAACGTGGGTTCATCCGGCTTTCCGCTCAGCACCCGTTTGGCTGTCGCGCCTTTCACATCCACCAGGTATACTTGCTCGCCCACAGACAGAAGAAAGGCACTGCGCCCCTCGTTCCAGATGAAACTCCCGCGTCCAAGGGCGGTCTTGGCCTCAGCTTCGGAAGCCCCGGCGGCCACCAGGGCGGCCTGGAGCGGGGCAGCCGCCAGAAGCGGTTTCGACTCCCAGGTGGTCGGGTTGACCTGGAGAAGGGTCACCTGGTCCCCCTCCCGTTTGGTCTGCATCAGGGTGCCGTCTGGCAGCCACTCCAGTCGCGAGGTCGGCATCCCCACATAGGTCTTTTTCTGCGTGGGATGGGCGAGGAACTCGAGGGTGATGCGCTCCGTGCCCTGCCCCAGCAGGCAGGAGGCAAGGAGGAGGCTGACCAGACTGGCGCGGAACGACATGAAGGCTCCTGGGAAAGCACCCTCATGTATATCGCAAGACGAGGCTTTTGGGATCTTTTACTGATCTCTGATTCAGTGCGGCAAGTGGGGCCGGGTGAGGTTCCGATGGCCGTTGGGGGTTACCAGCAGGTTGTCCTCGATGCGGATCCCTCCGCAGGGGGTCAGCTCGTCAATGAGCTTCCAGTCGAACTTCGCCTTGTGCTCATTCTCACGGAAGGGGCGCAGCAGCATGGGGATGAAGTAGAGTCCCGGTTCGACGGTGAACACCTGGTCCGCATCGATGGTGCGGGTGGTGCGGAGGGTGGGGTGCTGTGGCGGCGGCGGCGCGGGCGTCCCCTCCGGAGTGCCCTGACGACCCGCCACATCGTGCACCTGGATGCCCAGGTGATGGCCCAGGCCATGGGGGAAGAAGGGACGACTCAGCCCATGTTCGACGGCTTCCTCGGGGGCGACGTTGAGGATGCCGCTTTCCTGCAGAAGGCCGGCGATGAGCAGATGGCCCTGGTGATGCAGGTCGCCGTAGGGCAGCTTCGGTTTCACCATGTCGCAGAGCTGCAGTTCGATCTTCTCCATGCCCGCGATGAGGGCCGAGAAACGGCTGTCACAGGTGGGTGCCGCCAAGGTGCGGGTGATGTCGGCGGCGTAGCCCCGCACCTGGGCACCGGCATCGATCAGCAGGACCTGGCCCTTCCGCAGGGTCCGTTTGCCCTCGTAGTGCAGGATGGCGCCCTTCTCGTTGAGGGCGACGATGCTGCCGTAGGGCATTTCGTGGTCCACGATGCCTGCGGCCTGCACATAGGCATGGTGGATCTCCAGCTCACTGGCACCCGCCAGAAAGGCGTGGCGTGCGGCCCCGTGCCCTTTTGCGGCGATGACGGTGGCTTCTTCAATGCAGAGCACCTCGTAGGCCGATTTGGTGGTGCGATGCCAGTCCAGGTGGGCCGTCAGCAGGGCCGGATTCAAGTCGAGTCCGGCCGCCTCGGCGCGGTCCATCTCATTCCCGATGTAGGCCGCGTGACTCAAGGTGCCCAGCCGCTTCCAGACCTCTTCGGCGGTCCCCACTTCCTCCAGGTCGAAATCGGCGGCCCAGAAGGGATTTCCCAGGGGAGACTGCTCGTACCAGAAGTCTTCGGGGGCGTAGCGGATCAGTTTGGGACGCTGTCCGGGACGAACCACCAGCACGTGGTGTGGCCCTGACATGGGACACCAGTGGGCGAAGTGGGGGGTGGGGTGGAAGGGTGCATCCTGGTCATCGGCGAAATGGGTGTAGACCTTGCCGCTGGAGATCACCAGTGCCTCAAAGCTGGTCTGCGCCATGGCCTCGGCTGTGGTGCGCTGCCGATCGGCGATGTGGGTATGGAAGAGGGCGGCAAGTTCGGTCATGGGTCATCCAGGCAAGGGTTCAGCGTGTCAGAGGATGGGAATCCGGAACAGTCAGAGAAAACGCAGGGGCTGTTGTTCTGGGGCAAAGCCATGGCGGACGGCCTTCTCGAAGAACAGGGCCAGGCTGTCACGTTCCGCCTCACCCAGGGTGTAGCTGATGTTCTCCGTCAGGTACTCGTGCAGCTCGATCTTGGTCCACCCGATGGTGCGCCGGGCCTCCTCTACGATGGCGGGAAGCTGGGCCAGGCCGATCTCCAGGCTCTTGTGGAAGAAAGGTGCGACTCCTCCAGGTACGGGCAGTTCGGGGGCGTCCTTGCGGACGAGCCAGAGGGCGAAGACGAAGGGCAGGCCGGTCCAGGCGTGCCACTCCTCAGCCAGGTCCAGGACGAAGAGACCCTGCTTGGGCGCGCGCATGGCGGCGTCGCCGATCATCAGGGCCGCGTCGTTCGATTCCAGCATGGCGGGTAGATCGGGTCCCATGTCCACCACCGCCGGAGTCACACCATAGCGTTCGCGCAGCAGCAACTGGGCCAGCACCACGCTGGTGCGGCTGGTGGCATCGAGGGCCAGACTCCGGATCTGCTCTGGCGGCACCTTGGAGAGGATCACCACGCTGCGAACCCGCTTGGGTGAGGCGATGCACAAGCCCGGTACGATCCGGAGGTCTGGGATCCTCAGATACTCGATCGAACTCACGATGCCCGCATCGACCTCACCTTCTCGGAGTCGGTCCGCACAGGCGGCGGGGTAGTGGAATTTCAGGTGGAAATGCTCCCAGCCCAGTCCGTGCTTGAAGCCATGGTTCAGCGGGGCGGCATTGAGGTAGTCGATGATGGAGAGGCGGAAGGGGGCTGCGGCCATGGCATCAGTCTACCGACCCTGCGATGATGCACGGATGATCCTCTGGCACTACGAGTTGAATACTCCGATGGGACCCATGAGGGCCACCTTCGATGGTCGGGGTCGACTCCTGGAACTGGTGCTGGAAGGGTTTGACCCCCGCAAGACGAGCCCCCTGCCTCCGCGGGAGCAGCGGGAGGCCAAGCGCTTCCTGGATCGACAAGTGGAGGCATATCTCGCCGGCACCCTCCGCACGTTCACGGTGCCCCTCGACCCGCAAGGCAAGCCGACTCACCTTCGCATCTGGGACACCGTCCGCACCATCCCCTATGGCCAGACCCGGCGGCCTGCTGACTTCGCCGCCTGGCTCGGGCTCGACGAGGAGGTGGTCGTGATGGCTTGCGCCACCAATCCAATCGTCCTCCTGATCCCTGCCCATCGGGTGCTCCTTCCAGGGGAGGGGCCCCTGCCGAAGGCGCTGCGGGACCTCGAATCAGGCCTGGGCTGGCGGAAGCCCACGGTGTGACCAGGACCATCGGTTTGGCTCTCTGGTTGGCTCATTATCCCAAAAAACCGCGATTCTGACATGCTTGGTTCCATGCTTGGTGCCTTCCATCCCATTGTTTCGCCCGTCGGGGACCTGGGGGCGGTGTTTGATGCCGAAGGGAAACTGATTCAGCTCATCCGGTTCAACGGGTCACCACCACCCCTTCCCGGAGGCGCGACGCCCAAGAGTCTTCCTTTCCTGAAGCGCCAGCTGGAGGCCTATTTCTCAGGCAACCTCCGGGATTTCAATATCCCCATTCAGGTTGAGGGCACGGACTTCCAGCAAAGGGTCTGGAAGGAACTCCTGAAGATTCCCTATGGTCAGGCCATTTCGTATCTGGAACTGGCGCGCCGACTGGGGGATGAGAAATGCATCCGGGCAGCCGCGCGGGCCAACGGCGCCAATCCCATCTCCATCCTGATCCCATGCCACCGAGTCATCGGCTCGGACGGTTCCCTCGTGGGGTATGGCGGTGGTCTGGACATGAAGGAATTCCTCCTCCGACTCGAAGGTGTGTTGCCGAAGGCCCCACCCCAGCCGAGGCTACCGCTCACTTGGGATTGAAAAAAATTCCGGCGCCGCCCAGCGGAGGAAGGTCCTGGCGTGAGCTCGTAGCATGAAGCCATGCGCTGGTCGGATGAGCACCTCTACGAACGGATCCTGGCGAAGGACGCGTCTTTCAACGGGCGGGTCCTGACGGGCGTCCTGACCACCGGGATCTACTGCCTGCCCTCCTGCCCCGCCCGGAAACCCCTGGCCATCAACGTGCGCTTTTTTCCGGATGAGCTGACGGCCCAGGCCGCGGGGCTCCGTCCCTGCAAGCGCTGCCGCCCCGATGCCTTCTACCGGGGCGAGGACGCGGATCTGGCCCGGCTGGAATCCGCCCTGGCGCAGGCCGTGGCGGACCCGGCCGCCTTTCCCGAGGTCGAGGCCTTGGCCGAAGCCACCGGGGTGGGCGTCACGAAGCTGAAGGACCTGTTCCGCGATCATGTCCACCTCCAGCCTGCGGCGTTCCTCCAGCGCGTCCGGATCCAGTCGGCCTGCGCCAGGCTCGCGGCGGGGCAGGGCGAGCTGGTGGATCTGGCCATGGACGCAGGCTATGAGAGCGCATCGGGATTCCACGAGGCCTTCCGGCGGCAGACGGGCCTGAGTCCTGGCGCCTTCCGCACCATGCTGGGTTCGAGCCACTTCACTTTGTCCATGCCCGCCGGTCTGCGGGTGCAGGATGTTCTGGCCTTCCATGGTCGTGATGGCCAGAGCGTGTCCGAGCGCGCGGTGGGGAAGGATTTGCACAAGGCCTTCCTCTGTGAAGGTTGGCCTTCTGTGCTCCGCCTGACCTTCCTGGGGGAGGTTGTGGAAGTGTCTCTGCAGGGGGCGATGGGTCCCGCCGCCATGGCCACAGCCCACGGTGCGGCCCTCCGTCTGCTGGGCTGGCAGGGCGAGCCCTCCGCCTTTGAGGCGGCCCATCCGCAACTCGCCAGGGGCCGTGAGGGACTGCGCGTGCTGCTCACGCTGGATCCCTTCGAAGCCCTGGTGTGGGCGATCCTGGGGCAGCAGGTGAACCTGGCCTTCGCCTACGCCCTGCGCCGCGACCTGATCCGCCTGGCGGGCACTCAGGTTGAAGGAGGCCTCTTCGCCCACCCTGATGCGACCCGGATCGCCGGGTTGCAGGTCGAGGATCTCCTGGCCCTGCGGTTTTCCCGCCGCAAGGCCGAGTACCTGCTGCATGCCGCCGCCGAAGTGGCCTCGGGTCGCCTGCTTCTGGAAGGGCGGACCACGGCCACGGGCCTGGCCCGGGACCTGCTCGCCCTGCGGGGCTGCGGGCCCTGGACCGCCCAGTACGTGCTGATGCGGGGCCTGGGCTTCCGTGACTGCGTGCCCGTGGGCGATGCGGGCCTCACCCTGGCCCTGCAGCGCTGGTTCAACCTCGACACGCGCCCGGATGCCGGGGAGACCGTGCGCCTGATGGCACCCTTTGCGCCCCATCGCAGCCTTGCCACCTTCCACCTCTGGTCCAGCTTGAAAGGAGCCCCCGCATGAGTGGCATCCACCGGATCGATACCTCCCTCGGCCCCGTTCAGGCGGCCTTCGACGTCCCCTTCCGTCTCCACGGCAGCCCCTTCGCATTGCGGGTGTGGGCCGCCCTCCAGCGCATCCCCTTCGGCGAGACCCACAGCTACGGACAGCTGGCCGCGGAGCTCGGCGACGCCAACCTGAGCCGCGCGGTGGGTCGCGCCAACGGCGCCAACCCCGTGTCCATCCTGGTGCCCTGCCACCGGGTCATCGGCGCCAACGGCACCCTCACGGGGTATGCGGGTGGACTGGCCATGAAGGCACGGCTGCTGTGGCTGGAAGGTGCGCTCAGGGACTGACGGTGCGCAAGGGGCCGCGCTCCAGTTCCAGTCGGGTCTCCCCTGTCGCACGGAAGGCTGCCTTCAGGACGGCCAGTCCACGATCCATGTCCACCGCGCCGCAGCTGAAGAAATCCACCGCCGCGAAGCCATGCTCGGGCCAGGTGTGGATGGCCAGGTGGCTTTCCGCAATGATCACGGCGCCGCTCACGCCATGGGGGCTGAAGTGGTGGAAGCTGTGGGTGACGATGGTGGCGCCGGAGGCTTCCGCAGCTTGGAGCATGGAGAAAGTGACCTGCTCCAAGTCCGCCAGGGCGGTGGCGTTACAGCCGGTGAACTCCACCAGCAGATGTCGGCCCAGTGCCGTCATGGGCGCTTCGTCATCAGGGCCACGCATTCCACGAGGCTGGTGAGGGGGAAGAGGTCCAACACGGCGAGCTGGTCGAGGTTCCAGGCAGTGGAGAGGCGCTTCACGTCACGACAGAAGGCCGCGCCGTCGCAGCCCACGAGGACGAGCGTACCCGCGCCGACCGTCGTGAGGCGATCGCAGAGGGTCGGCTCGAGTCCGGCCCGGGGCGGGTCCAACAGGATCAAGTCCGTTGTTTTGCCGAGGCCTTCCGGCACCCAGGCGGCCACGTCCGCCACCAGACACTCGGAGGGCAGTCCGGCAGCTTCCAGGTTGCGCTGGGCCCACGCCACGGCGGTTTCGCCGTTTTCCACCAGAACCCGATGCCTGAACCGATGGCCGAGCAAGGCCGAGAACAGGCCGACGCCGCCGTAGAGGTCGTAGAGGGTGTCGCCCTTCAGATCCCAGGATTGCAGCAGGCCCCCGAAGGCCTCGGCCGCCCAGGGTGGGCTGACCTGGAAGAACGCGCCGGGTTCGTGGAGGAGCGTGGCCTCGCCAAGCCGGTGCCGGATTGGCTCGGTGCTTCGGTGCCAGCCATCGGGTTCGAGGGTCCAGGTGCGTGTCTTTTCATCGGTGGCCCACACCGTACCAGCGGGTGTGCCCGTGGCCAACTCCCACCGACCCGGCCGGAAGGGCAGGGCTTGGCCGGTCAGGGCCTCCAGGAGTCGGGGAATGGCGCTGGAAAGGGCATCCGCAGCGGCGGGGCAGGTCGATACGGGCACGAGGGCGTGGCTGTGCCGCCGGAAGTAGCCCAGAGCGGCACCATCCCAGTGCAGCTGAATGCGATGTCGGCGGGCCGATTCCGGAGCTGGATGCCAGGACCAGGGCACACCCTCTCCCAGCTGGCGGCGAAGCAGATCGGTGGCCATCTGATGCTTGAGGTCCTGGGCGTGGCGGCCGGATTCCCACAAGTCACAACCACCGCAAGACTCCGCAACGGGGCAGTCTGCTGGGATCCGCCGGGGGTCGCGGGTGATCCATCGTTTCACGCGGCCTTCGCCGTGGCGCGCTTTCCAGATGACCTCGGCCTCGACGACCTCTCCGGGGAACAGGGCCAGCGGAGCCTCCAGCAGCAGCAGCCGACCATCTTCGGATCGCCCCACGCCCTTGCCACCCCAGGCCAGCCTCTCGATGGTGCCCCGCCAGCCTTCAGTGCGGGAGGGGGAATTCCGATATGCTGGCGACACCTTTCTTTTTCCCGAGCCAGAGTCGGTCTTCTTGGAGCTTGAAACCGCCTTGCGATTCACTGTGGCCATCCCCCCAGAGCACCGTAACACCCTCCTGGACCGCGTTGCCGGGGAGATGCGGCAGGCGCTCGTGTTCGTGGATGGGTGCCCCGCGGATGTGGTGTTGGGGCAGGCTGGGGAAGGATTATTCGCTGGCTGCCCGACCTGGCCCGGGGCCGATGCGGCGATGGCTTTGGTCAGGGCGGGCTGGGAGCGCGCCAAGGACCGACGGTCCATGGCGCGCCTGCATGAGGTCGGCAGGGCCCTGGTGTCTGAGCAGAACCTGGATCGGCTGCTTGATCTGATCCTCACCAAAGCCCGGGAACTCGTCAAAGCCGAGGCTGGATCCATCTACCTCTTGACCGGAGAGGGCGAGTCCCGGGAACTGCTCTTCGCCCACACTCAGAATGCCAAGGTGCGGCTGCCCTTCCATCGCATCGTCATGCCCGTGTCCCGGCAGACCCTGGCGGGGTTCGTGGCCCTCACTCGGGAGAGCTTGAACATCGAAGATGTCTACCGGATTCCTGAGGATGCCCCCTATCGGTTCAATGACAGCTTCGACCGGCAGGCTGGCTACCGCACCGCCTCGGTGCTGGTGGTGCCCATGCAGGACACCGAAGGCGAGGTGCTGGGCATCCTGCAGCTCCTCAACCGCCTGGATGAGGATGCCGTTGGCGGTGGATGGTTCTCTTCAGAAGACCAGAACCTGGCCCAGAGCCTCGCCGGTCAGGCCGCTGTGGCCGTGAAGAATGCCCAGCTTCGCCTGGAAATTGAGCAGCTCTTCGAAGGCTTCGTGGCGGCTTCGGTGACGGCCATCGAGGCCCGGGACCCCGTCACCAGCGGCCATTCGGGCCGAGTGGCGGACCTGACCGTGGGTTTGGCCGAGGTGGTCAACGCCACGCCCAATGGCACCTATGGGGAACTGCTCTTCACGGACCGCCAGCTTCGAGAGATCCGATACGCAAGCCTGCTCCATGATTTCGGCAAAGTGGGTGTTCGTGAACAGGTTCTGGTGAAGGCCAAGAAGCTGGATCCCAGCCAATTGGAGATCATCCTTCAGCGCCTTCGTCAACGAGAGCTGGAGGAGGCCCTGGATCTGCTTTCCCGGGCTTGGCAAGGTGGTGAACCTTTCGATGGTTCGAGATGGCAGGACGTGATGCTTGACCGCCAGTCGCACTCCGAGCGACTCATGCACCTCATCCGCCAGAGCAATGAGCCCACCATCATGGCGCAGGAGGTGGCCGAGGGGCTCGGCCTGTTGGAAACGCTGACCTTCACCCACTGGAGCGGCGAGCGACGGGAGGTGGTCGAGCCCGAGTCCCTGGCCAGCCTTCGGATCCGACGGGGTAGCCTTTCGGATGCGGAACGCCTCGAAATTGAAAGTCATGTCACTCACACCTTCCGGTTCCTGGAGCGCATCCCCTGGACGAAGGATCTGGCTGGTGTTCCTGAGATCGCCTATGCCCACCATGAGCGTCTCAGTGGCCGGGGCTACCCCCGCCAATTGGGGGCCATCGAGATTCCCGTCCAAAGCCGGGCCATGGCCATCGCCGATGTGTTTGATGCCTTGACGGCCCGGGACCGTCCCTACAAAGGGGCTGTACCCCTGGAACGCAGCCTGGCAATTCTGGAGGAGGAGGCCCGGGATGGTGCCCTTGACCGGCCCCTGCTGGACCTCTTCATCGAAGCGAAGGTCTTCGAGCGGACCGTCCCCAAGGGCTGAGGCTGGAGGAGCCGGCCCAGAGGCGGTAGGCTAGAAGATTGGAGTGTTCATGTCTGAACGGGAACCACGCACCATCGACCTGCAGGGGATCATGGACCTGCTGCCCCACCGCTATCCCATGCTCCTGGTGGACCGGATTCTCGACTTCGAACCCAGGGAGTGGATTCGGGGCCTGAAGAACATCAGTTTCAACGAGGAGGTCTTCCAGGGACACTTCCCCAGCCGGCCGGTGTTCCCAGGTGTCTACATCGTGGAGGCCATGGCCCAGACCGGCGGGTGCCTGCTCATGCGGGAGTACGAGGATCGGGCCAGGAAGGTCATCTACTTCATGGGCATCGACGGGGTGAAGTTTCGCAAGCCGGTGTTGCCCGGCGATCAGTTGGTCATGGAAGTGAAAGTGCTCCAATTCAAGGGCCGCATCTGCAAGATGCGCGGCGAGGCATTTGTGGGCGGTCAGAAGGTGGCCGAGGCGGAATTCATGTCCATGTTGATGGACTTGGCGGACGGAGAGGGAAAATGAGCGCACAGATCCATCCGAGCAGTGTGGTGAGCCCGGAGGCCCGGCTGGGCGAGGGCGTGGTCGTGGGCCCCTTCTGTGTCATCGAGGGCAACGCCATCATTGGGGCTCGTACCCTGCTGCGCAGCCACATCGTCATCGGTCCCCACACGGAGTTCGGTGAGGACAATGACATCTACCCCCATTCCACGCTGGGCATGGGTCCTCAGGACTTGAAGTTCAAGGGTGCGCCGACGCGCCTTCAGGTGGGCCACCGCAATGTGATCCGCGAAGGCTGCACGCTCCACCGGGGCACCGAGGGCGGTGGGGGCCTGACCACCATGGGCGATGACAACTTCCTGATGACCGGTTCCCATGTGGCGCATGACTGCCATGTGGGGAACAAGAACATCTTTGCCAACTGCGCCACCCTCGCGGGTCATGTCGAAGTCGGCGACGGCTGCAACATCGGCGCCTTCTCCGCGGTCCACCAGTTCTGTCGTGTGGGCCACCATGCCTTCATGGGCGGCTTCACCGTCGCCACCCAGGATGTGCTGCCCTTCATGAAGACGGCCGGGGCCAGGGACACCAAGAGCTACGGTGTGAACACCGTCGGCCTGCAGCGCAAGGGCTTCTCAGCTGAGGTCGTCGAGGGTCTCAAGAAAGCCCATCGACTGCTTTTCCACGCTGGATTGCTTCGGGACGAAGCCATGGCCCAGACCGAGAAGGAAGTGGGCCACATCGCCGAGGTCGCCTACCTGTTGACCTTCATCCGAGAGGCCAAGCGGGGCGTGCACCGTGGCTGACCAGCCTGCCAAGGCCCCGGATCGGCGCCACGCGACCCTGGCCATCATCGGTCTCCCCAACGCCGGCAAGTCCACGCTGCTGAACGCCCTGCTGGGCCAGAAGCTGGCGGCCACCAGCCAGATCCCACAGACCACCCGGACCAGGGTGCTGGGCGTGGTGGATCGCGGTGATGTGCAATTGGCCTTCCTCGATACGCCGGGCATCCATCTCCCGAAGCACGCCCTCAATGAACGCATGATGGCCCATGTGGAGCAGGCCCTCGAAGAGGCTGACCTGCTGCTCTGGGTCGTGGATGCCGATGATTACCTGGGCACCGGAGAGCATGCTCTGGCCAAGCGGTTGCGCAAGCTGGGGCGGCCGACCTACCTGCTGTTGAACAAGGTCGACCTGCTGTCGAAGGGGCGGCTCCTTGAGAAGATTGCCACCTACAAGGATCTGCTTCCCTTCGTCGAGATCGTCCCCATCGGCGCCAAGATGGGGCTGAATCTGGATCCCCTCTGGACCATTCTGGAGCGGGATGCCGCTCAGCCCGGCTGGCTGCATGACGAGGCTGTTTTCACGGACCAGACCGAACGATCCCTGGCCTCCGAGTTCATTCGGGAAAAGGTGCTTCGCAAGACTCGTGAGGAAGTGCCCCACGGCGTGGCCGTGCTCATCGAGCAGTGGCTGGAGCCGAGTCATGAAGACTATCCAGAGGACCTTGGGCCAGAAGGCGTCTTCATCGCCGCCCAGATCCTGGTGGACCGGGACGGCCATCGCAAGATCCTGCTGGGCAGTGGCGGCGAGATGATCAAGGACATCCGTCAGAGCGCCCAGCGCGAACTGAAGAAGCTGCTTCAGCGCCCCGTGCGCCTGGAACTCTTCGTCAAGGTGGATGAAGGCTGGCGCGACCGGCCGGAGCGGCTGGACCGATTGTCCATCTAACCCGACGGTGGCAAAGCCTCCATCGAACGGCCCCTCCCGAGGAGGGGCCTCCCACTCGGGCATGCCTCGTGGCGATGGAGCCTCCCTCGCCGAAGCCTCGCTGTGCTGGCCTGCCCTGCGGGCCGCTTCGCGATCCGGCGGTCGGCTAAATCGACAGATCCGTCGCGCGGTGGACTTCGTTCAGCGGAGCCAGGCCCTCCGTGCCCGTCACGGAGGTGTACTGGCCGCGCTCGGGGTCAAAGGCGAAGACCTCGCCGGTCTCGATCTTGTAGACCCAGGCGTGCAGGTGCAGCATGCCGCTCGCCATGGCTTTGGCCACGGCGGGATGCTTGCGCAGGTTGTCGAGCTGGACGAGGGCGTTTTCTTCGACTGTGGCATGGAGCAGTTCCTCGCCCTTGAGGTGCCCGTAGCTCTCCCACATGATCCGCTCGGTGGCCCGGGCATGGGCCAACCAGGCCTTGGTGGCGGGGAGTTCACTCACGGTCTCGGGCTCCAGGAGGGCCTTCATGGCCCCGCAGTTCGAGTGGCCGCAGATGATGATGTCCTTCACCTGAAGGCTGGCCACGGCGAACTCGATGCCGGCCGCCATGCCGCCCATGCTTTCGTAGGGCGGGATCAGGTTCCCCACGTTCCGGAGAATGAAGAGCTCCCCCGGTTGGGTCTGCGTGATGAGGTTCGGGCTGATGCGCGAATCCGAGCAGGTGATGAAAAGCGTCTCAGGCGTCTGGTCCTGGTCCAGACGCTCAAAAAGCTCCTTGTGAGAGCTGAAGATCTGGGTCTGGAAATGATGGATGCCCTGGACGAGTCTCTGCATCCCAGGATTCTACCGGAGGTCAACTCATCCTTAGAGGCTAAGGTGCGCCAGGTGCTCTTCCGGTGAGATGGGGGTGTTGGGTTCGTCATGGATGATCTTGCCATCGCGCAGTTTGACGATGCGGTGGGCGTGGCGGGCAATGTCTTCCTCATGGGTTACAAGGATGATGGTGTTTCCCTTTTGGTACAGTTCCTCGAAGAGGGCCATGATCTCGATGCTGGTCTTGGAGTCGAGGGCGCCTGTGGGCTCATCCGCCAAGAGGATGGAGGGATCGTTCACCAGGGCCCGGGCGATGGCCACCCGCTGCCGCTGTCCACCGGAAAGCTGGTTGGGCATGTGGTCGCTGCGGGTGCCAAGGCCCACGTTCTCAAGGGCCTGCTGGGCCATCTGGTGCCGCTCGATCGGGGTTTTCCCGGCGTAGATCAGGGGCAATTCCACGTTCTGTAAGGAAGTGGTGCGGGCCAGCAGGTTGAAGGTCTGGAAGACGAACCCGATTTCCTCGTTGCGGATCTGGGCAAGGTTGTCATCCGTCATGGCCGAAGCCAGTTTGCCATTCAGCTCGTAGGTGCCATCGGTGGGTGTGTCCAGGCAACCGATGACGTTCATCATGGTGGACTTCCCGGACCCAGAGGGGCCCATGATGGCCACGTACTCCCCGCGCTGGATCTCCATGGAGACGCCGTCCAGGGCCCTCACTTCCATGTCCCCCATTTGATAGACCTTGGTTATGTTAGTGAGCCGGATCAGAGGGGCGTCAGTCATGAAAACCTCAACGGAACCCCACAGGGGCCCCTTTCATCTTCGCAGATGTGGACGAACCGGTTTAGGGCTAGGAAATGATTCCCGCTACAATCCTTGAGCCGCGCCCCAATTTCCTGGACCACCAGGAGGGGGTAATCGATGCGAAGCAAGGAAGCAAGCCGCTGCGAAGCAGCCGGCGAAAGTTGGCAAATCAATTCATGCTGCTGCTCCAAGCGCCAGCGGGTCGTGTGGGGAA
>JANYAZ010000294.1 GCA_025361045.1 Geothrix sp. | reverse complement strand
CCGTCTTCGAGCGCTACGGCCGCGGTCGCGTGGCCATGGTGTCCAACCACGCCTTCTTCAAGGCCAAGGGCGCCCTGCGAGCCGTGGCCCAGGCCCACGGCCGGCCCGAGGGCGAACTGAAGCAGCTGGCCCGCCTGGTGCGCGGCTGGGAAGGGGGCCTGGAGCGGGCGTCCGAGAACCCCGCCTGGGACGTGATCCTGCGCCAGGCGGCGGCGCTGAGGGGCCACTTCCACCAGTTCTCCGTGCATCCCGGCGGCACCATCGTCACGCCCGGGCCCCTGTGGGAACACGCCGCCTTCCAGCCCGCGCCCGCCAAGGAGGGCGTGTCCACCACCACCTGGGACAAGGATGGCGTGGAGAACTACGGCCTGGTGAAGATCGATCTGCTGGGCAACCGCAGCCTCGCCGTCATCCGTGATGCCTACGAGGTGCTGGGGGATCGCAGGCCCGCGGACATCGGCACCCACTCGCGCAACGATCCTGCCACCCAGGCCCTGCTGGCCCGGGGCGACAGCATCGGCGTGTTCTACGTCGAAAGCCCCGCCACGCGCCAGCTCCAGCAGCGGGTGGGAAAGGGCGACTTCGAGACCCTGGTGATCCACAGCAGCCTCATCCGTCCCGCGGCCTACCGCTGGGTGGACCGCTACGTGAAGCGCAGCCGCGGCGAGGAGATCTGGGAACCCAGCGATCCGGTCTTCAACGAGCTGCTCTCCGAAAGCTTCGGCGTGCTGGTCTACCAGGAGGACGTCATCAAGGTCTGCGTGGCGCTGGCGGGCTGGAGCCACTACGACGCCGACCAGCTGCGCAAGCTGCTGGGCAAGCCCAACTGCGAGACGAAGCTGCCCTTCTTCGAGGCGCGCTTCCGGCGCGGCTGCGCCGAGCGCGGCGTGCGACCCGCCACGGTGGACGAGTCCTGGGACATGATCCGCACCTTCACGGGCTACTCCTTCTGCAAGCCGCACTCGGCGAGCTACGCGCAAGTGAGCTTCGAGAGCGCCTGGATCAAGACCCACCATCCGGCCGTGTTTTTCGCCTCGGTCATCACCAACCAGGGCGGCTACTACCCCGCCATCGCCTACCTGGGCGATGCCCGCCGCCACCGCCTGGTGGTGCGCGGGCCCGATGCGAATCACTCCCTGTGGGCCTTCAGTTCGGAGGGCGAGCAGGCCCTGCGCGTGGGCCTCATGCAAGTCCATGGTGCGCAGGAGAAGGAGGTCGAGGAACTGCTGGAGAATCGCGACCAGCACGGCCCCTTCGAGCACCTGGACGACCTGCTGGGCCGGGTGAAGCTTTCCATCACCACGGCGGAAGCCCTCTGCGCCGCTGGGGCCTTCGACCGCTGGGCCCCGGATGGCGACCGCACGCGGCTCATGTGGGCCCGCCTGGGCGGCGTGCCCCCGGGCGTGCGTCCGCGCCCCACGGACCTCTTCGACCGCGCCGACCTGGAGATGGCCACCATGGCGCTCACGCTGGAGCTGCACCCCGCGGCCCTCGCCCGGGTGCGGAAGGGCGGGGGCCCCAGCCGGGCCGCCGAGGTGGTGAAACCGAATCAGCGCCTGCGTTTCTGGGCTCTGGTGGTGGCGGACAAGGAAGTGGCCACCGAAAAAGGCGAGCGCATGCAGTTCATCACCTTCGAGGACGAGACCGGCCTCTGCGAAGCCGTGGCCTTCCCCGACGCCATCCGCAAGCGCCAGCGCCCCTTCCGCGTGGGCGAGATCGTGTGCGTCAGCGGGCGATCCACCGAGCAGGATGGGCTGGCGGTGCTGGAGGTTCAGTGAGCAGCAATCAAGGAGTTGCCTCAGGAGCGGCGGGTTCTGTGGGTGCGGGCAGGATCAGCTCTCCCGTCGAGCGCATCAGCAGCGTGTACACCTTGTTGGGCAGCAGCCGGCCGTAGACAGCCTGGCCATGCATGGCCTTCACACCGGTCTGCTTGGCTTGCGGCTCGCTGTTGGCGACTTCCCAGAACTTCGCCCAGAGATCCCGTTCAAAGGCATTGGGGACGGCGCCGCTGGCATAGCGTTCCGGCGGGGCGCCATTCCGGTCCAGGTAGTAGCCTTCGTCGGGCTTCACGCGGTTGGTGAAGATGCGGCGGAACAGCAGGAGGGCCTTGCCCCTCAGGGGATCGCCCGCCTCCACGAAGTGATCCTCGAACTTGATGACGAGGGTGTCCACGTAGACTTCCTCGCCCTTGAGCTCGAACACTCGCTGGGCGCCCACCACGCCGCCCTGGGGGTCCAGTTCCGTGAACCGCAGGTTGTTGACCGTTTCCCCCGCGGCATCCCGGATCTGGGAGATCACCTCCAGCTGCGCCCGGCGCTCGGTGTATTCCAGCAGCTTCAGGTAGGTCTTGAGCCGCAGGGTCTCGGTCTCCAGCAGGGCCACCTTGGCCTCCAGCCGCCGCCGCGGGGCCAGCACCATCTGGTCCGCCAGGTAGACGCTGCCCGCGCCCACGCCCACCACCAACGTGGACCAGAAGAAGAATCGGAACGGGAAGGGACGCCTGGGAGATCGGGCCGGGACTGGATCGCTCATGGGCACCTCTGAGCGCAGCAAACGGCTCAGTACCAGCATACGCCCGGGGAGGTAGCGACTCGGGCTAGAGAGTCCCCGCCGCTGCGCTGACTTCCCGGTGGGTCAGGTAGAGCCGCAGGTCGAACTCCAGCTGGAAGTAGTCCGGCGCCATGTGGGTGCAGAGCTGGTAGAAGGCCTTGTTGTGCTCGCGCTCCTTCAGGTGGGCCAGCTCATGCACCAGGATCAGCTTCAGGAAGGGCGCGGGGGCGTCGCGGAACACCGAGGCCACGCGGATCTCCCGGCTGGCCTTGAGGCGGCTGCCCTGCACCCGCGATACCGCCGTGAGCGTGCCCAGGGCCTGGCTCAGCAACTGGAGCTTGGGGTCATAGCTGACTTTGTTGAGGGGCGCCGTGGTCTTCATGAAGCGGTCCTTCAATTCCACGGCGGCCTGGAACAGGGCCTTGTCGTTGCGCACCTCGTGCGCCTCTCCATAGCGGCTGGCGAGGTAGGGCCCCAGCTGGCCCTGGACCAGCAGCTCGCGCACCCGGGCCAGCACCGCCGGGCTGTAGCCCTCCAGATAGGGCAGGGGCGCGACGGCATTCATGGCGTCTTGAGCAGCCGGATGCCGTCGGCGTCGATGCTGATGCGCCGGGCCTTGTAGAGGGCGCCAAGGGCCTGCTTGAAGACCTTCTTACTGAGGCCGAACAGGGCGTGGATCTGCTCGGGGGCACTCTTGTCGGTCACGGGCAGGAAGCCTCCGCGGCGCTTCAGCGTATCGAGCAGGGCCTGGGCCACGGCGTCCACCTTGGCATAGCCCGGCGCGCTCAGCGAGAGGCTCAGCTTGCGGTCGGCGCGGGGCGCCTTCACCCAGCCCTCCCGCGTTTCGCCGCGGCTCACCTTGGTGAACAGATCGCCGTCGTGAACCATGCCCCAGTAGCGGTGGTTGACGATGACGCGTACGCCCAGATCCGTGCGGTCCCCGAACACCAGAGTGACCTGGTCGCCCTCCTTGAATTCGTCGGCCTCGTCCACCAGGAAATCCGCCAGGCGGGTCGAGGCGGCCAGGTGGCCGGCCTCCTCCGAGAAGAGGAACACCAGCACCTTGTTCCCCGGCTTCACCAGCCGCCGCACCTCGTGCTTCACCTCTTTCCAGGGCATGAACAGCGGCTTGGGCAGGCCCCAGTCCAGGTAGGCCCCGGCGGGGTTCACGGACAGCACCTTCAGGAAGGCCACCTCGCCCCCCAGGGCCAGGGGCGGGCGCAGGTGCGCCACCAGACGGCCTTCATCCTCCCGGTAGGCGAAGACCCGCAGCACCTGGCCGAGTTCCAGGCCCGGGGGTAGCTGTTCCAGGGGCAACAGGACCGGCCCCTCGGGACCGCCATCCAGAAACGCACCCTCCGGCCCCAGGCGCAGGACCTTCAGATCGTTCAGGGTACCGAGGGTGGCCAAGCTAAGTTTCCTTAAAATTTACGAAAAGAAGGGGAACCGCAGATGGCGCAGATGGCCGCAGATGAAAGATTTTGGGTTCACAGATTCCCACAGATGAGAGACAAGGCGGCTGTGCGTGGGGTGGTCGTTCATCAGTATGGCCGCCATGGAATGCGACCGCGCAGAGCCGCCCTTGGCGGGCCCATGGGTTAGTGAGCCAGGGCCCGTCTGCGTGAATCTGCGCCATCTGCGGTTCAACTTTTGATCCTGAAAGAATCCCCGGATCAAAGGGGCCAGATGGACACGAGCACCAGGGGCGTGGTGCCGAAGGAGGCGCGAACACCCAGTTTCGCGCCGGGCGCTTCGGTCGCGGCTGGGTTGTTCCCAAGCCGGAGGCAGTCCCGGGAGGCAAGTTCCACCCCGAGGGGATCCACCCGGACGGGCCCCCAGGGCGCGAAGAGCAGGGTGGCGGGGGCCACCGTGATGGCGGTGGCGTCCGGCCCCAGGTTGAGCCACTCCAGCTTGACCTTCACCCGGCTGGGATCACTGATGACGCCGAAATCCACGCAGGGTCCCTGGATGAGCGTGGCGTGCACGCTCGCATCCCCGGCAAAGGCCACCACCTGCCCTGGGTACTTCAGCCGCTGGCGCTCCTTGCCTTCGATGTCCAGCAGGAGG
This sequence comes from Geothrix sp., assembly GCA_025361045.1. Classification (GTDB taxonomy): domain Bacteria; phylum Acidobacteriota; class Holophagae; order Holophagales; family Holophagaceae; genus Geothrix. The sequence goes on along the minus strand of JANYAZ010000294.1, from coordinate 4,837 downwards.
CCCGCACCTTCCAGCAGCAAGAGCAGGCGTTCGTGGCCCGGAAACCGCGAAAAGGGGCCCGAAGCCGCCACCTGAGCCGAGCTCACCCGCCACAGAAACGGATCCGCAAGGCTCGCCCCCGCCGGCTCGATGGTGATCTCCGTGGTGCTGCCGCCCCCGTTCTTCCAGGGCATAAGGCGGTAATCAGAGGGGCGGAGCTGCAGCATGAATAGAGCATCTCATGGGGCCATGGGAGAAACGGTCGGCAGAGTGGAAGATTCAGGGGCGGATCTGGATCGAAGCGCAAAAAATGGAACACCGATGAACACCGATAAGAGCTGATGAACACCGAAACAAAGGAGCTGGCTGGCCCTGCCTGAACCGAGGCGATGAACGAGGCCGGGGAAGCGGAAGACAATGCAGGCGGGGTCCGAGTTGAGCTAGGGGTTAGGCCAAGCCGAACTGCAGCTTGGACACTTTAGCGACGATTTCTGTTCGGCGAGTCGGGACATTAGGCAGGGACGTAGGTCATCCTGATCACATCCTCGCCAATCAGGTTATGGGTTATGAGACGGAGCCGCGGCCGGGGTCCGGCGAAAAATGGTTTGCCATGGCCGAGCACGGCGGGGTGCAGATAGATTCGATACTCATCGATCAGGCCAAGTTCGCTGAGGCTGTGCGCCAAGTTCGGGCCAGCAACTTCGATCTCTCCGTCGTGTTCGGCCTTCAACTCACGGATTGTGCCCTCAAGATTATTCCCAACCAGCCTGGCATTGGGGCCGACCGAGTTCAACGAGCGCGAGACAACCCATTTCGGCTGAGTCCGCCATGCTGCCGCGAAGGCGTGTTCCTCTGCATTCCATTCAGGGTGATCGTCGTCCCAGTACCGCATAACCTCATACATCTGACGACCGTAGACACTGCCCGCCAGTCCCCGAGCCTCCTCGATGAAGTGCCGGAAGAGCGTGGGGCTTGGTGTAAACGCCGTATGGTCGACGTAGCCATCCAGAGACTGGTTCATTCCGAACACAAGCTTGGCCATATCACCCCCCTTCCTCACGCGGCACATTTGTGCTGTTTTGAGCATTGTTGATGACTAAGACGTTGAGAGAAATGAGCCCTAACTTTGTATTAGGCGAACTGCGTGGCTGGGAGCCAAACGGTGCCTCGGTGGGATTGGTGTTCGGTGTAGTGGAATGAGCGCTATGTCGGGCCCATGCTCCCACGGACGCCACTGGACCTCCAGAGCAAGAGGGGCTTTCGTGAGAGATATCGGAGGTGGATCGCCGATGCAGACTCGTCGGGGGTCGTCGGTACTTGGTCGGTGTTCATCAGAGTTCATCGGTGGTTGCAGTGGCTTTGGTTTTCCTTCAAGCATTTCGTGGAGAGGGGTCGATGGAAAGGCTTTGAGCCGGTGATGGACGGGGATGGACGGGGATAGGGCGGGGCCGCTTACCCCATGTGTCCGCCACGATCCCAGCGCCGTGAATCACCGTTGATCACTGGTTGAAGGCCGTTGTCTTGCGCCCATGTCCATCCGCGGCGCCATGGGTTTTCACCCGGTCCACCCCGGAATTCCCACCGGTCACCCCACTTCCCGCCCCACCTCGGTGGCTTTGGGTGCACGCTGCTCTCCGGAGGTGTTCCATGCGTTGCATTGCCCTTGTTCTGCTCACGGTCACGCCCATGCTCGTCGCCCAGGCACCGGCCCTGGTTCTGCCCATCGCCAGTCCCCGGGCCCAGATCAGCCAGCGGGTGGGGCTGACGGACATCGAGGTGACCTACAACCGCCCGGCGGTGAAGGGCCGCAAGGTCTGGGGCGGGCTGGTGCCCTACGGCCAGGTCTGGCGGGCCGGGGCCGACGAGAACACCGTCGTTGCCTTCGACACGCCCATCCGCGTGGGCGGCACCACCCTGCCCGCGGGGCGCTACGGGCTCCACATGCTGCCCACGGCCACCACCTGGACCGTGATGTTCAGCAGCCAGTCCCGCGGCTGGGGCAGCTACAGCTACGAGCCGAAGGAGGACGTGGCCAAGGTGACGGTGACCCCCGTGGCGACCGAACCCACCGAGCGCCTGGCCTTCACCTTCGACGATCCCAGCGACCAGGGTGTCACCCTGTCGCTGCGCTGGGAGCAACTGCGGGTGCCCCTCCCCATCGAGGTGGACACGAAGGCGGTGGTGGTCGCCAGCCTGCGGAACCAGGTGCGGGGCCTGGGGCAGTTCTTCCCGGAGACCTGGAGCGGCGCTGCGGGCTGGTGTGTCCGCAATGACACGAACCTGGACGAGGCCATGACCTGGGTGGACCGTTCCCTGGCCATGAAGGAGACCTACGGAGGACTGCGCACCAAGGCCGCCCTGCTGGAGAAGAAAGGCGAGGCCAAGGGCGCCGAAGCCCTGCGGGCCAAGGCGCTGACCGTGGCCACCGAAGTCGAAGTCAACCAGGCGGGCTACATGCTGCTGGGCCAGAACAAGGTGGATGAGGCCATCGCCCTCTTCCAGCGCAACGTTGCGGCGCACCCGGATTCCTGGAACGCCTGCGACAGCCTCGCCGAAGCTTGCGCCCTCAAGGGCGACAAGGCCCAGGCCACCGCGAACTACCGGAAGGCCCTCGACAAGGTGAAGGCCGAGGATCAGCGCACCCGCATCCAGGCAGAGCTGGCCAAGCTCAAGTAGGACGGCCGTACGCGCCGGGACCGGCTGGGGGGATCTCCCGCCAGCCGGTCCTGGTGGTGGCAGGGTTACTTCACCGTGAAGGCGTTGGTGAAGGCCTGGTTGAAGAAGATCACGTCCCAGTCGCCCCCGCCGGCGATGCGGGCGTTCGGGTTGGGGGTCTGGAAGGTGGCGCCAGGCTTGTCCCAACTCATGACCACACTGCCGAGGTCGATGGCATCGATCTCGTTGTCCGTGTCGGCGTCCAGGTTCACCAGCAGGGTGCGGGACCGGGCGAACTGGCTGGGATCCGCCTGGCTGGTGGCCTGCACGGCTAACAGGTCCTCGTAATAGTTCCAGTTGGGCGTGGTCCAGGTGCCGTCGGACTGGATGACGCCGGCGGGGCCGGGAGGGCCCATGGTCCAGGTGGGTGTGGAGAAGGTGAGCGCGGTGTTGGTGGTATTCGCCACGTTCGCCACGATCTGGACGTTGGTACGGGAGGGGAAGATCTGGACCTTCTGCAGGACCCCAGACGGGTGGGCATTGGTGTCCAGCCAGCTGCCCGCGGCGTTGATCACCGGGAAGGTCACCCGGGGGCGGGATGCCTGGCCGGGGGCCAGACCCACGTTCACGGCGGACCAGGCCTTCATCACCGCAAGTTCCTCGGGGGATCCCACGCCATAGAGTTCCTGCGCGGAGGTGATGGAGGCCGCACGGGCGGCGTCATAGTTCGCATCGGACACCAGGTGCTCGGTGAGGGTCTTGTACCAGATGCGCGCGGCCTTGTCATTGCCGATGCCGGTCATCCCAGGTGGGTAGTAGGGGCTGTAGGTCGTGCTGGTGGGGTTGCTGGATGCCCCGGTGGTGAGGAAATAGAAGAACCGGTTGAGGGGGCCGCTGCTGAAGTGGACGTCGATCAGGTCGATGCCGTCGTACCATCCGTCCGCGCTGATGCCGTCCAGGCTCGGGTGGTACATGTAGCGCAGGGCGACGTCGCCGCTCGAGCCCTGGGGCATCGAGTGGTAGCCCACCTCCCACTTGGTCAGGTCATTCGCGGGGAAGTTGGGCACGGTGGCCCCGGTGGCACCGCCGTCCGCGTAGGCCTGCACCATTTTCCCGAAGACATCCGAGTTGCCTTCGTTGAGGCCGCCGGACTGGCCCGCATAGATGAGGGCGGCTGAAAACTCGGTCACTCCGTGGCTCAGCTCGTGCCCCGTGATGTCGATCTCGGTAAGGGCCTTCATGCCGTAGCCCCCGGCGCCCCAGGGGGTACCATAGCTGCCATCGCCGAAGACCATTCCGAAGTACCAGGGAGCCCAGTAGGCGTTGTCAAAGTAGGGATAGGCGCCGAACCAGCTGGCATCGACGTAATGCACGATGCCGAAGGTGGAGGTGCCCACGTTGTCGATGCCATCGCGGCCTAGGACGTTCTTGTAGAAGTCCCAGGTGGTACTCAGGCCGTAGTGGCAGTCCACGGCGGTGGTCTCCCCTGCGGGAGCCAAGGCGCTCTGTTCCCAGGCGGTACTGCCGTCCGGGCTATAGTCCAAGAGCATCATCTGGTTGGTGAAGTCGTAGGGAAAGGGCATGAGGAGGCCATTGCCCCACTGGTTACTGGTGTTCATGCCGCTGTAGACGTTGAAGCCCACATTCCCGAACACCATGTCGATGGCGCCATAGCAGGTGGTCAGGCCGACCTGGGTGATGCCCGCCTGCAGGAAGTAGGGCTGGGGCTGAGTTCCGCGATCCTGGGCCACCAGGGAGTAGCTGAGATCCGCAGCCTGGGACGTAGAGAGCGGCACGCTGCCCCGGTAGAAACTGGTGCCGGTACCCTGCGCCGGGGTGTCCCCCTGGAGCGCGTTCCACTTGCGAAGGATCCCGCCAGTGTTGGCGTCGATGATGTAGGTCATCTCTTTGTGGCCGTCCTGCTTGTTGGCCAGGAGCGTGCGCACTTCATAGGCCTGGACATAGGCATCGGTCGGGGGCTTCACCCAGACGCTCATCTCCCGGTCCCACACTTCATGCTGCTTGGTGGTATCGAAGCGGCTGGCCAATCCCCCGGTGAACTGGGTGGGGAAAACCACTTGCTCCACCTTGGGTGCCGCGGTCATGGCGCCCTTGGGGGCCAGGTTCTTGAGGGCGATGGCCTTGGCATCCTCGGCGCTCAGGCGGGGGCTCGCGGTGGCGAGGGTCACCTGGGGCTTGAGGC
>JANYAZ010000264.1 GCA_025361045.1 Geothrix sp. | reverse complement strand
ACATAGGGAGATCCAGGGTGGTCATATCAATGCCGAACTCCAGCCACCAGTAGGTGTCGGGAGCACCAGCGCTCAAGGTGGATTGGATTCGGGCGTGTTGGGCTAGGGCCTCTGGGGTGAATCGGGTGGTGTTGGGTAGGTTGGGAAGGGTTTGGTTGGTGAGGTCAGTTGGAAGGTGCAGGACTGCCCCATCGAGCACTGTTCGTTGGGGCTCTCCGTTGTAATCGTTGGCGAGGTAGTAGAGCCCCGCCGCGTTGCGCATGGCTTTGATATCCAGGCAGTGCCGCCAGCGGTTCAGGGCTGTGGTTTCCAGGAGGTATTCTACGGCTTGTGGCCATTCCTGGGGGAGGATCATCCTGTCCACCGGGATGGCTCCCCTGAACTTGTGGTGCCCAGGTGTGTGGCTGAAGGTCGTATAGAGCAGGGCCCTGAGGCCAAGGGCCTGAAGGCGAGCTTCAACCTCCTCGAAGTGCGCTGGAGCCTCCACCTGCCGGGTCTCCACGATCTGGGTTCCATCCTCGTTGAATCCAGTCACCAAGTGGTAAGCGTTATCGAAATCCAAGGGGATGACCCAACCGCCCACGATCCCGCTGGATCCACGAAGCGTTACCTCCGGCCAGGGCCGGGATTCCCATACCGCTGGGAGCCATGCCATCTGGAATTTCTTGGCCTCCTTGGCAGGCAGTGACTTGTCGGGCCGCTGGATGTCAGAAGCGAGAGCACAGAAGGTCGCCCAGTCTGTCTCCATGGCATGTGGCCGATTGTCGAAGGTATTGTTTGCGCGGGACCAGAGCATGGATGTACCCCTGCACAGGGCCTCCCCACCCCGGTTGGCGCATCCCAGCTTTCTGCTGGCCACCGGTCGCTGTGAGGAGGTGTGTTGAAGGGGTCCATGAGGGATGCGGCCTCAAGTTCGGGTTCCGGAAAATCGGTCTCCAATAGAAGCCAAAAATCGGATTCTGGAGGTCTCAAGAGGTGAGTGATCCCGAATGGCTCCATTCCGGCCCGCAGGCCGGAGGGGCTCATCCAAATGAAAAGGCCCCCTTGCGGGGGCCAATTACGATTCCTGGAATCCCTTCCCGGAGACACTAGGTCCTCCTGGTGGACGCCAGTTTTGTGGCAGCTAGGGTACTCGGCCTGGCAGCCTTCTGAGCCGTTGCCGTGTGCGGCTTCGATGCTCCCTGACTCGGGTTCTTGGCCTGTAGGATCTTGCTGACTTTGATCATGTGAGCCTCCTATAAAAGAGACTCATGGATGGACCGGAGGTCAGCCTTGGTCCTCTGGGTGTTACTTCATCAGGCTGAGCATCTTCTTCTCAATCCGCTTGGCCACGGGAATCAAGGTCTTCAAGTCCCGCTGAAAGTAGGCCTGTTCAATGGCCGTTCCCTTGTGGTTTAGAAGAACATCGACCTCCCACTTCTTCTCTTCCCAATCCAGGGCACGAGAGGCAAAGGTCTTCCTGAGCGTGTGTGGGCTCACCCGCTTGAGATTGCAGTAATAGAGGATGTCATCCATTGCATGGCGAATTGAGGCTGTGGTCATTGGATGGTGGAAGCTCCTGGACAGCTTAAGAGCAAAATCACCCATGACCAGATGACGGGCCAGCTTTGCGCCCAAAACCCGTGGTGGAATTTCCAGTATGTTGCCCTTCAGCCATTCATCCTTCCAACAGTGCAGGAGGCCTTGGCGGCTGCCTGTGAGCAGCAAAAATAGGACCGCATTCTTGTGCTTCGCTGTGGACTGCTTGTAGCCCTGCATGAATTCCCTGATCTCAGCCTCGGAGAGAGTCCGCTCGACAGGGGCTACGAAATACTTCTTCCTCTTGGCTACCCAGTTCTTCAATCCCAATTGGTTGTTCGGGATTTCTGCCTCACACCAATTCCACAGCTTGCTTAGCACACTCTTTAGGCGGTTGGCGGTGGTCCGCTTGCCGCGATCCACCAGAGGCTTGATGATCTGGGTTGCCACGGTGGAATCCAGAACATCCAGAGTCAAGTGGCCGAAATTTTTCAGGATGTGGATCTTCCACAGAGCCTCCTGGCCCCGCTTGTAGGCTGGTGATACTTCGCTCAGGTATTCGTCCTTGTAGCGTTCCCAAGCCTCCGCAAGGGTGACCTTCTTCACTGTGGTGGCCACGATGTGAATCCGAGGGTCGATACCAGCGTCCACAAGGCCCTTCAAGCGTGTTGCCTCTTCCCCCAGAAACTTCTTCGTGAGTTTCCCGTCTGTGGCTGGACCCAGGGGATACCAGATGGTTCCTCTCTTCAACTTGCCCCGCCATGCCCAGCGTCTGTAGCCGCTCTTCTCGATGATGTAGTAGATACCCGTAGCGCCGGCCAGCGTCTTGGAAATCGCCTTTTGGGGATCAGTAGGGATGTTCTCTAGCTGGGTGATGGTCATAGGCACGGGGGCACCTCACACCCTATTACACTACACCTTACGCTACACTTTAGATCGCTGGAGAGATTGAAAAGTCACCCTTAGCCCATTCATTCATCTTTGTTAACTATTTGTATTTAGTTCATTTTATCAATCCTGATTGAAGACTTCGTTTAACTCAATAGTTTAATACAAGGCACTTAAAATCCGTTGCCCGCAAGGGCGTGCCGGTTCGAATCCGGCCGGGCGCACCAAACCATCCCGTCCTGGCGTAGCCCCCTCAGCGTTGCCCTAGGTTTGGAAATGTTTCATCAGCGAGGCCAATCCCTCAGCCGTCCTGGACAAGCGCTCGGTGGTGGCGGCGTTGCTGTCCACGGTCCCTGAAAGCTGGACGCTGGCACTGGCGTTCTGAACGGCCTGCTGCGCGCCCAGTTCCACCTGCCTGGCGACCTCCTCGCTGGCCTTGGCCTGTTCGCCCGAGGCGGCCTCGATCTGAGTCGACATCGCGGCCACTTCGGTGATGTGGTCCCGGATCGTCTCCAGGGCCTGGACGGCATCCTGGACGGTGGTCTTGCCCTGGGCCACGGCCCGATTGCTGCCTTCGATCAGCGCGGCGATTTCACGGGCGGAGGCATCGCTGCGCTCAGCCAGCTTGCGCACCTCTTCCGCCACCACCGCGAAGCCCTTGCCGTACTGGCCCGCTGTGGCAGCCTCGATGGCCGCATTCAGGGACAGCAGGTTGGTCTGCCGAGCGATGTCCTGGATCACCTGGACCGCCTCGACCATCTGCCCAGTGGCTTCCTCCACCCGGTCCATGGCCCGGAGCGCCGCCTGCCCGGAGGCGTTCGCGGCCTGGGCCGTCTTCGAGGCCTCCAGTGAACGGTGATGACTCGTCTGGACGTGATCTGCAACCTCGCGGACCGAGGCCGAGAGCTCGGTGATGGCCGAGGCCATCCGATCCGTGGAAGTGCGCTGGGAATCGGCGTTGCGGGCCAGTTCCCTGCTGGTACTCGCGATTTCGTGAGTGGCCGTCGCGATCTCTCCGCTGTTCTGCTGGACCAGCAGCGCATCGAATCGGATGCGGTTGATCATGCTCTTGAAGTGGGCCTGCATCCCATGAAGGGTCGCCAGCAGGCTGCTCCGATCGCCGGACCGGATGGGGATATCCACTCGCAAGTTGCCTTCGGCCACGGCCTGCGCCAGACGCAATGCGAATTTCGGATCACCACCCAGCTGATAATCGATGACCTGCACCAATTTGCCGAATACCGCCAGCCCCAGCGCGAGTCCAAGCAGTGCCCCGCCTCCAGCAATCCAGAGGCTCAGACCGGCCCGAGTGGAGACGCTGTCCAGGCGATGCTCGACAGCTTTGACTTCTCCATTCCGGAGCTTGAGCATGTGGTCCGTGAGTTTCTCAGAGGCCTGGTCGAAGGAGACCATGACCCGGTTGCCTTCTGTCAGGCCCTGGGTCTGATAGGCGGAAACCATTGTCTTTCCTGAAGTCATGAGCCCTTCGAAGTCCTGGTTGAGTTCGTCCAGAACCTTCAGGTTCGCCGTATTCTGGACGGCCAGCTTTCGGAAGGCTTGCTCAGCTTGATGGAAAGCTACCGAGGCCCTTTCCGCCTCTTGCATGGACTCGGATCTGCGGGTGAGCGCCGCGTCGGTGATCGCCTGCTGCACCTGCAGTGTCTGTAACGCCATCTCCTCGGCAAGGAGCGTGGTCGGCAGGAACTCGTCCTTGACCGCCGACGCCTCCGTTCGGGTGGCGATGGACCCAAGGAAGCTGATCCCCGATACCAGCAGGAAAACCGTCAGCACGATCCCCGCCGCCGCCGCCACCCTGGTCCGAAAAGCCATGCCAGGAAAAGGTACCCAGATCCTCTGCTCGGGTTCCTCCATCGGATGCCCGGCCCGGACCCGATCGTAGATCCGCTCGGCCTCGGCGATCTGTGTCCCCGTGGGCTTGCTGCGGATGGAGACATACCCCACGATGTGTCCGTTTTCCTCGATGGGCGTGACATTCGCGTCCACCCAATAGAAGTCCCCGCTCTTGCAGCGGTTCTTGACCAACCCCTGCCAGGCCTTGCCGGCTTGGATGGTTCGCCACAAATCCTCGAAGGCCTGAGGGGGCATGTCTGGATGTCGGACCAGGTTCTGGGGCTGCCCGATCAACTCGTCCTGGGTGAACCCGCTGATCCGGATGAACGCTTCGTTCGCATAGGTGATGAAGCCCCTCAGATCGGTCATGGAGACGATGTAGGCACCCTCCTCCAGACGGCGTTCCACTTTGGTGACCGGCTGATTGACGCGCATGGGGGATCTCCGAGGCAACAGCCTGGCCGGACCCACCCGGGGCTTGGCCTGAGGCTTGAATCAATGCCTTCGGTTCGGTTGAAAACCTGTCGGTCTTGATTTTAGGGAAGCAGTTTCAGCAGGGGGATCAGGATGCCATTGAACCGCTTCCACCCGGACAGGTCACCATGAACCAGCCGGCGGACCTTGACCCAGTCATCCTCGGCTGCGGCCTTGGGAACGCCCTTCAGCATGAAGTCGTAGGCCAGGATCCGGGCGGCGACCGCTGGGTCCAGGGCCAACTCGGGCTGCTCCAGGAGGTCCGTTCCCACCAGCTTTCCGAACCGGGCATATTCGGACCGGCCCAGGAGGGGCACGAAACCACGGCCGCAGTACCTGGGGCCATCACCGGGTTCGAGGTTGCCCAGGCTGCGGTCGAATTCATACATGCGGCGGAAGTAGGCATCGGTGCCGGCCTCCTTCTCGGGAGCGAACAGGTAGCTTCCCGTGCCGATGCTGGCGATGGCCGCGACTTCCACGGCTGGGTCCAGGATCTGCAGAGACGCGAGCGCCTCGACGACCAGGGGCCAGTGGGCCTCCACATTCGCCCGGGGCGCATGGAGGATGGTCGCGATGGCGTCCGCCGTGAAGTGCATGACTGGCTCCCGGGGGGCTGGCTGCAGGCGTGAGGGACGGGGAGGGCCAATCTACCACGACCCGGTAATCTGACGGGATGGACATCCACCGATTGCAGCTGGATAACGTCGAGGCCGTGATCGCCGGTCAGGGCGGAGAACTCCAGGCCCTCTCCCTCGGAGACGCAGGTCTGCTCTGGACCGCAGGACCCCTGTGGCCCCGATTCGCGCCGCTCCTCTTCCCGGTCGTGGGCGGATTGAATGGCAACCTCCTGCATCACCGAGGCGCAGCTTTCTCCATGCCCAGGCATGGCTTCGCCAGGGACCGGACGTTCACCTGGATGGAACGCACACCCACCACCTGTGTTCTGGAGCTGCGGGACGATGAGGACACCCGGAAGCGCTACCCCTTTCCTTTCCGACTGACCATCGCCTATGCGCTGGCGACCTCCGGCCTTCGCATGGACCTGGAACTGCAGAATCCTGCCGATGAGCCACTGCCCGCCAGCCTGGGGCTTCATCCGGCCTTCCGCTGGCCCCTCGCCCCAAACCTTGCCAAGTCCAGCCACCGCCTGGTCTTCGAAGCCGCTGAGCCAGGTCCCCTGCACCGCCTGGACAGCCGGGGGCTCCTGGCAGCGGAACCCCACCCCACTCCCATCGTGAACCGTGTGCTGGCGCTGGACGAAGCCCTGTTTCGGGAGGACGCCCTCATCTTTCTGGATCCCCGCAGCTGCAGCCTCCGCTTTGAGGCTGAGGGTGGACCTTCTCTGTCGTTGAGTTGGGAGGGCTTCCCGCGACTGGGCCTGTGGGCCAAACCGGACCTTGGTCCTTCCTTCCTCTGCATCGAGCCCTGGGACGGCTACGCGGACCCAGCGGATTGGGTCGGTGAGTTCAGCGCCAAACCCGGTGGGTTCCTGTTGGCTCCGGGCGCCACCCGTCATTGGTCCTTCACCATCGCCCTGACGCCCGACGCCTAGCTAGACCAGTTCCGCTCCGAGAAAATGGGGGCTGGCCAGGGTGACCCGCGCCTGCACCAGCTCACCGAAGGGCAATTCGCGACCCGGGCCGGCGACCAGGTGCACGGTCTTCCACTCACCGCTGTGGGCCAGCCACCAGCCGTGCTCATTGGCACCGTGGGCTTCGACCCGAATGGGAATCACGCGACCCAGGAAGCGCTCATTGCTGGCCCGGGTGAGTTCCACCTGCCGCTGTTGGAGGCAAGCCAGCCGTGCGGACTTAACCTTCGGCGGAAGGTCGTCCTTGAGACGCAACGAAGCGGTACCGGGCCTCGGTGAGTAGACGAAACTGAAGGACGAGTCGAAGGCGACCTGGTCCAGTATCTGCAGCGTGGCTTCAAAGTCTTCGTCCGTCTCGCCGGGGAAGCCCACGATGAAATCCGTGCTGAGGGCCATGCGGGATCTGCCTTCGCCCAGGTATTCCAGCCGTTCCAAATACTCGGCTGCGGTGTATTCGCGGAGCATCCGCTTCAGCACCCGATCGCTGCCGCTCTGCAGGGGCAGATGAAGGAAGGGGGCCACCTTGGGATTGGTGACCAGCACCTTGGCCAGGTCCTGAGTGAAGTTCATGGGATGGCTGGTGGTGAAGCGGATCCACTCCAGTCCGTCGACCTCGGACACGCGCTCCAGCAAATCCGCGAAAGTACAGCCACCGGCATAGCTATTGACGTTCTGGCCCAGCAGCTCTACCTCGCGGTAG
>JANYAZ010000254.1 GCA_025361045.1 Geothrix sp. | reverse complement strand
CCTGCTACGCGCCGCCGTCCTCACTCCGCCCATGCCTCAAAGGCTCCTGGTTTTGGCGGAGAAAGGCCGATAAGCAGGATTATTTTTGACGACCTATTTTGTTGGGAGATATCTATGAACGATCTAATCAAACCCTTGTTTAGTCTCCTGGGTGAAATAAGCGGTTGGGTTGCCATCTGCACCTTTCTGATTCTGGTTATAGGCGTTTCATTCTTGTTTGCGGGGAAGGAGGTGGGGCGGTTCTACCTCGGGTTCCTACGCGCGTTGTGGCAGGTGGTTGCTGCGCCATTTGTGTTCGTCCGACGCTATACCGTCATCTCACAAGACTCAGGGGCGGATGGGGCCTACGCCCTGTCGGCATCCCGCGCGCCGCTCTCGGTGGCCGCGCTCTCCTGGATGAACGTGATGGTGGCCTTTTCCGGGATAGTGATGCTGGCGGTAGCCCTTCTACTCTCCGGTAAGGCCGCCCTTCCGGACCCCGAGATCAAGGGGCTCTTGGCTTTCTATGAGCAGGTTCGTCCGCTCACGCAGGATGAGGTCGAGAACAGCAAACAAATGCAGTCCTTGCTATTGCAAGGACAGAATATGGATCAGATGAGCCGGAACCGGCACTACTTCCAGATCAAAGAGCGGCGCATCGCATTCTTCACGGCGCAGGGCACGAAAATCGAGAAGTTGTTCGACTCCGATCCCGATGCCATCAAGGCCTGGGGTGAACTCAAGTCCGGCAAGGTCGACTCGATTACACGAGCGCGTAGCGAATGGCAGTTGAACAACGCCTCTTTCAGGGATGACCTTCGACGAAACAAGGCCTTGGATCCACTCTATCGGCACTTGGTGGAACTGCGGGCCTTGCTGGAAGTCCGGATCGCCCGCAATCGGCTGATGCAGCCCTCGGAAAGCCCATGGGAGTATGCCAGCCAGTACTATGTCGAGCAGAACCGCTGGAGGGATGCGGTCAATAATGCAGAAGGCTACCTCGCACGGATGGCTGAGGAGACCAAGCGGCTAGAGCCCTTGTCTGGGGTGCATTGGAAAGCCTCGCTTTTGGCCTTTGTGACTGGATTGGCTGCCTTCATCGCCTGGATCTGGATCTATGGTCTGTTGGTCGAGTTGGCGAACCTGCTGCTCGGCCACCTGGAATCTGTCCGGAAGATGAGGGACCTCCTGGAGCAACGATCAGGATCTGACTCGATGCAGGGTTCTGGCGCAGAGGTTTCCTCCACTCCACAGCCCGCTAGGCGGGTTCCTCCGGTCGTCTCGGTCGGAAGTCCTCTGCTCGATGCCTCGAGGTCCGCCGAACAGCCAGCTCCGGTATGTGCCACCTGCGGTGCCCTGCTGGAAGTTGGTGCCGGGTTCTGCGGCAACTGCGGCAGCAAGCACTGACCCCTCGGAGATTCACCCCTTCCCACAAGGAGATTTCATGTTCAATCTTGCCGCCCTCGTCGGCCCTGCCGCCCTTGCCACCAAGGAGTTCACCGTCCACCCACAGGGTTCTGCCGACGGTCTCTATGTTCGCATCGTGGGACGGAAGTCCGGCCTGTTTGCGTGGCTGCTCTCGCTCCTCCGGATTGACTCGACGACCGTGTTCGAGGTCTACCAGGACCGCATCGTATTCAAGAGCGCCAACCTGAGCGGTGCTACCAACACGACGATCCCATTGGCCTCGGTTTGCCTCACCGCCTCCGGGTTCTTTAAACCTGTCCTTTATATCGTCGTGGCGGTGCTGCTGTTCATCCCAGCTGCCATGGGTATCCTGGCCGCACTCGTCATGATGTCTGGCCGTTCCTCTGATGCTGCCCTTGCAGCTGGGTGCTTCCCGACGATCCTCCTGGGTTTCTGTGCGGTGCTGGTATGGCTCTACTTCCTGCGCAAGACCCTACTCGTCTCCATCCAGGCCCACAGCGGCACCCTCATCGCCATTGCCTTCAAACGCAGCGTGATGGAAGGGGTCTCGGTGGAAGAGGAGGATGCCGAGCGTGTGATCTCACTGGTGAATCAGCTTCTCCTGGGCCAACAGAGTCGACCTTCACCGGTACCCCAGGCACCTGTCTCCGTGCCACCTCCGGCACCCCGTCCGGTCGCGGTGGTTCCCCCTCCCGTGCAGCCCAGGTCACTTCCCGCCCCGGTCCCACCAGTTCAGGTGGCTCCGACATCCAGAAATTGCCCCTCCTGTTCCGCCGTGGTGCCCATGGATGCCTTGTTCTGTGAAACCTGTGGCAAGCGAGTGGGGTGAGTGATGCAATGTCCTGCCTGCTCGGCTGAGATCAGGGACGGCCTGAAGTTTTGTCCCAAGTGTGGCGACGCGATAGCTGGGAGACTGCCCCCGGTCTCGATGGCTTGCGCCTGCGGGGCTGAGAACACCCCAACGGCCAGGTTCTGTCGTGTCTGTGGCGCTCCGATGGGGGTGTCCCCCACTCCGCCGCCCCTACCCTCTCCAACCCTGGCCCAGAGTGTGCCTGCTCCCGTTTCTCCGGCAGCGAGGGTGCAAAGTCCACTCCCCTACTCCCCGCCTGCCTTTGGTGCCTCTCCCCTTCCCGTAGAAGACGCTCAAGAGGCAACCGCCCCTGGACGTGGCCGCTCCGTGCTGTTCGTGGGGATCGGCGTGCTGGTGCTGCTTGGGGCCCTCGGCTTTGGCTGGTACTGGGTCCACAATGCGCCGACCCGGGAGTTCAACACGCAACTGGCGAGCCAGAACCTGGTCTCAGGTCCCTATTCGGCCTACACGGTCTACCAGAGGGCCTTGGGCGAGCTAGGGGGAGGATCCCCCCAGGTTCGAGCCATGGGAGAGAAGGTCTACCCTCTGCTATCCAAGAAGGCCACGGCCTTTCTGGATTTGTGGTACCGCGAGAGTGAAGTGGAAGAGACCTCCTGGGAGGACTACGTCCGCATCCGGGAATGGATGCAGACCATCGGTCCCGAACCCGAGAACAAGGCCCAACTCGTCTACGCGCAGGGCATGTTCCTTCTGACCACCCGCAATCAGGTGCTCGAGGCCAAGGGGAAACTCGAACAGGCGCTGAGTCTCAAACCAGAATGGGCCATGGCCCTGAACGGGATGGGGCGGATTTACAAGAACCTGAAGGACTACTCAACGGCCAAGATGTTCTATGAGCGGGCCTATCAGCAGGATCGACAGTGGTGCTACCCGGCCTTCAACCTGGGGAACCTCCACCGTGACAACCTGAAGGACTTCACCACCGCGGAGATGTACTACCGGGAGGCGCTGAGATTGGCGCCCGACCGGCCCTCATTCCACTGGCAGTTGGGGACTCTCTATTTCATTCAGGGCAAGGCCTTCTACCCACAAGCCTGCGAGGCCTACCGTCAATCCCTGATGCAGCCGCCTGCAGGTCGCAAAGGCCTGATGCCCGAAGCCGAGGCCCAAGCCCGCGACAGGATCCAAAAGTGCTGCGGGAGTTGAGCCTTCCGCCCCGCCAACGAACTTCTGAGCCACGGTCATGACCTGGAGACGCATCCCGGCCTCACTGGCCCGGAACTGGTTCCGGGTCACCGCGGTCTTGATGGCCGTCGGTGTCGCGGGCATGGTGGTTGGATTCGTGGTCCGATCCTGGGATGGTCTTACCTACGACCTGATCATCGAGCATGGGCGGGTGTTCTCGGGGGAGGCTTGGCTGCCGGGAACTCCAAGGGTCGGCATCCGGAATGGGCGCATCGTGAGCATCGGCAGGCTCTGGGGAGCGAAGAGTGGCCGCTGGATCTCGGCCAAGGGCATGGTGGTGTGCCCAGGTTTCATCGACACCCACGTGCACATCGAATCCAGCATGGGAACCCAGCAGCCTGTTCGTGCGCCCAATTTCGTCCGCATGGGGGCCACGACCCTGATCACCGGCAATTGCGGCATCTCCCACAAGCGTCTAGAGGAGGTGTTCCGGGGCATGGACCGCCTGGGCGGACAGCTGAACGTGGCGAGCCTCGTGGGGCATAAGACCCTGCGCGAACTGGCCATGGGATCTGGCAGCCAGGGTAGTCCGACCAGCGAACAGATGGCGCACATGATCCAGCGCCTCCAACAGGACATGGATGCCGGTGCGCTGGGTTTTTCCACTGGGCTGGAATATTCCCCAGGGATTTTCGCCCCACGGTCGGAAATCGTGGCGCTGGCCCGTGCCACAGGGAAGAAGGGCGGCCTCTACGCGACCCACATGCGCAACGAGGGCGTCGATCTCCGCTCCTCGCTCGCGGAGGCCGTGGAAACCGCGCAGCAGGCCCGGGTGCACCTTCATGTGTCCCACCTGAAGTACGCCTCACCGAAGCACTGGGGGGAGATGCCGGAGGTTCTGGCCTGGATGAATGCCCAGCGTCCGCGGCTTCCCGGGCTTACAGCCGACGCCTATGCCTATGACGCCTCGTCCAGCAGCCTGGACCTACTGCTCCCCGAGGCTTTCCGGGGCTTCAAAGGGAACCGCCGGGCCCTACTTAGGGATTCTCACGAACTGCTCACCCTCTCGAAGGGGATTCTCGACCAACTGCATGCCCAGGGGTTCCAGGATTTTTCCTTTGCGCGGGTGGTGTGGAGCCGCAACGCCAGCATCCGGGGTTTGACCCTGGACCAGGTGCCTCCATCGAGCTTCCCAGGTGCGCCAGAGGCCCAGCAGTTGGCCTCCCTGGACTGCTCTCCGCAGGTGCGGGAGCAACTTCGCACCGTCCTCGGGTTTTTCGGTGAAGGCGGTGGGCAGATGATCTACCACGTCATCAGCGACAGGGATACCGAAGCCGTCTTCCAGGATCCGAACGTGTTCGTGGGCTCGGACAGTTCGGTGCGGGGGGAGGACAGCCTCACGGCCCACCCCCGTGGCTGTGGAAACATCCCGCGTGTGCTAGGCCATCTGGTGAGGGAGAAGAAGGCCCTGAGCCTTGAGCAGGCGCTCACGCGCATGACGATGCTTCCCGCCCGGACCTTCGGCCTGAAGGAGCGAGGCATGATCGCCCGGGGGTATGCCGCGGATGTGGTGGTGTTCGATCCCGCGACGATCTCGGACCGCGCCACCTATGCCTCGCCACTCACGCCACCAGAAGGCATCGCCTCGGTAATCGTGAATGGCAAGGTTGTGCTGGAAGATGGACGCATCCAAAACGTGTTCCCCGGGCGAGCGCTTCGCAAGGCACGCTGAACGCACCTGCCTCAGGTGATGCGACTCGCAGCCGGAATCAGCCCCTCTGGCCGTTTGGCCAGTTGCCGAAGGCGAGGATGCAGAGAACCACGATGGGGCCGACCAGTGGAACCAGCCAGATCAGGGCCATCGCGCCGTTGAAACCGGCGCGGGTGAAGATGCGCCAGAAACAGAAAATGGGAAAAGCAACGGCGGCCAGAATCAGGAAGATCCAGAAGATGCAGCCGAAGGCCATCAAGCCTGCGAGGGCAGCATCATCTGGTCTGGCTTGCTGCAGCGCCAGCGGAAGGAACGCGGTCAGGGGCATGGGTACCTCGGAGTGGGTTGAAGGCATGGTAGGTGGTCGGGGCCCCTGCGTCACGCATCCTTCACGAAATCCTTCCACAGCATCGAGGGCTGGATGCCTGAGTTGCGCTGATACTTGCCGGAGTCGTAGCTGTCGAACTCGCCGCTGACGGTGTGGTAGAAGATCTGGCAGATGGCCACGCCGGCGTAGATGCGCACGGGCTGGATGCAGCTGATCTCCAGGGTCCAGTAGCCGCAGAAGCCGATGTCGCCGAAGCCGGCGGTCACGTGGACGAAAAGCCCCAGGCGGCCCACACTGCTGCGCCCTTCGAGCATGGGCACCATGCCGCGGGTCTCGGTGTACTCCAGGGTGCGACCGAGGTAGAGCTTGCCGGGCTGGAGCAGCAGGCCTTCGGCGGGGATCTTCAGGAACTCGATGCCATTGGGCCGAGCCATGTCGAGTTCGTGGTCGGTGTAGATCGCCAGATCCTCACCCAGGCGCAGGTTGTAGCTGTTGGGATTGAGCTGACGGTCCGACCAGGGATCGATGCGGATCTGGCCCTGGGCCTTGGCCTCGAGGATCTGCCTGCCGGTGAGGATCATGGGACCTCCTGCGCCAAACGGAAGGCGCCCGCAGGTGCGGGCGCCGAATCCAGGTTCATTCGTGAATCAGCGGTCGACCTTGATGCAGATGGACTTGCTGATCATGTCACCCACGTGCTTGCGGTCACTGCCAAAGACCAGGAGGTAGCCGATGGTGAAATTCAGGATGTGGCCCACCCGGCGCAGGATGGCGGTGCCGAAATCGATGCGGCCGAGGGGGTCATCCTCAGGGACGACACGCAGCTTCATGACCTTCTTGCCGAAGGACCCCCCATAGTGGCTTTCGCAGTAGGGGATGAAGAGGAAACCATAGGCGAATCCGGCGAGCCCGATCAGGGGGAAGATCAGGCAACCCACGAAGGGGATGAAGGCGAGCACGAAGGCGGCGATGTAAATGCCGATGATCGGCACAGCATCGATGAGCACCGACACAAACCTTGTGAGGAAGTCACCCCGCTCCCCGGTGGGTTGGGCATCATCCGGGATGGGTGGCAGGTAGGCGGCCAGGAAGGCTGGCACGGGACCCTGGGATACGGGTGTGGCCATGGTGGGTCTCGGCGCTGGCGTTGGCGGTGCCACGGGCGGCATGGGGGGCTTGGCGGGGAGGGCCACGGGGCCCGTGGCGACCTGGTCCTGGATCTGGATCTTCGGCTCGGCTTCGGCCGGAGCCTTGCCGGCGTGGATGGCCGCCAGCTGGTCGGCGGACATGCGCACGGTGCCGCTGGGCGGAGGGGCTTCCATGGCGCTCAGGGCCACGGTGGCCGCCACCTCGGGTCGGGGGTCCTGGAAGGTGAGCTGGACCTGGCCCAGGGTGATGCGGTCGCCATCGCGCAGAGGGGAGGCCTGCACGCGGTTGCCGTTCACGAGCACGCCATTGCTGCTCTGGAGATCCTGGATCTCAAAACCACCACCGCATCCGCCCCCCTGAGCACCAGCTTCCGGGTG
>JANYAZ010000226.1 GCA_025361045.1 Geothrix sp. | reverse complement strand
CACCGTCAAGCGCACCGGCAAGATCATGTCCGTGCCCGTCGGTCCCAATTTTGTCGGTCGCGTGGTGGACGCCCTGGGCAATCCCATCGACGGCAAGGGCCCCATCCAGGCCGCCAAGTTCAACCCCATCGAGCAGATCGCGCCTGGCATCGTGGACCGCAAGAGCGTGCACGAGCCCATGCAGACGGGCCTCAAGGCCATCGACAGCCTGATCCCCATCGGCCGTGGCCAGCGCGAACTCATCATCGGCGACCGCCAGACCGGCAAGACCGCCGTGGCCGTGGACACCATCATCAATCAGCGTGAGACCGGCGTGATCTGCATCTACGTCGCCATCGGCCAGAAACGCTCCACCATCGCCCAGGTGGTGAAGACTCTGGAAGAGTACGACGCCATGAAGCACACCATCGTGGTGGCTGCCTCCGCTTCCGAAGCCGCTCCGCTGCTGTTTCTCGCCCCCATGACCGGTGCCGCCATGGGCGAGTACTTCATGTGGCACGGCAAAGACGGCAAGCCCAGCACCAAGGACAACCCCGGCGGCCATGTCCTCTGCATCTACGACGATCTCTCCAAGCAGGCCGTGGCCTATCGCGAAATCTCCCTGCTGGTCCGCCGTCCTCCCGGACGCGAGGCCTATCCTGGCGACGTGTTCTACCTGCACAGCCGCCTCCTGGAACGTGCCTGCAAGCTCAGCGACGAGCGTGGCGCGGGCTCCATGACGGCCCTGCCCATCATCGAGACCCAGGCCGGTGACGTGTCCGCCTACATCCCCACCAACGTCATCTCCATCACCGACGGCCAGATCTTCCTGGAAGGCGATCTCTTCAACGCCGGTGTCCGGCCTGCCGTGAACGTGGGCATCTCCGTGAGCCGCGTGGGCGGTTCCGCCCAGGTGAAGGCCATGAAGTCCGTGGCCGGCACCATCAAGCTCGACCTCGCCCAGTATCGCGAGCTGGCGGCCTTCGCCCAGTTCGGGTCCGACCTGGACAAGGCCACCCTGGCCCAGCTGAACCGCGGCCAGCGCCTGGTGGAGATCCTGAAGCAGGGCCAGTACAGCCCGATGCCCGTCGAGAAGCAGGTGATCAGCATCTGGACAGCCACCAACGGCTATGTGGATGATCTCCCCGTGCCGCAGGTCCGCCGCTTCGAAACCGAGTTCATGGCCTTCCTGGACGTGAACGCCCCTGAAATTCTGCGCGGCATCCGGGACTCCAAGGTCCTCAGCGATGACGCCAAGGCCCAACTCAAGGCCCAGATCGCGGCCTTCAAGGAGTCCTTCGTGGCCTCCCTGAACCAGCCCGCGGGAGCCTAGTCCGATGGCCGGTCTTCAGGACATTCGCCGCCGCATCCGGTCGGTGAAGAACACCCAGCAGGTCACCAAGGCCATGAAGATGATTTCCGCAGTCAAACTGCGGAAGTCTCAGGAACGCCTGGTGGCCCTGCGCCCCTATGCCAGCAAGCTGATGGAAGTTGTTCGTCGGGTTGTGGGTCGCATCAAGGGTGATGCCGAGATCCAGCCAGGCCCAATCGCCCAGTCCTTCCTATCCCCCCGGGAGGAACAGAACATTCGCCTGGTCCTCGTGGCTTCGGACAAGGGCCTCTGCGGTGGCTTCAATGCCAACGTGCTCAAGGCTGCTACGGCCTTTGCAGCCGAGTGCCCGGCCAAGATCGCCCATCTGGACGTGGTGGGCAAGCGAGCCGCCGAGTGGGCGAGGAAGCACAAGCTGACCGCCGCCGGGGAATACCTCAACATCCCCCTCACGGGCCTTCAGCGGGTGGTGACCGAAATCTCCGCCAGCGCTGCCGCTCAGTACCAGGCGGGCGAGATCGATGCGCTCTACATCATCTACAACTACTTCAACAGCCCCATGTCCCAGACACCCACCGTCTTCCGGGTGTTTCCCATGGACCTGGATCGTCGCAGTGAAGGGCGGCATGCCACCGAGGTATCCCACCTGCTCGAACCCGATCCCAATTCAGTGCTGGAGACCTTGCTGCCCCGCTTTGTGGAGACGGAACTGCTCCGCAACCTGCTGGAAAGCAGCGCCTCCGAGCATGGCGCCCGCATGGCGGCCATGGACAAGGCCAGCAACAACGCAGGCGAAATGATCGCCAAGCTGACCCTGACCATGAACAAGATCCGCCAGGCCAGCATCACCAACCAGATCATCGAGATCGTCTCCGGCGCTAACGCTTAACCCACTCGCTTATTCCCACTCGTCGAGGTCCCCATGTCAAACACCCTTCAAGGCCGCGTGATCGCCATCGTCGGTCCCGCCGTGGACGTCGAGTTCGGCAGCCACCTGCCCGAGATCATGAACGCGCTGCTCACGGACATCACCAATGCCCAGGGCGTCAGCGCTTCGGTGACGCTGGAGGTGCAACAGCACCTGGGCGAGAACCGGGTGCGCTGCGTGTCCATGCAGCCCACCGAAGGCATGGTCCGCGGCCAGATCGTGACCGACACCGGCAAGCCCATCAACGTGCCCGTGGGTCCCGAGACCCTGGGCCGCATCATCAACGTGGTGGGCGAGCCTGTGGACGAGCGCGGACCACTGAACCACAAGATGACCCTTCCCATCCACCGCGAAGCCCCCAAGTACGAGGACCTGAACACCTCCTCTGAGATGTTCGAGACGGGCATCAAGGTCATCGACCTGCTGGAACCCTACGCCAAGGGCGGCAAGACGGGCCTCTTCGGCGGCGCCGGCGTGGGCAAGACCGTGCTGATCATGGAGCTCATCAACAACATCGCCAAGGGTCACGGCGGCTATTCCGTGTTCGCCGGTGTCGGCGAGCGCACCCGCGAGGGCAACGACCTCTGGCACGAGATGATGGATTCCGGCGTCATCAACAAGGAAGACCTCAGCAAGTCCAAGGTGGCCCTGATCTACGGCCAGATGACCGAGCCCCCCGGAGCCCGTGCCCGCGTGGCACTGACCGGCCTCACCGTCGCCGAGTACTTCCGCGATGTGGAAGGCAAGGACGTGCTGCTCTTCATCGACAACATCTTCCGCTTCACCCAGGCCGGTTCTGAAGTGTCCGCACTGCTGGGTCGCATGCCCAGCGCCGTGGGCTACCAGCCCACCCTGGCCACCGAGATGGGCGAACTGCAAGAGCGCATCACCTCCACCAAGAAGGGCTCCATCACCTCGGTGCAGGCCGTCTACGTGCCCGCCGACGACTACACGGATCCCGCGCCCGCCACCACCTTCGCCCACCTGGATGCCACCACCAATCTGAGCCGTGACATCGCGGCCCTGGGCATCTACCCGGCCGTGGATCCTCTGGCCTCCACCAGCCGTCTCCTCGATCCCCGCATCCTGGGCGACCACCACTACAACACCGCCATGCGGGTTAAGGCCATCCTGCAGAAATACAAGGAGCTGCAGGACATCATTGCCATCCTCGGCATGGACGAGCTGAGTGACGACGACAAGCTGGTCGTGGCCCGTGCCCGCAAGATCCAGCGCTTCCTCAGCCAGCCCTTCTTCGTGGCCGAGCAGTTCACGGGCATGTCCGGCAAGTACGTGAAGCTCGAGGACAGCATCAAGGGTTTCAGCGAGATCTGCGACGGCAAGTGGGATCACCTGCCCGAGCAGGCCTTCTACCTCGTCGGCACCATCGAGGAAGCCGTCGAGAAGGCCGAGAAGCTCGCGGCAGTCTAAGTTAGTCCTTCCCTTGCTCGGAATCCGCCTTGCGGATTCCGAGTTATGAAAAGAGATTGCCATGTCTCAATCCATCAAGCTTGAAGTCGTCACCCCGGAGCGGCCGGTCTTTTCAGCCGAGGTGGCCGAGGTGCAGTTCCCCACGGCTTCCCGCGGCTACTACGGCATCCTGCCCGGCCACACGCCCGTCATGACTGAGGTGGGCGATGGCCTGCTCTACTACATCCAGGAAGGGCAGAAGCACTATCTCACGGTCTTCGGCGGGTTCGCAGAAGTGGGTCCCGATCACGTCACCATCCTGGCTCGAGAGAGCGAGACCATGGACATGATCGACCTGGAACGGGCTGAGGCTTCGCGACAGCGGGCCTTGAAGCTCCTGAAGGAAGCTCAGACTGAGCATGACATCCAGACGGCCCAAGCCAAGCTGAACGCCAGCCTCATCCGCCTGCAGGCCGCCGGTCATCCTGCGGGCCATGGATTCTGAGCAGGGACTGATTCAGGATCGCTTCCGGCCGGGAGGCCCAGGGTTATTTCTCCCCCATCCCGCCCCAGGGGCGAGATGGGCGGTTGACTCCCTTCGGAGCATGTCGTGAACGACCTGCCGGTCCTCGACCCCCAGCCTTTGCTTGACCTCCTGGATCTCGGGGCCTCACCTGCGCTGGTGCACGAATTGATTACCCTCTTCCAGGAGGACGTGCCCCCCCGTTTGGCCCTCCTGAGAACGGCCCTTTGTGCCGGGGACACCCATCAGGCCATGATGGAGGCCCATCAGCTCAAGGGGGCCTTGAGCAACCTGGGGCTGGTACGCTTTGCAGACATGGCCTCTCGCCTGGAGGTGGAAGCCCGGGCAGGTCATCTGGAAGAGGCCCCCCAATTGGCCGAAGCCCTTCCAGGCGCCTACGATGAAGCGCTCGCCGCCCTCCATGCAGCATTTCCCCCGTCTGATCTCTTACCAGGATAGGCGCTCATCCTGGGTCAGCAGGCTGACCCGGCTGTCTCCGAGGGCTTGCAGTTGGGGCAACATGATGGCCTTTTCGCCGGGCGTCAAATGGTAGATCCGTACCGGAACGTCTCGTTGCAGCTTCTTCAATTCGGCCCCCACCTTGGAGGGGGTGAGGTGCTTCGAGGCTTCCGCGAGCCAGGCCTGTTCGTTGGGGAAGCTTGCCTCAGTGATGACGAGCCTCAGGTTGGGTGTTGCATTGGCAACTTCCCAGATCCGATCGGTTTCGGCCGTGTCACTGGTGAAGATGAAGGCGTCCTTCCCGTCATCGACTTTGTAGCCGACGCAGGGCACTAGGTGGTTCACGCGGATGGGCGTGATGTGTAGCCCGCAGAGGTCGTAGGTGTGTTCCGGTTCGATGTCCAGGTAGCGGATGGTGGGGTCGTTGGGACTCGGGATCACGCTGAAATCGGGCCACAACTCGTCGTTGAAGAGGTGTCGCCGCAGCACGTCGAGGGTTTCGGGCAGCGCATGGATCTCCACGGCATCGTGGGTGCGGCCGAAGATATTCTTGGTGAAGAAGGGCAGCGTGCAGATGTGGTCCAGATGCGAGTGGCTGAGGAAGACGTGCTGGATCTTCACCTGTTCTTCCACCGTCAAGGCCGCCGTGATGGAGCCCGCATCGATGGCCACGCAGCCGTTCACGAGCAGCCCCGTGAGGCGCTCACCATCCGCCTCCCCGCCGCTGCAGCCCAGGATCCGGAGTTCCATCGTCCCTCGGAGAATGAGCCTTCATCATACGGAAAAGGGGCACCTCACGGTGCCCCTTTCCGATGTGCCCATGGAAAGCTAGAAACGAATGCCGCCGTAGATGCCGATCTGAACCTGAGGCGCCAGAGCATCGGTCAGATCCTTGGCGCTGGAGGTGGAGTCCTTCTTGGAGAGAGGCGCGGCCACTTCAAACAGGAAGAACGGACTGACCACCGGGGTGGGGATGCTGAAACCGACATTCACACGAGCCCAGGGACGGCCCAGAGTGCTGTCGGTGCTGGCACCGGTGCTGGGGCGGAAGCTGAGCTTCTCGGAACGGTACTCTACGCCAGCGCCCACGTTGACCAGCAGCTTCCAGTTCACCATGGCGCCCGCGGCCCAGTACTGGTTCTCCAGTTCGCCGTAGTTGGTGCCGCCGTAGGTCAGGTCGCCCTTGGTCTTGTTGTGCCAGGTGGCGTTCAGCTGCAGGGCGGCGACCTTCAGGTCCAGGATGTCGAAGCCACCACGGATGCCGAACCCCGTGGGACTGACGGCATCGTATTTCTGGGTACTGAAAGCCGAGGCCGTCTGGGCTTTGCCGGCCTGCTTGTCGATCAGGAGCCCCACCTCGCCGGCCGTGGCCGGCAGGACGGCAAGCATCGACACAAATAGCAGCTTGGTTCGCATGACAACCCCCATTCATTCGAATACTGCATGATCAGCCCTGGTTGAAGGTCGGTCAACCTCCTTTGGATCTAGAACTTTGTTAATCTCAGGTAAGAGCTCATGGCAAAGCCCGACTGCGCCGCGATGAATCCAGGCGGGATGCACCGCAAGGAAGGGCCCCGCAGGGCAACGTGGTTCGTTGTTCAAGGGACCTGACACCGCGGGGCGCCCGCCTGGCTTCATCCCTTCGGGCGAGGGGTGGCGGGCGTCGCGATGCGGCGTCAGGCTCGTCGCGCGTAGTACCTGCTACGCTTTGACTCACCTTCCTTGCCTCGCTCGCCCGGCACCACCCGCGCGGCGCTGTGGGGTTTTGTCATGAGCTCATATGCGGGCCCACCTGCGTTTCCTGATTCTCGACGATTTCGACCCCGACACCGGGGAGCTCGCCCTGCGGGTGGCCTTCCAGCCCGGCCCAGAACCGGGTTTGGAGCTGATTCGGCTTCGCTTGCACCTGGGACGCAGTGGGAACGCCCTGGACCCGCTCACCCGGGAGCTTCGTACTCACGTGCAGATGCCCTTGCCGCCCCTCTGGGAGCACGGCTTGAAAACCATCATCCATGCCATCGAGGACGAACTGGGCGGGCCGGACGGGCGCAATGCCCTCCGCTACTTGTGGGTTCGCACCCAGCTGCTGCACCCTGCAGAATCCGCCCGATCCACCCCCAACCATCCGGTGGCCCGGCAGGTCGAGGTGCTTCGGGACTGGGCCCATCGTCTGGATCAGGAGGGGCAGACCCTCCGGGCTGCAGAGATCCTGGATCGCCTGCTCCTGCTTGCACCGAGGGACGTGACCACCCTGGCCTACCTGGCCGGTTTTTTTCGGTCCCAGGGCATGGCGGAGGAAATGGCGGCCGTCGCCGAGCGCTGGATCAAGGCGGAACCGGACCGAACGGAGGCCAAGCTGCGCCATGGTGAAGCGCTGGTACGCCTGGGCCGGGCCCAGGAAGCCCGGGCGGCCTTTGAAACCGTGCTGAAAGTCCATCCCGTCCACCTGCTGGCGCACCTGGGCATGGCCCAGGCCTTGGCCCTTCTGGGGGGCAATCCCTTCCCCCATCTGGATGCGGCCCAGGAACTGGATCCCGCCGCCACGGCTTCAGTGCTCAGGGAGTCCTTCGATTACCGGTTGCAGGTCTCGCCGCCAGGAGAGCGGACCTACCGTCTGGAAGAATTGCCAGCCCTGTTGGGTGTCTCCGGGGCCGAGGTCCAGGACTACATCCAATACCTGGGGCTTCCCCTCGCGGGGACCGAGGGGGCGGTGCGGGAATCCGAGTTGGCCCGCTGGGTGGGCGTGATGAATCGCTATGCACTGCTGCCCGGCGGGCTCAACTGGTCAGCGCCAACACCACGGCGGTTGCCGGAACTGGCGTAGAAATAGTCCCCAAGTCCTCAGTCTTCAGTTCATTTTGGGGCGGCCTCTGGCCGAATCAAATTTTCTGCTTTGGGCCGTTCGTGATTGATACCGGTTCGCATTCAATCGTTAAGGATTCACCACGGAGGCACGGAGGACACAGAGAGGCCCGTCCGAACGAGCTTCGCTTGGCCAGCGGTTGCGGGCGGACGGCCACGCGATCGCGCGGATCCCGCCCGCAACCGCTGGCGGGGCCGCTTGTGGCCCCTGGGCGCGTCGCGCCCGCGAAGTTGGATGGGTGGGGCACGGAGGCCTCCGTGCCACCTCCGTGGGTTCCGTGTCTCCGTGGTGAATCTCTATTTTTGAATGCAGATTGGTATGAAACCAGGCAGCTGATAACCAGCCATCTGCTCTGCGATGATGGAAGTCTCACCTGGGGGCCCCATGTCCGTCCTGCTCAGCACCGATCTTCCATTTCCGGTCTTCCGCCGGGGCAAGGTGCGAGATGTCTACGACCTGGGGAAGCAGCTGCTCATCGTGGCCACCGATCGCATCAGCGCCTTCGATTGCGTGATGCCTGAGGGCATTCCCGACAAGGGGCGGATTCTGACCGCTGTCGCGTCCTATTGGATGGCGGCGACCGAAGACCTGGTGCCCAACCACTTCCGTGGCAACCAGACCTGGCCGGGGACGGTGGAACCCTATCGTAAATCCCTGGCCGGCCGGGCGGTGGTCGTAGAGAAGACCCGGCCCCTGCCGATCGAGTGCGTGGTGCGCGGCTACCTGGCAGGCAGCGGCTGGAAGGAATACCAGGCCAACGGGATGGTCTGCGGCGTTGCGCTTCCCGCGGGACTGAACCTCGCGGACCGGCTGCCCGAGCCGATCTTCACGCCCGCCACCAAGGCCGAAGAAGGCCATGACGAGAACATCTCGTTCGAGCAAATGGCCACCATCGTGGGGGATGACCTGGCCGGGCGGCTCCGGCAGCTGAGCCTGGCCCTCTACCAGCGGGGCGCGGATCTGGCGGCCCAGCGCGGCATCCTGCTCGCGGACACGAAGTTCGAGTTTGGTTTGAGCGAGACCGGGGAACTGATCCTGATCGATGAGGCCCTGACCCCCGACAGCAGCCGGTACTGGCTGACGGAGAGCTGGGCTCCGGGCAAGAATCCACCCAGCCTCGATAAGCAGTTCCTCCGGGATTACCTCGAAACCCTTCCGGACTGGAACAAGCAGCCCCCGGCACCGCATCTGCCGACCCCCATCATCGAAGGCATCCGGGCTCGCTACCTGGATCTGGCGGGCCGTTTCGGCATCAAGGTGTAGGCAGGGTCCTAAGCAACTCGGCCCCGCCGGCGGTCCCGCTGCGCAGGCTCCTGGGATCCAGCCAAACCCGAAGGGCGGCATTCAACTGATCCAGGGTCAGCGCCCGCATGCGGTCGGGGGTTGTGCCTCGGCCCAGGGCGTCGATCAGCGAAGACGTCATCTGGGTCTCGGCACTCAAGGATGCCAGGCGGCGCCCAGCCAGCCAGGCGCTCCGGGCCTGGTCCAATTCCCCTGGGCTGAAGCCACGCTGACGAAGGGCTGCTAGCCGGTCTTGGAGCATGGACCAGGCTTCGGGCCAGGTGGTTCCAGTCCCAGCATCCAGCGTGGTCACCAGGTCATCCTGCCGGATGGCGATCGACACCGGGAAGAGGGCGGATTCCCCGGGAATCAGTAGGCTCAGCAGGTCAAACGCCTCGGGTTGGAGGTCAACCGGCCGGGGCGACACGGTCTGGATCCGAAATCCTGCGCCGGTCGCAAGGATCCGTGGCTGGCTTGCCGGAGTTGCAGCAGGGGTGGGCGGGGCTCCACTGAAAGAGGGCTCCAGTGGCTGGGGAAGTTCCTGGGTCGTCCAGGAGCCCAGGCTAAGCAGCACCAGACGCTTGGCCTGTTCCAGCCCCACATCGCCGTGGATGACCAGCACGGCTCGGTCTGGACGGAAGACCTTGGCGCGGAAGGTGAGGAGGTCTTCCAGCGTGATGGCACCCAGGCTGGCGATGGAAGGGCGTGTGGCAGGGTCCTGCACCAGCACCTGCTGCAGGCGCAGATACGGCAGCAGATCCTGTCCTTCCTCCTGGCGCCAGCAGGCCAACCGCTGGGCCTCTAGGACCATGGGATCGAAGATCGTGCGCAGCAGCCGATCAGCGAGGAGTCCAAGGCCCCGGTCCTGATCCCGGCTGCGAGCCACCAGGCTCCATTCGAACCCGCCGGGCACTGAGATGGCTTCCAACTGGAGGCCGGAATCCTCCAGCAGCCGGTCGAAGGCCTCTGCCTTCAGGTCGGCGGCATCCGAGTGGACAAACATCCGCATGGCCAGCAGAGGGAGGCCCTGGCGGTCCGGCGGCGTGTCGCCCCGCTCGATGCGCAGGTGGAGTCGGACCCGCACCAATGGGCGTTCATGGTCTTCCTGGTGAACCACCTGCAATCCATTGGGCAGGGTGAAGCGCTGAGCCGCCGGCTGAGCCTGAAGCGCAAGCCCGGCAGCCAGGCAGGCCAACAGGATCCCTCTCACCGCTTCTCCGGAGTGAGCTGGGCTTCCAGCAGTTTCAGGGTTCGAATGCGCTCGTCAGGGTTCAACATGCGCAACTGCCGGAGGCCTTCGGACACCAGGTGCTCGCGTTTGGCTGGATCCTCGATGCGGAGGGCCGCCAGGGCCGTGAGCACCCGGGCCATGTCAGCTTCAAGTGGGTTCAGGGCCGCGCCGGGCGTGGGTTCCAGCAGGACCGTGGTCCGGTGGCTCGGTTTCAACCAGGCGCGCACCGCCGCCTGGACCGATTCTGGCGTCATCGTGCGAAGGCGCTGAGCGTCCAGTTCGAGCAGTCGCCAGTCGCCCCCTTCAGCCCAGGCTTGGCCCAGGGCCCGAGCGAGAGCAGCGGGCTCGTCCAAGGTACGGATGTGGGCTGCCTCGAACTGGGCGACGGCCCGCAGCCACTCATCGTGGGGAATCGGCTCCTGGTGGAGGCGCAGGATTTCACCATGCAGTGCGCCCTCGATCTCCCCGAGGCTGTGGCCAACCGCAGGCCTCAGCTCGGCCACAAGCAGGCCCGGGAGCCTGCCTCCGGGTATGTCCATGGTCACGTCCGCCTGTTGGAGCAGGGCTTTCTGGCGCACCAGTCGAACCTCAAGCCGGCTGGTGCGCCCCTCACCCAGCAACTGGGCCGCCATTCGCAGGGCCAGGTGGTCTGAATGGCGACGAGAGGGAATGCGCCATCCGGTGATGAGCCTTGGGACACCGCTCAGGGCCGCCTGGACACGCCGGTCTCCGAGGTCCGCCGGGATTTCCGGCAGTACGGCATCCTCTCCCTCGGGAGGCACAGGAAGGGCGCCCAGATGGTGTTCCAGGATTGGCATGGCGCTGTCCAGGCTCAGCCCGCCGACGATGATGACGGTGAGGTGATCCGGCTTCAGCGACCGCCGGGCGAAGGCCTTGAGATCGGACCAGCGAAGGGCCTCCAGGGAAGGCACGTAATCTGTCAAATCCCGGCCGTAGGGATGTCCGGGCAAGGCCGCACCGCGCAGCAGGGCCAAGCCCTGGGTGCCCTGAGCGCGGAGTCCGGTGACGAGGGCGGCACGGGTCTGGGAGAACCGGCTGAGCTGGACCACCCGAAGCCGTTGGGCCTCGGTGCGGCACCAGAACTCAAAGGCCTCCTGGGGGAGTTGCGTGTGGGCCAGGAGGGCATCGGCGGTGGCCTCCGCCACCTGACGTCCCCCCCGAGCCACATACAGATCGGACACCGGGGAGCCCGAGAACAGCGCCCTCATGCGGGACTGGATCGACTCGAGGCTGGCCTCAAGGGCAGGTACCTGGGAAGAACTGGCTGAATCCTGCCGCAGGCGGAGGCGCTCCAGCCGGATCGATTCCAGCAAGCCCTCTTCCTGCTTCAGCAGTGCATCCAGGGCCGGTGGGGTCTTGGACGGTTCCACATCTTCAGGCCAGGCATGGCCATACAGAGTGCGAGCCAGTAGTTCCATGGCTCCTGCCGCTGCGGGGGGTTCCTCTGCCCAGCCACCCCGGAAAACCAGGGTTGCGTGGAAGGCAGACAGTCCGCGCCGTTCCACCAGCAGGACACGGACGCCATTGGCCAGACGCCGCTCCTGAACCTCCGTCAGGCGGGGCGTCTGGGCCTGGAGACCGAGGATCGTGAGGAGAATGGCAACCAGCAGGCGCATGGCCCCAGAGTACTACCTCGCGGCGCTACTTGATCCGGATGCTGCCGTTGGTGGTTTCGAAGCGGATCGTCTGGGTGCGGCCAGGCACCTTCACATGGGCGCTGTGCTTGGTCTGTTCGATCACCTGGGCACTGGGGAGCTTGATGTCCAGGGAGCCGTTGCTGTTCTCGGCATACAGGTCCCCGGTGGCCTTGCCCAGTTCCACTTCGATGCTGCCGTTGGTGGATTCAAGATGGATGCCTTCGCCCCACCCGTCGAGGTTGTGGGCGCGAATTGAACCGTTGGTGGTCTCCAGGCGAATCCCTCCCGCGACGTCTTCGAGGATGATCCGGCCATTGGTGGTGCTGCCCTTGAGGCGGGCGGCCAGGCCCCGTGCCTCGATGGGGCCGTTGGTGGTGTCCACGTGGACCTCGCCCCTGATGTGGGTGACAAGGATGCTGCCGTTGGTGGCCTCGCAGCGAGCGTAGCCCTCGATGTTCTCGGCTGAGACGGTGCCGTTGGTGGTCCGGAAGTGGCCCTGCAGCTTGCGGGGCACCATGAGGGTCATTTCACAGCGGGGGCTGATGTAGACGCCAAAGCTCCAGGAGGGCTGCTGGAAGACGGCCTCGATGTCGAGGTCGGCGCCTTTGCGCTGGAGGACCAGCTCGACCTTCCGTTTGGCGCTGTCCCGGATCTGGGCGGTGAGGGCGACCTCATCCTTATCCCAGCCGGTGACCCGGATGCCCCCGTTGCGGTTCTTCACCCACAGCTTGGAGCCCTGGGCCAGCTTCTCCATCCGTTGCTCCGTGCGGGATCCCGAAGGGATGTCCACGCCGATCACGGGTGCCGGTGGTTCGGGCGGGGCAGGCGGAGGCGGGGGAGGGGGCGGGGCCTGGGCCAGCAGGGCGCTCCCGACCAGGAACAGGGGAATCCAGCGGCGAAGGGCGGTCATGGCAACTCCCGTGGGAGAAAGATCCAGGGCGGGCCTGGGTGTGCTGTTCACGAACCGTGGGTGGGAAGGTTTAGTCACGATACCCTGGAACTTCCTAGGAGTGTCCCATGTCCGTGTTCATCCTGTCCGCCACCCGCACGGCCGTCGGTACCTTCGGCGGGGCCCTCAAGCCGCTGAATGCCATCCAGCTGGGTGCCCTGGCCATCACGGAGGCCCTGCATCGGGCGGGAGTGAATCCAGAGGCCGTCGGGGACGTGGTTCTCGGGAATGTCCTCCAGGCCGGTAGTGGGCAGAATGTAGCCCGCCTGGCGGCCCTGAAGGCGGGCCTCTCCTATGCCACCCCCGCCCACACGCCCAACCAGGTCTGCGGCTCGGGCCTCAAGGCCGTATCGCTCGGTGCCCAGTCCATCACCATGGGCGACGCCGACCTGGTGGTGGCCGGGGGCACCGAAAGCATGTCCAACGCACCCTACCTGCTGCCCGCCGCCCGCTGGGGTGCCCGCATGGGCGATGCCAAACTCATTGATAGCATGATCCAGGATGGCCTCTGGTGCGGCCATGGGGATACCCACATGGGCATCAACGCCGAGAACGTGGCCACCCAGCACGGCCTCACCCGTGAAGCCCAGGATGCCTTCGCCCTGGCCAGTCAGGTGAAGGCCGCGGCCGCCCAGGCCGCCGGCGCCTTCGATCGGGAGGTCTTCGCCGTGACCCTGGCCGGAAAGAAGGGCGACACGCTCTTCAACCGCGACGAGTACATCAAGACCGACGCCACCATCGAGGGGCTGGCCAAGCTGCGCCCGGCCTTCAAGAAGGACGGCACCGTGACCGCCGGCAACGCCAGCGGCATCAACGATGGCGCCGCCGCCCTGGTGCTGGCCTCCGAAGCCTCGGCCAAAGCCCACCGACCCATCGCGCGCATCCTCGGTTTCGCCCAGGCCGGCGTCGATCCCGCCACCATGGGCCTCGGCCCCGTGCCCGCCATCCAGAAGCTGCTGGCCAAGACCGGCGTGAAGCTCCAGGACATCGACCTCTTCGAGCTGAACGAGGCCTTCGCCGCCCAAAGCCTGGGCGTGCTCGCGGAACTGCCCGAGATCGATCCGGCCAGGGTCAATGTTCGGGGGGGCGCCATCGCCATCGGCCACCCCATCGGGGCCAGCGGTACGCGCATCCTGGTGACCCTCCTGCACCTGCTCCAGGACGAGCAGAAGAAGCTCGGCCTCGCCGCCCTCTGCGTGGGCGGTGGCCAGGGCGTGGCGATGCTGGTGGAGCGCCTTTAGCCGCTATTCGAACACCACCGTCTTGTTCCCATAGGTGAGCACCCGGTGCTGCAGATGAAGCCGCACGGCCCGGGAGAGGGCGAGGCGCTCCATGTCCTTGCCCTTGCGCACCAGGTCCTCCACGGTGTCGCGATGGCTGACGCGAACGACATCCTGGTCAATGATCGGGCCTGAGTCGAGGTCCGGTGTGACGTAGTGGGCCGTGGCGCCGATGAGCTTGACGCCCCTGGCATGGGCCTGGTGGTAGGGCTGGGCCCCGGCGAAGGCGGGCAGGAAGCTGTGATGGATGTTGATGACGGAAGGGAAGGCCCCCAGGAAGTCGGGGCTGAGCACCTGCATGTACTTCGCGAGGATCACCAGGTCCACGCCCTCGGACCGGAGCAGGGCCAGTGCTTTCGTCTCCGCTTCGGTTTTGGTCTCGCGGGTGATCGGCACCAGGTGGAAAGGGATGCCCAGGGGTTCCACATGGCGGCCCAGGGTGGGGTGGTTGCTGAGCACGAAGGCGATCTCGGCCCCCAACTCGCCAGCCTGGTGGCGCCACAACAGGTCGAGGAGACAGTGCTCCTGTTTGCTGCACCAGAGGGCGATCCTGGGGACCACATCCGAGAAGTGCAGCTCCCAGCGGCCGCCCATGGGGTCGGCGATGGCTGCGAGCCCCTCCCGGAGTTCAGCCCGGTCCAGATCCAGACCCTCAACCTCCAGCTCGATGCGGCCCAGGAAGCGACCAGCCTGCAGATCCGAGTGGTGGT
Source organism: Geothrix sp. (assembly GCA_025361045.1). GTDB lineage: Bacteria > Acidobacteriota > Holophagae > Holophagales > Holophagaceae > Geothrix. The sequence continues at coordinate 4,627 of JANYAZ010000226.1, read as the reverse complement.
CCGAATCGACGATGTTGCCGCCGTGCTGGAACACGAACCCGGCGAGGCGGGCCACGATGCCCTTCTGGTCCGGGCAGGAGATGAGGAAGATGGCCGTGGGGTTGAGCATGATCCATTTCACCCTGGGTGTCCCGGAACCACAATCCATGGGGCTGGCAAGGCGTTGCAGGGGATCCCCGAGGCCGCCGGTGGAGCGGGCTTCCATCCAATCTGCGCCATCTGCGGTTTAATACTCCTAGCCATGATCACCCTCACCCACGTCGGCAAGCAGTACGACCGCATCCACACCGCCCTCGCGGATGTGAGCTTCAGCATCGACGCGGGCGAGTTCGTGTTCCTCACAGGACCCAGCGGCGCGGGGAAGTCCACCCTGCTGAAGCTGCTCTTCCGCGAACAGATCCCCAGCAGTGGCGAGATCCAGATGGCGGGCCACCGGCTGGCCTCCATGGCCGAGACGGAGATCCCCCTGCTGCGCCGCAAGCTGGGCGTGGTCTTCCAGGATTTCAAGCTCATCCGCAGTCGCACCATCTTCGAGAATGTGGCCTTCGTGCTGAAGGTGCTTGGGGTGAGCGCCGCCGAACAGAAGCAGCGCACCTTCCGGGCCCTGAAGATGGTGGGGCTCCAGCACAAGCTGAGCAGCTATCCCCTGCAGCTGTCGGGCGGCGAGCAGCAGCGCGTGGCCATTGCCCGGGCCCTGGTGAACGATCCGCTGGTGCTGCTGGCCGACGAGCCCACGGGCAACCTGGATCCCGACCTCGCCCACGAGATCATGGCCCTCTTCGAACGCATCAACGGCCAGGGCACCACGGTGATTGTGGCCACCCACGACCGCAGCCTCATTCAGCGCATGAAGAAGCGCGTCATCGGCCTGGACCACGGCCGCATCGCCTTCGACCAGCCCGCACCGACGAGCCTCGTGACAGTGTGAGAAGCCGTTGGCTGTAGCCTGAAGCCAGCAGATTGGATTCCCATGGCCCAGCCCCTCACCGATGCCCGTTTCGTCACCTCTGCCGCTGATGCGAAGAAGCTGGGGGTCTGCCATGCGGAGGTGGCCTTCGTGGGCCGCAGCAATGTGGGGAAGTCCTCGCTGCTGAATGCACTGGCCAACCAGAAGCAGCTGGCCCGCGTTTCGAAAACCCCTGGTCGCACGCGACTCATCAACGTCTTCCTCACGGGCCCCGATCGCTGGATCGTGGATCTGCCGGGGTACGGCTTTGCCACAGGCCCCGCCGCCGAGCGAGCCACCTGGCAGACGATGGTCGAGGGTTACCTCACGGGTCGCGCCTCGCTGCGCATGGTCTTCGTGCTGATCGATGCGGAGGTGGGCCCCACCAAGCTCGACCACGCCATGATCGAGTGGCTACGGCTCGAGCAGCTGCCGCATCGCATCGTGGCCACCAAGGCCGATCAGGTAAAGCCCAGCAAGGCGCTCAAGCAACGGAAGGATGTGGCCGCTGACCTCGGCCTCCAGCCCACCGACATCGCCTGGGTGAGCGCCGGGAAGGGCACGGGCATCCCCGAGCTGCGGCGCGAAGTGGCCGATTTGTTGGATCTCTAGAGTCCTTCCACCTTTCCATTCCGCCACACCATGAAGCGCCCCTCATGGGCCCAGGGTAGGGCGATGCCGTTGCCTTCGACCTCATGGGTGTGGAAGTGGCCGGTGAGGAAGGTGGTGCCTGGGTGGGCTGCTGCGGCGGTATTAAAGGCTTCTCGCGGGAAGGCCAGTTTGTAACTGGCGTTGGTCGTGCGGAGTTTCCGCTCCATCCAGGCGGACACTTTCCGGGCCGTGCGACTGGGCATCAGGCGGAAGGGCAACCAGAGCAGCCCGGAACGCGAGATCAGGTTCCACAACCGGTACTGACGGTCCCTGGTGTTGATGAGATCGCCATGTTCCCAAGTAAGGGACTCACCTTCGAGCCGCCCCCCAATGCCTTCGCCCAACAGATCAAAGTGGGGGGTGTGGCGGTCCAGGAAGTACTCCCGGTTGCCCAGCCAAAGCCCCACCCAACTTCCCGCGGCGCGGCGGGCGTCCACCCAGGTCAGAAACCTGTGCTGAGCTTCGGTTTCCATGCCGGGCAGGCCCACCCACACATCGAACACATCACCCAGGAAGAGCCAATCAGCCTTGGGGAATCGGGCGGTGGTTTCCTCGAGGCCGATGAGTTCAGAACCCCAATGGGGGTCCGCCACCAGGATCAGATCCTTGGCCGAATCGAAGCGGTGGATCTTGCCGCGCCACCAGGACAGAGCGCCGAGCCATCGCGTGAAAAGGACGTGGACGCTGCCCACCAGGATGCCCAGGCCTCCCCCCAGCGAATCGGCCACCCAGTCGCCAAACTCGCAGGCCCGGCCGGGCACGAAGAGCTGATGCCATTCGTCCGTGGCCCCGTAGAGCGAGACTGCCAGGAAGACCCAGAGGTGCCTTCGGTACATGGGAAGGCCCGGCCGGTTGTATTGGAGGGCCAGATCCAGGGCCCAAGCTAAGGCACCGAAGACCGCGGCGTGGGCGAATTTGTCCATGGGCGGGGGAAGTTGGACCCCCATGGGGTAATGGGACTGGGCGCTCAGCCAGAGGATGGTTGCGGCCACCGCCAGTGGAAAGGTCCAGAGCCAACGCATGCGCATGTTCCATCCAAACACAGGCCGGGCAGGGAAGCGAACCCGAGTGAGCAGTCGGGCAGAAAAGACCCAATGACGACCTATCTATTGGGTTCTCAACCGATTTCTTAACATCAATTAACTTGTAGCCCCACCGATCGAATGACTAGATGGATGCAGAGGTTTCCATGCAGTTGACGTCCCATGACCGTTGCGTGCTCCACCTGGCTTCCCGGGACGCCGAGGGTCGCCTGGGTTTCTACCTGGACGAAGATGGCGTGATCACCCTGGTGGGCAAGGGTGACGTTGATCCCGTCCCGGCCGAGGAATCTCTCCCGAAGCTGGAAGAAGGCGGACTGCTGAGTCTCGACCTGTGCCGGTCCTACGTGCTCACACCCAAGGGGTGGGAAGCGGTCTGGGCGCTGGCGGAAATCGCCTGACCCGGCCCTCTCACGGCGTGAACAGGGTTACACAAGAAGGCCCGGCATGTGCCGGGCCGCTGTTGGTAGTCCCAAGGGGAATTCGCACGCCAGCATGCGCACGGGCCTCCGCCTGCGGCGGACCGACCCGAACAGCCCCCCTGGCTGTCCGAGCCTGGCCCTACCTGCGCGCTGGCTGGGATTTCGATTCCCCTCGGGACATGAAGAAGGCCCGGCTTGCGCCGGGCCGCTGTTGGTAGTCCCAAGGGGAATTGAACCCCTGTTCTCGCTGTGAGAGAATTACGGCAGGGCTTCCGGCGAATGGTCATGAATACGGAGGCCCGCACAGATGCAGCATCGGCGCGGATATTGCCTTCATGTGAATTCATGGCCATTCGGGAAAGGTATTGCCCCGTCATTGCCCCGTGGTATTTTCCACTGGGGGGAGTCATGGTCCGGACGCAAAGGAACGGCAAACTGGACTCGCGCACCTCACGTCTGGCGAAGTGTCCGCCTCGAGAGGAACCCTACTGGGCCACGCTGGGCCCGGGTGAGCACCTGGGATACTTCCGGCCTTCATCGGGTGCGGCGGGGACCTGGCGGGCCAAGTTTCGTGAAAGTGGCACCGGGGCCCGGGTGAAGAAGGCCATCGGGACCGCCGATGACTACGCGCCTGCGGACGGGCGCCGGGTGCTGGACTTCAAACAGGCCCAGGCCCTGGCTCGCAAGTGGTTCACGGTGGCCCGGCAAGCCAGTGGTGAGGACGCCATGCACTCCGGGCCCTACACAGTGACCGATGCCTGGGAGGACTATCGCCGGGACTGCATCAGGCGGGGCGTGAAGCGCGTTGATCGGATGGAGTGCGCGGCCCGGCTCCACATCCTCCCCGCCCTGGGAGCCATCGCCATTGAAAAGCTGGGCCAGACGAAGATTGAGCGATGGCACGAAGGGCTGGCAGAGGCGGCCCCTCGTGTGCGCAGGAAGAAGACCTCCACAGAGCCCGCCTATGGGGCGAAGGCAGAGACCGACGAACAGAGGCGACAGCGCCGGTCCTCTGCCAACCGTGTCCTCACCATCCTGAAAAGCGCGTTGAACCTGGCCAAGCAGAAGCGCCGGGTGACGTGCCCGGGCGATGCCTGGAGAGAGTGCAAGCCCTTTGGCCAGGCCGATGCGCCCCGCGTCCGCTACCTCACCCTTGAGGAACAGATCCGGCTCGTGAACTCGTGTGAGCCTGACTTCCGGCGAATCGCTCAAGGGGCGCTGTTCACGGGTGCGCGGTATGGCGAGCTGGCCCAGCTGCAGGTGGAGGACTTCGCCCCGGAGAATGAAACGGTGTTCATCCGGCCCGGGAAGACTGGCAAGGGGCGCCACGTCATCTTGACGGATGAGGGGCTGGCCTTCTTCTATGAGGCCGTGGCTGGCTTGAAGGGCGGGGACCTGGTCTTCACTCTGGAGGCCTTCGGGGATATGCGCCGGGTGGCCCCGGAGACTCAGGAACCAGTGGAGAAGGTGCGGCGCCCTTGGCGGACTTCAGATCAGAAGCGCCCGATGGAGACCGCCTGCAGGGCCGCGGGGATCGAGCCCATGGGCTTCCACCAGCTCCGGCACTC
>JANYAZ010000180.1 GCA_025361045.1 Geothrix sp. | reverse complement strand
GAATACGGTTCAAGGCATCCGGGACCGCTTCCTGGATCTGCAGATCTTCAGGGAGACGGCCAAACAGACAGGCGCCAATGAGCGTTACTCCGGAGTGGATGCTGTGTCCACGAGCCTGGGGGACACCAGCAGCACCGGGATTGCCGCCCAGATCCAGGCCTTTTTCCAGGGTTTCCAGGAACTCTCGGCCCGTCCCGAGGATGGTGCCCTCCGTACGAACCTGATCGGACAGGCCAAGACCATGATCTCGGGCATGCAGTCCCGGTACACGCTGCTGAGTGATCAGCGCAACAGTGCGGATCAAGCCATTGGCAGCCTTGTCACCGAAGTGAACACCCTCTCGGATCAGATCGCCCAGCTGAATCAGCAGATCACCTCGGAAGCCAGCCAGGGCGCCGACAACGACTCCCGGGACCAGAGAAAGGCCTTGACCGACAAACTGGCCGGATTGGTGGGCATCCATGTCTTCGAGGATTCCAAAGGGGCGTACCAGATCACCCTCGACACGGGCGCTGCGGTGCTCGTCAGTGGGAACAGTTCCTACCGGCTTCAGACCACCCCTGGGGGGGCGGCCCTGGACAACCACTTCCGGGTGGAATCGGTCATGGGTGGATCGGTCGTCGATGTGACGGCCGGCATCAAAGATGGGCAACTGGGGGCGAGGCTTGATCTCCGAGACAACATCCTCGTGGGGTTCCAACGGCAACTGGACCAGCTTGCAGCCGGCGTCTCCGGCCAGGTGAACCTGCTCCATAGGGCTGGATTCGCGGCCGATGGCGTCACCACCGGCAACGATTTCTTCCAGAGTGGTGTGGCCAATGGTGCCAACGGTCTGCCTGGGATCATTACGGCAGCCACCTTCTACAAGGGGATGGTGAGCGCGCTCTCCGTGAACAGCGCTGTGAGCGCGAATCCATCGCTCATCGCCGCCGCCGGAGTCGCTGGTGCCAGGGGAGACAACGCCAACGCCAAGGCCATGGCCAACCTGCAGCTGGCCTCGGGGACCGTGGACACCAATGGCGATGGGATCGGCGATTCCGGCCCTTACAGCCATGTGGTGGGCAGCCTCATCAGTGATGTGGGAACCCAGTCCCAGACCTACAAAGCCCAGAGTGATACTCAGCAGAATCTGGTGTCTGCGCTTCAAACCCAGCGCGACCGCATTTCGGGCGTGGATCTGGATGAGGAGGCGGCGAGCATGATGACCCTTCAGCGCGGTTACCAGGCCTCTGCCCGCTTCCTGAGCGTGATCAATCAGCTCACGGATCAGCTTGTGAATCAATTCGGCCGATAGACCTGAAAGCAGGTGAACCATGTCCTTCCGGACCCCTAACACCACCCAGAATCGCCAAGCCCTCTTGGATCTTGAACGGACCAAGGAGCGGCTGGCCGTCAACAATTCGCGCATCGCTTCGGGCAAGCGCATCAGCCGACCCGGGGATGATCCCACCGCAGCCGCATTGATTCTTGATTTCGGTCACTCCATCCAGGCGAATGCCCAGTTCCTCAAACAGGCGGATTCCGCCATGTCCTTCCTGAAATCAGCGGAGGACGCCGTGGCCACCACCATCAATGACACCACCCGGCTGCAGGAATTGGCGCAGCAGGGTCTGACGTCGACCAACGCGGGTTCTGGCCGGGCCGCCATGGCCCAGGAGGTCGACTCGATTCGTACGAACCTGTTGAGTCTCGGCAACACGCAGGCCCAGGGAAAGTACCTGTTCGGGGGTACCCAGACACAGACGGTGCCTTTCGTGGATGCGACCCCTCCCGCGGGTCCCATCAACTATGCCGGGGATGCGGGCATCATCAGCCTTGACGTCACGGCGACCACATCCGTGGCCACCAATGTTCCCGGAAGTTCGGCTTTTTTCGGCGCCGGCGGCCAGGGATCTTCCACAGATCTGTTCAAGGCGGTCACGGACCTTCGAGATGGGCTGAGCACCAACAATACGGCCCTCATTCAGACCGCCGCCACGAGCCTGAAAGCCATCATGGCGAACCTGAACCAGGTCCAGACCGATCTGGGCGGGCGGCAGGCTGGCCTGCTCGACCTCAAGGACACCCTCTCAGGGACCAATGTCACCTTGCAGGACCTCCAAAACACGCAACAGGATACGAACTACGCCCAGGCGGTGACCGAGTACAGCAGCGACCAGACCGTGCAGTCCGCCACGTTGAGTACCTTGGCAAAATCCTCCAAGACCAACTTGTTTGACTACCTAGGCTGAGTTGGCGAAAGCCTTGAACTCCCGAGGTCAGGCCAGGGATGCAGCCGTGTGGAGGTGGTCCTCCAAGGCTTCCAGGGATCTTTTCCTGTGAGCACCACCCTTGGCTTGTTTGACGGCCCGAAGACCGCCTGAGCGCTTCAGTCCGCGGATGTCGACCTCCCCATCCGGAAGGGGCGGAAGCAATCCCAGCATGGCGTTGGTGGGGCCGAAATCCTTGGTGGATGCATGCGCCAGGTAGTGCAAAAGGCTGCCGATGACCGTTGCGGTTGGAAAGGGGAGCGCGGCCAAGCCCCTCATTGCACGATCCACCGCAAAGGCCGCCGCCAAGCCACCTGCGGCCGATTCGAGGTAGCCCTCCACGCCGGACAGCTGTCCCGCCACCCAAAGTCCTGGAATGGACTTGACCTGCAAGGATGCATCCAGGATGGAGGGCGCCTGGATGTAGGTATTTCGATGAATGCTTCCGAACCTTGCGAACTCAGCGTCTCCGAGGCCCGGGATGAGCCTGAACACGTCCCTTTGTGCGCCCCATTTCAGGCGTGTCTGGAACCCGACCAGGTTGAAATGCTCGCCAGCAAGGGTGTCCTGCCTGAGTTGGACGACGGCATGGGGCCATCTTGCAGTCCTAGGGTCATCAAGACCCACGGGCTTCATGGGGCCGTGTCTCAAGGTCTCCCGACCCCGATCCGCCATGACCTCAATGGGCAGACAGGCTTCGAAGTAGGGCGTGTCCAGGTCGTTCAGCGGGATTCGGTCCGCGGAAAGCAGGGCGTCCAGGAACCGCTCGTACTGGTCCTTGTCGAGGGGGCAGTTGATGAAATCGGCGCCGCCCTTGTCATAGCGGGCCGCCATCCACGCAATGTTCATGTCGATGCTGTCGCGTTCGACAATGGGCGAGATGGCGTCGTAGAAGTGCAGCCGGCTGCTCCCGGTGACGGCCGAGAGCCAGTCTGCGAGCGGGTTTGTGGTGAGAGGCCCCGTGGCGAGGATGGTGGGAATGCTCAGATCTGGTGCGATGATCTGGGCCTCCTCCCACTGAATGTGAGGATGCTCCTTGAGAGCCGTGGTGACCGAGCGGGAGAAGGCCTCCCGGTCCACGGCGAGGCTCGTGCCTGCGGGGACCCGGGTGGCCTCGGCGGAGCGCAGGATCAGCGAATCCATGCGGCGCAACTCGGCTTTCAGGATGCCGGTAGCGGAGTTGGGGTCATCGCTCTTGAAGGAGTTCGAGCACACCATTTCAGCAGCCTGGTCACTGGTGTGCGCAGGCGTGGTCCAACGGGGGCGCATCTCGCTGAGGAGGACCTTGTGGCCTCGTGAGGCCAGCTGCCATGCGGCTTCCGACCCCGCCAACCCGGCTCCGATGATGTGGATCAAATGATCTCCCTGCTGGGGGATATCCTACGGCAAAGCCCCGGAAACCCTAGGATGCAGCCGGTCCATGGAAATTTAGGCTTGCCCTTTCTCTGCCGGATGTTAGTCTGGATGTCCTGCGCAGTTGAGGCTGTGGGGTGCTGGAGCGGCTGGAAGGCAGTTTCGGACCATGCTGAGGAGCATGGGGGCGTCTTTGAAAACCGGATAGAAGATAGGAAGCCTTTGAGGGTTCTGTTCTG
>JANYAZ010000177.1 GCA_025361045.1 Geothrix sp. | reverse complement strand
GGTGAGGACGGCAATGGGATAGGAGATGTTCACGCCCACCACGAACAGGGTGAGCCCGGTGGCGAAGGAACGCCGCAGGCTGTCGTAGCGGGGGTGGGACAGGCCCAGGGTCTGGGTGAAGCTCCAGACGCCGTGCCACATGTGCAGGCCCAGGCAGAGCTGGGCCACGATGTAGAATCCGGCGGCGGCGGGCACCTTGAAGCCGTTCACGAAGTTGGCGTAGGGGTTCGCGTGGTCGAAGTTGGGGTGCGCCTGGCCGGTGGTCAGGTGCAGCAGGTGATAGACGATGAAGACCGCGAGAATGAACCCGCTCCAGCGCATGGTGCGGGAGGACCAGGTGGAGGCGACGCTCTGCTGGGCGCGGTAGCCCACGGGACGGGCGGCCTGGTTGTCCAGGGTCAGCGTCACGGCGGCCCAGATGTGGAGGCCGGTGGCGGCCAGCAGCACGGCGCGGAAGATCCAGATCCCGCCGCCATGCAGCATGCTGTGCAGGAAGGTCGCGTAGGCGTTGAAGTGCTCGGCGCCCATGTAGGCCTGGGTGTTGCCGATCATGTGGACGGTGACGAACCCGAAGAGGACGATGCCGGTGGCGGCCATGATGACCTTCCGACCGACCGAGGACGCCATGAAGCCGTGGCCGCGTGCCTCCGCGTCCGCGATGCTCTGTTCAGCGGCAGACATAGATGGACTCCTTGAAGAGGGCGTAGGGATGAAACAGGGATCCCGATGGGGGCAGGGGATCTGGTTCGAAGATCAGGGCCATATGTGACCTGATTATCTTCCTCGGGCCCCGGAATCCCAAGCCCCTAGGTATGGACATGGGTCACACTGCACCCGGAGAGGCCAGCGGGGTGGAATGATCCGGCGCCAGGGGCCTCCGTCTTGCGGCAAGAGGCCATTCCGCGCTAATGTTTGACACGATCCAAACATGATCTTTGGTGGTTCGCCCCTTGGGTTGGGGCTTGTGCCGCTTCGGCGCAGACCTCCGCGATGCCCTCACATTCGTTTGCTTCCCCTTCTCAAGTCCCCCTTACCTGTGTCCATTTGGAGGAAAACCATGGAGACGATCAAACGCCTGCTTGGCTCTCTGGCGTCAACCCGAGTCGTGAAGGGAGGCATGATGGCGCTCCTCGCCCTCATGTTCGCCACCCCCGCCTTCGCTGGCGAGGCGGAGTTGAAGATTCCGGCCCTCCAGGGCCGTTTCCTGGGGATGAGTGGCCACAACCTGCTGCTCATCGGCCTCTTCATCTGCCTGCTCGGCATTGGCTTCGGCCTCGTCCAGTACTCCCAGATTCGGAAGCTGCCTGTCCACAAATCCATGCTGGAAATCTCCGAGCTGATCTACGAGACCTGCAAGACCTACCTGGTCACCCAGATCAAGTTCATCTCGGTCCTGTGGGCCTTCATCGCCGTCATCATGATCGCCTACTTTAAGTACCTGTCGCACACGCCCATGGGCTGGGGCCAGGTGATCGTGGTCCTGCTCTTCTCGATCATTGGCATCCTCGGCTCCGTGGCTGTGGCCTGGTTCGGCATCCGCATCAACACCTTCGCCAACTCACGCACGGCTTTCGCCAGCCTGGGTGGCAAGCCCTACCCGACCATGGAGATCCCCCTCAAGTCGGGCATGTCTATTGGCATGCTGCTCATCTCCGTCGAGCTGTTCCTCATGCTCGCCATCCTGCTCTTCATCCCCGGTGACAGCGCCGGCCCCTGCTTCATCGGCTTCGCCATCGGCGAGTCCCTGGGCGCCGCCGCCCTCCGCATCGCGGGTGGCATCTTCACCAAGATCGCCGACATCGGCTCCGACCTCATGAAGATCGTCTTCAAGATCAAGGAAGACGATGCGCGCAACCCCGGCGTCATCGCCGATTGCGTGGGTGACAACGCGGGCGATTCCGTCGGCCCCACGGCGGACGGCTTCGAAACCTATGGTGTCACCGGCGTCGCACTGATCACATTCATCCTGCTGGCGGTCAATCCTCTGAGTGCCGGGCCCAGGTATCAAGAAATCCAGGTGGCCCTGCTGGTGTGGATCTTCGTCATGCGCGTGGGCATGGTCGTGACTTCCGCGGCCTCCTACTGGCTCAACGGCCTCTGGTCGAAGGCCAAATTCGGTGCCTCCCTGAAGTTCGATTTCGAGACACCGCTCACCACCCTGGTCTGGCTGACCTCGATCCTTTCGATCGTGGTGACCTACGTCCTGTCCTACCTGCTCATCGGCAACCTGACTGCTGGTCTGTGGTGGAAGCTCTCCACCATCATCACCTGCGGCACCCTGGCTGGCGCCCTGATCCCCGAACTGGTGAAATCCTTCACCTCCACGAACTCCGGCCATGTCCGTGAGGTCGTGACGGCCTCCCAGGAGGGCGGCGCCTCCCTCAATATCATCTCAGGCCTGGTGGCGGGCTACTTCTCCGCCTACTGGATGGGCCTCACCATCGTGGCGCTCATGGGCGCCGCCTATTTCGTTTCCACCTTCGGGCTGGGGGCCTTCATGGCCGCTCCCGCCATCTTCTCTTTCGGCCTCGTGGCCTTCGGCTTCCTGGGCATGGGTCCAGTCACCATCGCCGTGGACTCCTACGGTCCAGTGACCGACAATGCGCAGTCCGTCTATGAGCTCTCCACCATCGAAGCCATTCCTGGCATCGAGGCGGAGATCCAGAAGGACTTCGGCTTCAAGCCTGATTTCGAGAACGGCAAGATGTACCTCGAAGAAAACGATGGCGCCGGCAACACCTTCAAGGCCACCGCCAAGCCCGTGCTCATCGGCACCGCGGTCGTGGGCGCCACCACCCTCATCTTCTCCATCATCCAGCTGCTCAACGGCAAATTCGGCGTCCCGGCGGTGGTCGAGGGCCTCTCCATCATCAACCCCCTCTTCCTGCTGGGCATCATCACCGGGGGCGCCATCATCTTCTGGTTCTCCGGCGCCGCCTGCCAGGCGGTCGCTACGGGTGCCTACCGTGCGGTGGAGTTCATCAAGCAGAATATCAACCTCGATGCCGGCGCCACCAAGGCCTCGGTGGAGGACTCCAAGAAGGTCGTGGAGATCTGTACCCAGTACGCCCAGAAGGGCATGTTCAACATCTTCCTGGCGGTGTTCTTCTCCACGCTCGCCTTCGCTTGCGCCAACCACTACTTCTTCATCGGTTACCTGATCTCCATCGCCGTCTTCGGCCTCTACCAGGCCATCTTCATGGCCAATGCCGGTGGCGCCTGGGACAACGCCAAGAAGCTCGTGGAAACCGAACTGAAGGCCAAGGGCACCCCCCTCCATGACGCCTGCGTCGTGGGCGACACCGTGGGCGATCCCTTCAAGGACACCTCCTCAGTAGCCCTCAACCCGGTCATCAAGTTCACCACCCTCTTCGGCCTGCTGGCCGTGGAACTGGCCATCGAGCTGAATCCGGTCACCGCCCACATCTGGGCCCTGGTGTTCTTCATCGTCTCCGCAGTCTTCGTGTGGCGTTCTTTCTACGGCATGCGCATTCC
>JANYAZ010000165.1 GCA_025361045.1 Geothrix sp. | reverse complement strand
ACCCGAAGGGCGGGCCATCGGCCCGTTGCCGCCAGGCAATCCGCAGGCTGTCCATGGCCCCGGCGGCTCTCCGCAGCGGGTGGGTCGGAGCGATAACTCAGGCCACCAACTGTCTCAAAGTGCTTGACGCGTTCCGCAGCGGCTTGGCGGGGGGCAGCGATCTCACCGAACGCCTGCTCAGCGCCCGCGAAGCCCTGCGCGATCTGTTCGCCAAGCACCTGACGCTGAAGGCGGTGGATGGCTGGCAATCCCTGGCCCGCTTCGCCTACATCCAGGTGGGCACGCCCGGCATCTACAACATCACACCGGACCGTGGCTCCCTGGGCGTGGAGATCCGCCCCATCCCCCAGGACGATGTCTCGACCATGCGCGCCGACATCGAGGCCCTGGCCGCGGAGCAGCAGCTGGAATTCCGGCCCTCCGCCTGGGAATGCGGTGTGACCTGCGCTCCAGAAAACCCCTACCTCAAGGCGCTGCTGGCGGGCATCGAAGCTGCGGGCGGTGACGTCCGCATCGGTCGCAAGGGCGCCGGGACCTCAGCCCGCTTCGCGCCCCGTGGCCAGGGGGTGGTCTGGGGCCAGACCGGCATCGGCCCCCACGCCGCTGGCGAACGCCACTACATCCCCAGCATCGATCCGTACTACCGGGCGCTGGAGGCCTTCGCCGTGGAACTGCGAAAAGCGCCCACAGGCTCAACTCCCTGAAGGCTATTTCTGGAAAATCCCCTTGAAGAATTTCTTGGTCTTCCCATTGCCCGCGCCCTTTTTGCCCCCCGCCTTCTGGAGGCGAATGGGATCGGGAAAAACCTTACGACGTTCAGGTATGGCGCTCCAGGGCTGGTAGCCCTCCAGGACCACCCGCACCCGGTGACTGCCCTCGCCTGGAACGTCGATCGCCGCCGGGGTATTTCCCTTGGTTTCATCATCCAGGAAGACCTCGGCACCCGGTGGGTCTGAGATCACCTGCAAAGGGAAGGGGGCGGGCAGGAGGCGCAGGATCAGATCCTTATCCTCGGCCTTCAGGGTGTATTCCGTGGACACGTAGTCCGCTTTCTCCAGGCGCAGCAAGTCCGCCTGACCCTTGATGACCACCTGACGCAAGGGCGTACTACCCAGGGAGGTCCCATCCAGGAACACCTCAGCACCGGCAGGCTTGGAATCGATGGATAGCACCCGGCTGGGTGCAGGCCGCATTCTCAGGAATGAAATCCCCAGCACCAAAACCAGGGCGCCCCCGCCCCAAAGCCATCGGTTTCGACGGAAGAAGGAAGGCACGAAAGGTCGCTCAATCCGGAGGGTGGCATCTTCCCTCACCGGGGCGGTGGCGATCAACTGGGCGAGGTAGGCATCGGGTCGATCCGCCTTCAGAGGCAGGGCTTCGATCAGCGCGCGGAGGAAGGACGTCAGATCCGAGTAGCGATTTTTGGGATTCTTGTCCAGAGCCTTCTCGAAAACGGTGGTCAATTCTGGAGACAGGTTCGGCGGCCACACAGGGGCCTCGTGCACGATGCGATAAAGGGTGGTGCCAACGCTCCCCGCGACGAAAGGGAGCGCACCCGTCAGCATCTCGAAGGCGGTGATCGTGAAGGCCCAGCAGTCGGATGCGGGGCTCGCCTCGGCACCCATCAGCACCTCCGGTGCGGCGTAGCCGGGGGTGCCCAGAAAGATCGAGGCTGCGGTTAGACGCAGCTGGTCCCCCCGCGCAATGCCAAAATCCATGAGTTTCAGGCGGCCGTCTTTGGTCATCATGAAGTTATCGGGTTTGATGTCGCGGTGCAGAATCCCCAAGGCATGCATCGCCGTCAGGGCGTCCGCGGCCTGGACCAGCAGGCGAGCCACTTCGTCGGGCTCCATGGGACCCCTCCGAATCAGATCCGAAAGGGCTCCCCCTTCTACATACTCCATGACGAGGTAGGGGCCCAGGTCCGCCTCCTCGCCCACGTCGAAAATCGTGACGGAATTGGGGTGATTCAATTGAGCCGAGACTTCGGCTTCCTGCTTGAAACGGAGCAGCACCTCACTGTTCGCCGTTCCCGCCCGCACCACCTTGATGGCCAGGGTCCGCTTGAGCAGGGGGTCCTCCGCCAGGTACACCGTGCCCATGGCCCCGGAACCGAGGACGTCCAGCACCCTAAAGCGACCAATGGTTGAAGGAATCAGGCTCATCCTGTTTCAGAGTATGCCAGAGCCTGGGGTTATGATTTTTGTAACCGTTCAGGCCTGATCGGAGGAGGGCACCAGACGTTTGGTCGTTTTGTTGGTTGAACGCGGCTTTCTGAGTTTGAATGCAGACCTGAGGCAGACGTTCACAGCTTCGAGGTGAAAGGCTTCCGAATCCCAGTCGGGA
>JANYAZ010000134.1 GCA_025361045.1 Geothrix sp. | reverse complement strand
GGCGCCGATGTTGCCCAGACCCAGTACGGCCGTGCCGTTGGAGATCACGGCCACCAGGTTGCCCTTGGCGGTGTACTCATAGGCCAGCTCGGGATCCTTCTCGATGGCCAGGCAGGGTTCGGCCACACCCGGAGAGTAGGCCAGGGACAAATCGCGAGCGGTGGAACAGGGTTTCGTGGCGATGACCTCGATCTTCCCCTTCCGCCCCATCGAATGGTAATCAAGGGCTTCTTGTCTCTTCATGGCCACACTCCTTGAATTGAGTGCCCTGTTTTTGGGCTGAATGCCACCAGCTTACACCTCGTGATACGCGATCTTCCCTGGAAGGTCATCAATCCGGTCCTTTGTTGCGCTGATCACATGACCTCCTTTTCGTTTTGACAACCGGAGCGTAGGCTCGCAGTCAGTGATTGGAGGTCCCATGCGCATCCCGACCCTTCTGCTTGCCTGCCTCTTGGCCCCTTCTCTTTCGGCCCAGAAACCCAAATCGCCAGCCCCAGAGAGCATCAAGGAGGCGAAGGTGGTGTGGGATGGCGAATGGACCCTGCATGCTTCACAAAGCGATAAAATCGACGAGCAGATCGAAGCCCACCTCAAGGATCTGAATTTCGCCATGAAGCTGGTTTGGAAGAAGAAACTCCAGTCCGCCTGCAAAAGCTTCAGCCAGCTCGACATCCTGGCGGGGGACAGCTTTTCCGTGACCCTGGGGAAAGAGCGGCCCATCGATACGCCGACTGATGGCACCGAGGCCACCTGGAAGCGGAGTGATGACCAGGAATTCAAGGTCACCCTTACCAAGGCCGGGCCCACCATGATTCAGACCCTCAGCGGAGACGGCTATGTGCTGAAGCACGTCTATTCCATGCGGAAGGATGGCAATTCCCTGGCCCTCCAGGTGACCTACACCCACCCCAAACTCGACAACCCCTTCAGCTACAAACTCGTCTTCAAGCGCAAGGAATGACGCCACCTGGGGCAAACTGGGCCGATGCGCTCGCTCGCTCCACCGCCCCTGCCCTGCCGCGCACCCTGGTGGGCCCGCTCGGGTCATCTGCAGACCATCCTGGGCAACTACCTGCCGGGGGAGCTCCCTGCGCACCC
Source organism: Geothrix sp. (assembly GCA_025361045.1). Taxonomy (GTDB): domain Bacteria; phylum Acidobacteriota; class Holophagae; order Holophagales; family Holophagaceae; genus Geothrix. Next base: position 8,328 of record JANYAZ010000134.1, on the reverse strand, counting down.
CTCCGAACCCTTTCGCATCCTGCTCTCCGATGGGGACCAGCTTGCTGGTCGTCACTATCCCGGTGAGAAGGGGGTCTTGACGCTGGTCTTCCACGGTCTGGGTGGCGATGACCAAGCCCACTACGTGCGCCGCACCGTCGCCCTGGCACGCAGGCTGGGACACCATGTCTGGACCATCAACCACCGGGGCTGCGGGGAAGGTCGAGGGCTGGCGAAGAAGCCCTATCACAGCGGCTCCGGCGATGATCTCGGTGCCGCCTTCGCTGCAGCCCGTGAACGCCACCCGGACCTGCGCCAGCTGGCCGTGGCCTACTCCTTGTCCGCCAACGCGCTGTTGCTGAACCTGGGCGGAGGCCTGCCTATGGCGGCCGCGCGCCCAGATGCGGCCATTGCCGTGAACCCGCCGGTGGACCTGGGTGCCTGCTCCCACACCATCCACCAGGGACTCAGCCGCCTCTATGAGCTGCGCTTCATCAAACGCTGCCGCAATGCCATCCAACAGCGCCTGGAGGATGGTCTCATTCCGGACATCTACCGGACCTGGCCGCTCATGAGTCTGCGTGAATTCGATGATGCCTACACCACCAAGGCTGGAGGATTCCTCCATGCCGACGACTACTATGCCCGCTGTTCAGCCCGGCACCACCTGGCGAAGATCACCGTTCCCACGGTCATCCTCATGGCCAAGGATGATCCTTTCATACCCTGGCGGCACGCCGTGGATTCGAGCCCTTCGGACCAAGTCCACCTTCACATCGAGCCGCATGGCGGCCACATGGGCTACCTCAGCCGCGACCTGCCAGGGCATCGGTGGCTGCCCTATGCCATCGAGCACTACGCGCAGCAATTGCTCTCCCGGCCCAGTTGACAGGCCCTGCTCTGGCTTCGCAGGCGTTTGGCTTAAAAGGTCTCGACCAGGACCAAGGCCCCGTCCCGGCCCCTGCCTTGGATCCAGATCGCCGAGGCCCCCTGCGGGCAGAGCTTGATTTGAGGGGAAGAACAAGGCAATTGGGAAGGAGCCACCAGGGGAAAAGCCTCGGACCAAGCCTTTTGTCGGAGGCGGGCGGAAACCCAGTCCCCCTCAGAGCCGTGGTGCACCGCCAGAAGCCCGGCCTGACCCCCGGCCCCGAGGTCGATGGCGAATTCCCGAACCGGAGCATGCCCCAGTTCGAGGCACTCGACGCCGGCCTCCCAGGTGCCCTCCGCAAAAGCCTTGGTGATCAGGCGGGAGGCCCCATGGCCTTCAGACTGGCACCAGGCCGCAAGGGCCTCGCCATCCCCGGTCATGACCAAACGCGGATGCATGAAGGTCTGGGAAGTGCTGAGGACTTCGGGTGGACCCCATTCGCAGCGCTGTCCATCGTAGTAACTGGCCTCGAGGCTGCTCCGCTGGCCCCGGGGAGCGTGGAGCCAGAGCGCCAGGGCATTCCCCAGGTCATCCATGACCACCTGGTGCTGGAGAGTGGCATGGGAGACCACCGGCACAGGCCGATCCGACCAGATGCCATCTGCGGGCCAGTAGTGGCTGGCCACCAATCCTGCTGAGCCCCCGCCTTCGACTTCCCAGAGCACCATGGCGTGCTCCCGGTGGTTCACGGCCATGCGAGGCTCCGCAGTCGGCGCCGAAGGGATGCCCAATGACGTGGGTGCCTGTTCCCAGGCATGCCCCCTGGTATCGAACGATTGAGCCATCACCTCGATCCGCTCATCGGTTACCAGCAGCCAGACCACCAAGGCGTTGCCGCGCCGGTCCACGGCCGCTTGCAGGTGCTGGATCTGTCCCGAGGTCCGGAAGATCACATGGGATCCTTCCTCGCTACCACCGAGGATCTTGCCGAGGATCTGCCGTTCCTCTCCCACCGTCGACTGCCAAAGGGCGATGCCACGGCCCTCATGGTTCAGGATGATGCGGGGTGAGGTCCCGTCGCCCAGCGGCAGTCGAACCAGGGCCGGCGCCATGTGCGGGCCCACAGGCATGGTCCACACCTTGCCGCCGTTTTCCCACAGGGCCGCGCCATGACCATGGCCATCGAGATCCATCGAGGCTTCCCCAAGGATTCCCCGATCCAGAGTCAAGGGCGTACGCCAGGGCCTTGCCGCCTCGGACTTGCCTGAGCGGAGGCTTTTTGCGAAGCGCCTCAGGCGTTCCATGGCCATGACGTTCCTTTCTTTCTGCCTTGGCGAAGCCTCGGCGCGGGGAGGTCCCGTTCCATCTGATGGCGATTCAACCTTAAGATCCGAATGGCATTGCCTGCCTGGATCATACTGGGTAATTACCGTTTATGCGGTTCAAAACTGAGCCTATCCCTGAGAGTTGAGACCAGGGCCGGCAGAAGAGCCAGAACCGGGTCCAGGTCCCGGACCGTGGTTCCCCTTCCCAGACTGAAGCGCACCGTGCCCTGGGCGAAGGCCTCCGGCACCCGCATGGCCCGCAGCACATGGCTGGGCTCGCGCATGCCGGTGCTGCAGGCGCTGCCTGTGGACACACACATGCCCCGCTCGGCCAGCTTCAGCTGAAGCGCCTCCCCTTCGATACCCATGAACCCCACCAGGCTGGTGTTGGGCAGGCGGCTGGTCCCTCCGCCATGAATGCGCACATCCGGGATCTCTGCCCGAATCCGGCCTTCCATGTCATCGCGCAGCTGGCGCACACGGTCCATCTCCGGCAACCGCGCCACCGCCAGCTCAGCGGCCTTGCCCAGGCCAACGATCCCCGGCACATTCTCGGTGCCTCCCCGGCGACCCCTTTCCTGGGACCCGCCCAGCAGCAGTGGCTTGACGCGCACCCCGCGGCGGATCATGAGCACTCCCGTGCCCTTCGGCCCGTGGAACTTGTGCCCGCTAAGGCAGAGCAGATCCGCACCCCAGGCCGCGGCATTGACTGGAACCTTGCCCATGGCCTGGGTGGCGTCCACCAGGAAGAGGGCCCCCCTGGTTCGGGCGATCTGCGCGGCTTCCGCCACCGGAAACAGCACGCCGGATTCGTTGTTGGCAGCCATGACGGCCACCAGCGCCGTATCCGGCCGTACCGCGGCTTCCAGCGCAGTCAGATCCAACTGACCTTCACCGTCCACGCCCAGGTCCGTGACCTCACCACCCTGGCCCTTCCACCACAGCACCAGCGCCCGCATCGCGGGATGCTCCACCGCGGTGGTGACCAGATGGCGCTTGGTGGGAAAGGCCTCCCAGGTGCCCCGGACGGCATGGTTCAGGCTCTCGGTACCTCCAGAGGTGAAGACGATCTCAGCGGGTGTGCACCCCACCAGTGCCGCCACCTGCTCCCGCGCCGCCACCACCGCACCATCCGACAGATGGCCCAGCGCGTAGGCCGAGCTGGCGTTGCCGAAGCGTTCCGTGAACCAGGGCAACATGGCCTTGAAGGCCTCGGGATCCAGGGGCGTGGTGGCGTTGTGGTCGAGGTAGATCAGGTCCATGGCGGAGCTATTGTCCCATCTCTCGAAGGGAGAAAACGGTCTGCTCCCGCGCCGCCAGGCTGGGTGCCTTGCCCTGGAAGTTCTTCCCGGCACCGCCACCCTTGGCGCCCAAGATGGCTGCCACCGCTTTCCCAGCGGCCGGGACATCCAGCGTCGAGCCCTCGCCCGCGCTCAGCAGGAAGATCCCCTGCCCGCCTGTGTCGGCGGTCAGATACACCGCCTTGGCGGAATCGATGGCGAGGATGCCTCGGGCCAGCTTCTGGAGGTAGGCCATGTCCCGGCCCTCGAGGTGGGCTTCCACAATGGTTCCAGGCCGCGCCGCCAGGGCCGCCGCCTGGTACTCTGCCAGTTCCTCCTCCAGTTTCCGGCTGCGACGCTCCAGGACCAGCATCTGGTCCAGCTTGATCTGGAGGGCGGCGACGAGTTCCTCATCTGGTGCGCCTAGCAGGGCGCGCAGGGCCGCATTGCGCTTTTCATGCGCGCCCAGGCGCAACCTGGCGCGCCTTCCGGCCGCATAGAAGAGGCGCGTACCCCCGCGGATGCTTTCGGTGCCCAGCAGCTTGAGTGCCTCGATCTCGCCCGTGTGGCGCAGGTGTGTGCCGCCACAGGTGTTCAGGTCCACGCCCGCGATCTGCACCAGGCGGATGTCGCCGATGTGGCCATCCGGAAGGCCCCGGGAGCGCACGGCTTCCAGCTTGTAGGCCTCCGGGCTCACGCGCCGCGCCGAAACCTCCCGGTGCGCCCTGATTTCAGATGCGACCAGCTCTTCCAACTGCTCCATTTCGCGCAGCGAAATGGAGGGAGCCGAAAGCTCGATGTCACAGACCGACGCCCCCAGGTGGAAGGCCGTGGTCTCCCACTTGAACTGGTCCTGGGCCACGGCCGTGAGCAGGTGCTGGCCTGTATGCTGCTGCATGTGGTCGAAGCGGCGGGACCAGTCCAGTTGCAGCGAGGCCGGGCCAGCCTCCAGGACCGAATCCAGGTAGTGCCGGATCTCGCCATCGCGCTTCTGGACATCCACCACGGCCACACCATTCAGGCTGCCGAGGTCGCAGGGCTGGCCGCCGCCCTCTGGGTAGAAGACCGTGTCCTCCAAGATGGCGAAGGGTCGTCCCTTGTCCTCGCCGCAGCGCAGGATGCGGGTCTCCAACGTGATGGCAAAAGGGTCGCGCTCGAAAGCTGAAAGCTGAGTCATCCGGGGAGCCTAGCACAGGCGGGCTGATAGGCTGGAGGGATCGCCATGTCCCACATCCCGCTCCCAGAACGCCTCCGCCCCACCAGCCTCGACGAGGTGGTGGGCCAGGCGCACCTGCTTGGCCCCAAGGGCGCACTGACACGACTCACGGCGGGCGGTCGCCTGCCCTCCATGGTGATGTGGGGCCCGCCCGGCACCGGCAAGACGACACTGGCCCGCATCCTTGCCGAGGCCACGGGGCACGGCTTCATGGAGTTCTCGGGGGCCAGCGGCAGCGCGGCGGAGCTGAAGAAGTTCCTGGCCGACAGCCGAGAAATGCCGCTGTTCCGCAAGATCCCGCCCGTGGTGTTCCTGGATGAGATCCACCGCTTCAACCGGGCCCAGCAGGACATCCTGCTGCCCTTCCTCGAACGGGGCGAGGCCATCCTGGTCGGCGCCACCACCGAGAACCCGGCCTTCTACCTGAACCCGGCGCTGCGCAGCCGCTGCCAGCTCATTGCCTTGAAGGCCCTGGAACCGGCCCACATCCTCAAGGTGCTCAAGCGGGCCTGGGCCAAAGAGCGGCCCGGTGCGCTGGGACCCAGCGACGTCTTCGAGTGGCTGTCGAACTGGGCCGGCGGCGACCTCCGCTCAGCGCTGTCGGGCCTGGAGACCTGGATGGAGATGCCGGATCCGGACCTGGAATCCCTGCAAGGCGCCCTTGGCGGTCGCATGATGTTCGACCGCGCCGACGGCCACTACGACCTGGCTAGCGCCTTCCAGAAGAGCCTGCGGGGCTCGGACGCGGACGCCGCCCTCTACTACCTGAGCCGCATGATTCGCGGCGGCGAGGATCCCCGCTTCATCGCCCGGCGACTCATGGTCTGCGCGGCCGAGGACGTGGGCAACGCCGACCCCCAGGCCTTCCTGCTCTCGGAAGCCGCCAGCCGCGCCGTGGAGCAGATCGGCTGGCCCGAGGCCCGCATCCCCCTGGCCCAGGCTGTCATCTACGTGGTCAACGCCCCCAAGAGCAACGCCACGGTCCTGGCCGTGGATGCGGCCCTGGCGGCGGAAGACGCCCCCATCCCCGAAGCCATCCGCGATGCCCATACTTCCACGGCCCGCAAGGCCGGGCGGGGTGCGGGCTACCACTACTCCCATGACGACTACGACCGCGAGCAGACCTTCCTGCCGGACAAGCTGCGCGGCACCACCTTCTATGATCCGAAGCGCCCCCAGGAGCGCAGCTGGCGGGACCGCCAGGAACCGGGGACAGTGGCCCTCGCGGCCCTCTGGCAGGCGTGGGTCGAGACCCATCCCGACGGCGGCGAGCTGCCCCTGGAGGCCTGGAGCGCCGCCCTGTCCTGCAGCCGGGAGGCCCTGGCACGCGCGCTTGGGAAGCTGGCTGCCGGACGCTTTACCTTGCGTCGCGGACTCACCGCGAAGCCGATGGCCTAAGAGCTCCCAGCTCTCAGCCCTCAGTCATCGCTGCTCCAGCCCAGGAGGCTGGCGCCATAGCGCTGGCCGAGAACATAGAGCGGTACCGTGAGGACCGTGATGATGGCGCCCGTGTCCCGGGCGTAGGTCTGCACCAGGAACTCCTGACGGTTGGCGGCTTGTTCGCGGAGATCAGACACCCGCTGGAAGGCTGCCCGGTCGACCCGATCCGGCAGGGCCTCGGCAGCCTCGCCCAGACCATGACGCGCGCCACGAACCAGCACCCGATTGTCCGTGAAGAAGCGCTTCACGCGGTTGCCCGCGAGGTCCTTGTCCGGTTGTCCTGTCCAGTCCTTCGAGAAGACCTTGTTGTGTGAAGGGGCATAGCTGTTGAGATCGATGATCAGGGCTAAGGTCAGCCTGGGGTCCTGCTCCAGGATCCCATCGAAGGCCTCCTGCAGGGTCCGCTCCACCAACGCATCGTAGGCCGTGCGGAACTTGGGCGGAGTGAACCCCTCCGGCGACACCCGCAGGATGTTGAAGAACCGGGAGAGGCTCTGGATCTCTGACCCATGGATCTCTGTGTAGTCCAGCGCCAGGAGTGCCTCGGCACTGATCCGCCCTTCCTTGACCGTGCCTTCCAGAATGGTCGAACTGGTGGTGGCGAGTCCCCGGGCCAGGCCAAGGGCCCGGTGGAACAAAGAGCCGGTGTCATAGGCTGCCAGATGTCGGTGGCCTTCTTCGGTCAGGGAGGTCACAGCAAAGGCATCCTGGGCCACCGCCTCGGCGGCAGACTTCAAGGTACCTGTGGATTCCAACAACTTGCCGGAAGCCTCCATCAGAATCTGGGCCGCTTCCTGTTCCTCCGTGGCCGTCCCGGCGAGGCTGGCCACGTTTCCGGCGGTGGATTCCGCCAGGTCGGCGATTTCCGAAAAGCGCTGTTCGACGGCCTCGACCTGGGTCCGAGTTGCCGAGGCGAGCCCCAGGCTCTGCTCCATGGCCTCGCGGGCCGGATCCAGGTCCTTCCTGATGGCTTCGAGGAGGGCCCCGATCTCCTGGGTCTGGAGCGAGGTCCGGTCCGCCAGCTTCCGGACCTCCTCGGCTACCACGGCGAACCCGCGGCCCGCAGCCCCGGCATGGGCTGCCTCGATGGCGGCATTGAGGCTGAGCATGCCCGTGCGGTCGGCGATTTCTCCGATGACCTGGGACACTTCATTGACCTTCAGGATGTGGCCCAGCAGCGACTCCAGGCGCTCGGAAGTCACCGTGGTCTGCTGCTGGAGGTGTCGGACCGTGGCTACGGCCAGGTCACTTTCCGCACGCCCGTGTCGCGTCAGGTCTGCCATGGAACGGGTGGACTCTGCAGCCTCCTCGGTGGCGATGGCCGACAGGGAAATGTTCCCGCCCAGGTTGTCCAGGGTCTCCTGCATGGAGCGGGTGCCGGTGAGAATCTGGTCGATCTCCCGCGCCAGAGTCTGCACCTGCAGCGAAGTCCGCGCGGCCCCCGCAGCAGAACGGTTGATGACCTGCTCCAGGGCTGCGAGGTCCTGCGTGAGCTGCAACGATCCGCCACCCGATGGGCTATCCACAGGAAAACCGTCGGCGGACTGGGGCATGCGGACCTTTCTGGGAGTTTCTCTCTCATCGGCCCAGGCTCCCAGGTCTGAAGTTCGGAGTGGCTAACAAACCCCCCACGGGGTCGCGCGAGGGTCGCCGGGCGAGTGAGGCGAGGAACGCGAGTCGAAGCGTAGCAGGTACTACGCGCGACAAGCGTGACGCGGCATCGCGACGCCCGCCGGCCCTCGCCCGGAGGGATGAGGCCAGGCAGGCGCCCCGCGGCGTCAGGTCCCTTGAACAACGAACCACGTTGCCCTGCGGGCCCTTTCCTTGCGGTGCATCCTGCCTGGCTTCATCGCGGCCTCGTAGGGGCTTTGTTAGGCACTCTCAGTCCAGATGACCCATGCGCCCCTGCTGGTAGTCAAGGATGGCCTGCTCGATCTCCTCCCGGGTATTCATCACGAAGGGGCCGTAGTGGGCGATGGGCTCGCGGAGGGGCTCCCCCGCCAGCAGCATGAGGCTGACGGACGACACGGCCTCCAGCGCCAGCGAGTCCCCCTCCCCCAGCAGGGCCACGGCGTTCGCGGAAACCTCGGTGCCCTCGATGCGAACCGAGCCTTGCAGCGGCACCACGGCGGCGGTCCAGCCTTCCGGAAGGGTCTGCTGGAAGCGGGCTCCGGGCGCCAGTTCAAGATGGGCATAGGCGATCCTGGCGGGGGTGTGGGC